>JBNLED010000241.1:0-16825 GCA_050304755.1 Polyangia bacterium | reverse complement strand
ATCGGCGGGGAGCGGTTTACGCTGGATGGCATCGTCGTCGGCACGGTCAAGTACCTCTCCCCGGAGCAGGGCCAGGCCAAGCCCGTGGACTACCGCTCCGACATCTTCTCGTTCGGCATGATGCTGTACCGGCTCCTCACCGGGAGGGTCCCCTTCGATGACGAGAGCGTGGCGAACGCGCTCATCAAACGGATCAAGGATCCTGCCCCCCCCATTCGCTACTTCAATCCGGATCTGCCCATCAACGACGAGGCAGAGCAGATTATCCTCTCCATGCTCGCCAAAAACCCGGACGACCGTCCGGATTCCGCCATGGCGGTGATCGCGTCGCTCGACCGGGCACTGGGACTCACGATCAAATATTAAACTGACTCAGTTCAGCTCTTGGGTTTGAACCTCCGGCAAATCGTCGTAGGTTTTATTTATGACTCCGGAGGCCTTCAGCCAGGACACCACCGTCATGCTCGTGGACGACGAGCCGCTGATCCGCAATAGCAGCCGCCGGATGCTGAAGCTGATGGGGTACGAGGTCATCCTGGCGGAGAACGGACGGCACGCCCTCTCCATCTACAAAAACCGATCCGAGCGTATCGGGCTCGTGCTCCTGGATCTCCTGATGCCGGAGATGAGCGGTGAGGAGACCTTCCTGGAGCTCGTCAAGCTGAACCCGGAAATCAAGGTGCTGCTCGTGTCGGGATATTCCCGGGACGAAATGGCGGACGAGCTCATCGCCAAAGGGGCGCGGGGGTTCATCCGGAAGCCTTTCGATATCGATGAGATTTCGGACGCCATCGCGGACGCGCTGGATTCCTGAGAAGGTCGACAGTCATCAGAAGAGGATATCGCCGTTAGCGGTGAGGACGTATGCAGTTTTCTGCTTCAGCCGAGGGGGCGGAAGCGCGGGGAGCTCCTGGTTGATGACGCTCTTGGAGAACCCGAGCAGGAACGCGGCGGCGATGAAATGGAGGAGCCCTGAACCGATCGAGATGAGACCGATACGAGACACGGGGCCATAGGGAGAGCCCTCCACCATCCCCGCTCCCGCCACGGACATCGCGACGCTCGATCCGAGCAGCGCGAAGCCCATCACCTGCATGAAGCGGTTGCGTTTATAGTTTCTTTCGACCTCCGCCTTGTCGTGCCTCGCGAGGAGATCGGACGTGACCGCGGACGCCGCCTCGCCCCCCGAGCGATCCATCCCGATGGCCGGCCGCGAGACAATCGTGAGCAGCAGCGCCGAGATTGAGAGTACGAGTATCTTCATTTGAAACCACCTTTCCTTCGCCCGCCGGCTCCTATTAGATACATTGCGCATCTCCGGGAAAACCTTCTCCTCTAAAAGCCGCGGCTCGAACCTCAGACCGGCGCCTCCAGCGGCGAGCCGGAGGGTCACTCTTCCGTGGCCATGGGCTTGCTCTTGAGGGCGTTCTGAAGGGTGGTGAGGTGCTTGGGCTTGAGCGGCTTGTCGTCCTTGAGCAAAGCCTCCATCTTGGTGAGACCCGTCGGATCCATCCACTGGGCGTCCTTGGCGATGGACACGAGATTCTTGGAGGTATCCAACCGCGCCTTCACCCCGATCTCGGCAAGATCGGAGGACTTGGTCTTGGCGATCTCCTGCTCCAGCTCTTCGAGCTGCTTCATCATCGACGCGATCTGGCCGATCAGCATGAGCGTCCCCTTGCGGAGCTGGAGGTAATCCGCCTCGAGCCGATCCCGTTGTCGGCCGAAGTTCTGGACGTCCGCCTGGTGGCTCTTCATCTCCTCCTCTGCCAGCTTGTTCGAGCTCTTGGCCAGCTCGACCGCGTCATCCAGTTTCTTCTTGTCTTTCTCGGCGGCTTCCTTGATGTAGTTCAGCCTGGCGCCGCCGGCGGCCGCCCCCGCGAGGACAAGGAGCACCAGAAACCACTTGAAGCCCGGCCGGTTCTTCGTGTCGCTGAACACCCCGATGATCGCAATCACGGTGATGAACGCCAAAATCACAATCCCGTAAATCATGTCCATGCTCCACTCCTCCTTGAAGATCCTTTATAGAAGCCTATAACACAAACCGAAGATATACAAATTACCGAGGACCGGCCATCGGCAATCGGCTATTGAGGGAGCACCCGCTCTATCTTGTTTCTCGGCAACGCCGCGAGCGCCTCGAGCGCGATGAGGCGGATCACCATGCGGTTCTCGGAGGCGCCCCACCGCAGGGTGATCTGCCGGGGGACGAGGTATCCCTCCAGGGTGATGTAGTCTTCATAGGTGACGGTGAGGCCGATGTCGTGGGCCGCCGGAAACTCCCGCGACAGGAGGCGTCCGTCCTCCCCGGTGGACTCCACCAGGGGCTCGCCGAAGAAGTCACAGGTCCGGCGCCCCGCCGCTCCCGAGGGGGTCTGAACGCTCGCGGCGCAGCCGGGCAGGTAGGTCCGCTTGATATCCGCGGCGACCTTTTCGATGTCGATGCGATCCGCGAGGGAGGAGATGTGCAGGAAGGCGGTCTCCCTCGAGCCGCTGCGGGCGATGGTGAAGAGATCCACGCCGGGGCCGGCGAAGGCCGTGACGAGGAAGGTGTCGCCGCTAAGGAGCATATATCCCTCGAAGACATGATCGTCCTTCTTCGTGGAGAAGAGGATCTGATGACGCATCTTCAACGCGGGCTGCGGGGGATGGGTTGCGTCCTCGAGGGTTCTGGGCGGCGCGACGCAGGCCGTGGTCATGGCCCCCACGACCATCAGAGCTCGCAGCAGGTGGGTCATCGGGTGTCTCCTTTCATGAGCGCCGGCACCAGCAGCAGGGCGGCCAAGAGCGCGGCGGTGAGCCCGAGGATGATGATGAGGCCGATGTCCGCCATGGCCCGCGTCCGGGCGATGGAGAGGACGCCGAACGCCGCCATCGTCGTAAACGCCGACGCCGCGATGGCCCCGGCCGGAGAGCTCGAGCCCCGTCTTCCGAGGGACTGCATGAAGATGCCGTAGTCGATGCCGAGCCCCATCACCAGTGTCAGCCCGGCGGCCGCCACCGGGGTCAGGGGGCGGGAGAGGAGGGAGAAGACCCCCACCGTGAACACCAGCCCGAACAGGGCGGGGACGGCCGCGCGAAGACCGAAGAGAACGGAACGTTCTGCGAGGGTCAACAGCAGCACGGCGGCGGCGAGCCATATGGCCAGCATCCAGATGAGCTCTCGCTGCAGCATCTCGAGGGCCTCCCTGGCCGCGAGCCGATCGGAGACCAGCCGGCATCCGGGCACGGACCGAGCGATGGCCTGGAGGGCGTCGATATCGCGCTCACCGGCCGTCCGGACCCGGGTGATCACCTGGCGCCCTTCGCCGCGACGCCAGCCCTCCCCCAGTGACTCTTCGACCATGTCGGCCAGTCCCGAATCCCGGAATCCGCTATCCCGGAGGTCGGGAGGGGGGGGAAAGACGGTGAGGCTCGCGTAGAACTCCGGCGTGAAGCCGGCGGCCTCGAAGGCCTCCCGGGTCTCCTCGCGCGTCAGCAGATCCCGCGCGGCCGAGAGCGCGGTCTCCCGGGTCTCCCGGGCGGAGAGGAGCGGGCTGACAGAGGCGATGTGCCCCGCCGGAATCCCGCGCTCCCGAAGCGCGGTATAGAGGCGGTCGTTTCTCTCGAGGCACTGCGGCTCGTCGTCTCCCGAGACGAGGAGGATCGCCTGGCGGGAGATGCCCGGGAGCACCTCTCTCAGGCGCGACTCCTTTTGGGTGATGTCGGGATCGGAGTAGCCGAGGGAGCGGGGATCACCGGAGAGCTCGACCGAGCGGACCTGCCAGATGCCGCCCCCCGCGAGCGCCGCAAAAGCAACCACCACCCCCGCCCTCCCCTTCCGCTTCGCGAACCGCGCGAAGCCCGCGAAGTCTATCGCGCGCCGCGGGAATTCGCGGGGAGTACGGAGGGCGAACCGGTGGAACGCGGGGATGAGGAGGAGTGTCGTCAAAAGCGCCACGGGCAGGGAGATAATCGAGAACAGGGCCAGCTGGCGAATGCCGGTGAAGCCGGACATGGCGATGATGACGAAGGCGCCGACGGTGGTGAGACATCCGAGGATCACCGGGCGGGCGACGCGCTTCAGCGCCGCCCCCATGCGCGCCTTCGAGGCGCGCGCCTCCTCGTGGTCGGCGCGGTGGAGCAGGTGGATGACATAATCGACGCTGATGCCGGTGATGGTGGCGGCGAAGCCGAGGGTCAGCGCGTGGAGCCTCACCCCGGCGCCCCCCATGACGGCGGTGGCGGTGAGGATGCCGAGGCCCCCCGGGAGCAGGGCCAGCGGCAGGGTGCGGACGCGACGGAAGAACCCGAAGAAGATGGCGACCACCAGCACCGCGGTGAGCCCGAAGGCCATCCGAAGATCCCGGGACATCGCCTCGGCGGAGGAGACCACGAAGTGGGGACCGCCCAGGGCGAAGGCCGGCACCTTGCTTTGGGCGAGCGCGTGATCCAGGGCGGCCGTGAAGGCTCTCGACGCGGTCACCTGCATCGGATCAAAGCCGAGATCCGCCACGATGATACCGAAGCGGCGATCGGACGAGAGGAGATGGCCCCGCTCCACCACCGCCCCCATGAAGGCTCCGGCGCCCTCCAGCCCCGCCATCACCTCGCCCGAGAGCCCCAGGGGATCCGCCAGGAGGATATCCTGAATGGCCAGCGCCTCGGGGGAGGCCAGCCGATGCTTCAGGGCGCTCAGGCGTGCGGGGATGTCCTCAAGGCGAACCGGCGAAATCTCCGGCCGGTAGAGGTGGGGGGCGTGCACCGCGACAACCCTCGCGCCGGCCATCGCCTTCTCCATGTCCACGCGGCAGGTGACCCGGGTGACCCCGGCGATCGATTCGACGGCGCTCCCCACCGCGTCGATGGCCGCGTGGAACGCGTCATCCGTCATGCCATCGGCGGGGCCGAGCACCACCGCCACCTTCTTCATGAGCCCCCATTTCCGCGCCACCGCCATCGCGTTGTCGTCCCGGCCCGGCAGCAGCGCCGCGACATCCTCCTCGAGCTCGACCCGGGCGGCGCCGACGGTTCCGATGATACTGATTGCTGCGATGACGGCCAGGGAGAGGCGGGGGGAGAGGATCGGGAGTCTCGGATTCACGCGGCGCCCGCCCTAAAAGTCGATTGCCGCCTTGATGAGATCGCCCCCGGGGTCCGCGAAGGTCCATCCGCGCGCGGCCTTGGCCACACACGCGGCCCCCTTGAATGCGCTCTTGTCGCTCCCAGAGGCTCCGGCGGAGAGCACGACACCCCCCTGGCCGATGTAGAGGGTCACCACCCCGTCAAAGGCGCCGCATCCAGAGATCTCGTCCTGATGCTCGGCCAGCACGCCGGCGAGCTGCTCCCGCGACCAGGCCTTCGGGGCGGGATGGTCGTACGGCGGCAGGAGCTCCAACGGATAGGAGAGGATGGCCACGCCGCCCGGCACCCGATCGAAATGAAACCCCTCGATATAGCGCAGCATGCACTCTTCGGTGACGATGGAGCCGAGATTGCTCTCGGCGACGAACGCGTGGTTGACGCTGCCGTCCGAGGCCACCTCCAGCTCGAACCGGAGGCTCCCCTCCATCTCCTCGAGCTCGAAGACCTCGTCCTCGTAACACTTGAGCAGCCGACGCATATTGTTGTCGAACACCCGGTGGATCTCGTCATCCGTCACGTTGCCAAGGAGCCCCTGGACCATGCCCTCCTGGGCCTCGACGGAATAGGTGGCCGACTCGTAGTCCTTCACCGAGACCACCTTCGACGGCTGCTCCTTCTCGGCGCCGCCGCACCCGAGAAGCACTCCTGCCAGAACAATCCATGCGATGCGTTTCATGGCGGAATATTTAGTATAGTCCCTGGAGGAAATCAACTCAATGTCGCCATTGTCCGATTATGGGAGGAGCGTCACGATCAGCTCCCGGTGGCTGCGGGGACCGTCGAAGTCGCAGAAGAAAACGTTCTGCCAGGTCCCGAGGACGAGCTCGCCGTTCAGGAGGGGGATGGTCTCCGACGGCCCGACGATCCCCGCCTTGATATGGGCATCCGCGTTGCCGTCGACGCGGTCGTGGATCCAGACCCCCTGGGGGGCCATATCCCGAAGGCACTTGAGGATATCATCACAGATATTGGGATCCCAGTTCTCCTGCACCATCACCGCGGAGGTGGCCCCCTTGGAGAACAGGGCCATCAGCGCCGCATCCGGATTCTCCTTGGCGATCTTCCGAAGCTGACTGGTGCAGTCCACGAGTTGCTCCCTGGATTGGCTGGACAGCTCGACGATTATACGCTTCATCGCTCCATTGACTCCTTATGAAAGTAACCGCTATCGATATGAAGGGTTGTGGCACCAAATCCCGGTGAATGCAATTGCCGGTTTGGACATGTCCCCCGCGATTCTCAAAAAGAGGGTCGCCCAAAACCTCATGCAGGGAATCACCTGTTCCGTTTTTTTGTTTATAATCATAGTCATACAATACATTGTATCACACTGAACTTTACTGTTTCAGAGGCCACCCACAAGGGCTGCCCCTACCACGAATTCTATTGTCGCCGTAGGCCACCTCCCTACCACGAATTCGATTGTCGCCTGTACGGGTATCCCTCGTGGGTACCCTCCCTACCATGAATTCGACAGTAGATTTTTTGCCAGTTTCCATTATGCTCACCCCCAAATTGGTTTCTCGACTTTGGAGGATACGAGCAGATGGACATAATGAGCAAGCTGACCGAGGACTTCGGCAAACTGAAGGCGGATGAAAATATCAAGGCGAAGGCGCTGATGAATATCAAGGAGTGGATGGAGAGCGAGATGCTGACGGGATATCGCCCGTACATCGAGCACCTCATCAAAAAGGGGGAGGCCGGGGCGCTCCTCGACGCCTTCTGGCGAATGATCCCGTTCGGCACCGGCGGAAGGCGCGGCCCGGTGGGGGCGGGACCGAACCGGATCAACCCCCACACCATCGCCCTCTCGGTCCAGGGCCACTGCGACTACCTCCGGAACGTGGTGAACCTCACCGGGGAGATCTCGGTGGTGGTGGCCTACGATGTCAGGGAGTTCTTCGATATGCGGGGCGTCTACGACGGCGTGGACGGGCTGTTGAAGAACCTCACCTCCCGGGACATGGCCAAGGCCTCGGCCATGACCTACGCGGCCAACGGAATGACCGCCTATGTTGTGGGGCCGCTGGAGGATGAAAATGAGGCCCCCATGTGCCGGGATCGATACATCTCCACGCCGGAGCTCTCCTACCTCATCCGGCAGACCGGCTCCGCGGGTGGGCTGAACATCTCGGCCTCCCACAACCACCCCGACGACAACGGCGGCAAGTTCTACAATATGGACGGCGGACAGGAGATCCCCCCCAACGACGAGCTGCTGCTCAAGGAGGTGGAGAAGGTCACGTCGGTCAAGACCATGCCCTATGCCGAGGCCAGGGAGAAGGGGCTCATCAGAATCGTATCAAAGGAGCTCCACGACCGCTACATCGAAATGAACAAGGCGCTCTGCCCCACGTCGTCGAGGAGCGCCAAGATAGCCTTCTCCCCCCTCAGCGGAACCGGCTTCACCACCGTGGGGGAGACCCTGGACGCTCTCGGCTTCGAGGTGGAGACGGTCCCTGAGCAGTCCGAGCCGGACGGATCCTTCAAAGCGGTCCGGTATCGCATTGCCAACCCCGAGGTGGTGGACTCCATGGATCTGCTGACGAAGGTCGCTAAGTCCAAGCAGTGTGACATCGGCTTCTCCACCGACCCCGACGCGGATCGGCTGGGCATCATGATCCCGGACGGTAAAGGGGAGCTCACCTTCATCAACGGAAATGAAATCGGCGTCCTGCTGATAGAGTCCATCCTCCAGACCAAGAAACGGGCCGGAACACTGACGAAACAGCCGCTCTTCATCAATACCCTGGTGACCTCGAGCCTCCAGCGGGAGATCGCTAAACGATACGGCTGCCAGGTCATCGGAGACCTCATGGTTGGCTTTAAGTACATGGGAGATGTGCTTAGAAATATTGAAAAAAGCGGGAAGTTCCCTCCTGCGGGAGAGGGCTTTGACAGAGACGCAGCTCAAGGCACGCTGGATGACTTCATCTTCACCTGCGAGGAGAGCCACGGGTATCTCCTCACCCCCCATGTCAGAGACAAGGATGCCTGCGGCGCGGCCGTGCATCTGGCGGGGCTCGCCAGCCGCCTGAAGGATGAAGAGCGGACCATGCTCGGAATGCTGCGGGATATCTATCGCGTGTACGGCTACACCTCCAACCGGCTCCGCTCCCTGGTGATGGAGGGCATCGTGGGGCTCGAGCGCATCGCGCGAATCCAGGAGGTGCTCCGAAAGAATCCCCCGAAAACCGTCGCAGGGTTAAAAGTTTTGAATTTCATAGACAATCACGTAATCGGCGGTCCCCTCAAGAGCAGCACGGACGAGGCGAGCCGCAATGTCCTCCTCTTCGAGTTGGAGAATGGGGAGAACAACCCGATCCGCATGGTGGTCCGCCCCTCCGGCACCGAGCCGAAGACCAAGATCTATGTTGAAGTCCCCTCCCCCTCCACCATTCAGGGGACCCTTTCGGAGGTATCACCGGAGCAGCTGGCGGGTATCAGCGATGAAACCCTGGACGGTATCATCGCGGAGACCGACGCCCGGGCGGTGGCCATCTCCAATGAATTCATGCGGTTCTGCCTCGGCAAGGAAGTGCTCGGGGAACTCTATCCGCGGATTCCGGACGAGTCGCTCCTGGTATCGGACCTGGTCCCCGTGGACCAGAAGATACATCTCGTGACCGATATCCTCCCCGACCTCGCCTCGAAGCTCAAATCGGGGATGTCCGAGGCGGATGCAGACAAGTGGCTGAGCGCGGAGCTCAAGCCGTTCGGAGAGGAGCCTCGCGGGCTCATCCGGGTCGCCACCAGAGCCTGGGTAGACCATCGGAAAGCCAGCGGCGATATCGACGGGGCGCTCCTCCCGTCCCTCGAAGCGTTGCTCAAGATTTGAAAATCATTCGATGTCCGAGCGTTTTGTCCGCGGATACAAGGTCTCGATGGACCGCCTCTTCGATCTCATCGGCTCGAATCAATGGAGCACAGCGACGGGTCCGGAAAGCTCCCGTCCCTCCCCGATTCGCTACTCGTCGACAAGAGGAGCGACGTGGATGCGGAAACCATGAGAGACGATAGAGATCGGACGACGGCCGCCAGACGAATGGACGATCAACTCGATACGCTCAGACCGCCGTCACGTCCTTGCTGATGAGCCACGCGCCGAGCCCCAGGATGGCGGCGGCGGCGGCGATGCAGCCGGCGGCGTAGGCGATCTCCAGGGTCACCCCCTCGGCGATGCCGTCCACCAGGACGTAACCGTTCCCCAGGCTCAAAAGCCCGATGAAGAAGTTGATGTACTGCATCGAGGTGCGGATATCCCGGGAGAGCGCAGAGATGACCGTGCCCAGGGCACCGACGAAGGCCGCAGAGGCGGGGGCGCCGAGGAGGAAGGCGATCCACCAGGCCGGGGAGGCGCCGAATTTGTGGGCGAAGGGCGCGAGGACCTCGAGCCCCCCGAACAGCAGGCTGCTCGTGCCCACGAAGAACAGGTGCAGGAGGAGCGGGATCCCCATCGCCCCAGCCAGCTTGCCGATGAGGAGCTTCCGCCGCGTGACCGGCGCCAGCATGAGGAAGGGCATGGTGCCGCACTCCCGATCGTGGAGCACCGACGTGCCGGACATGATGGCGACATAGAGCGGCAGGCTAGTGAAGCAGAGGGTTCCGAACGACGAGGTCGCCAGCTTGAGGAACGCGTCGAGCTCCACGCCGAATGCGTTCAGTTGTTTTTCGAGGGAGAGGACGACGTCCGGGAGGGCGGAGAGGCCGTTCAGGATCAGAAAAAGGAGGCCGAAGATGACAATCCAGAGCACATAGTTCGCGGAGAGGATGAAGATCATCCACGGTTGCCGGAGGTGCTCCAGGATCTCGGTGCGGGCGATGCGGAGGATGCGCCCCATCACCGCACCGCCTTTCGCAACGCCGTGAGGAGCGGCCCCGCGGGGGGGGGCATCCTGTCCGTGAAGCGGAGCTGCTTTTTGACCTCGACATCGAGGATCAGGACGCTGTCGCAGATCGCCTCGGCGGACGGGAAATCGTGGGTCACGAGCACGCACGCGAGCCCCGCGTCGGCGCGCCGACGGACCTCGGCGAAGAAGGCGTTCGCGGCCAAGGGATCCAAGTTCGCGGTGGGCTCGTCCAGGAGGAGCAGCTTGGGGGAGAGCAGCAGCGCGCGGACCAGGGAGAGCTTCTGCCGCATCCCGGTGGAGAGCCGGCTGACCCGCTCGTCGAGCCCCGCGTCGAGGGCGAGGGCGCGGATCAGCGGGGCGGCCTTCTCGTCCACCGCGCGGGGGGAGAGCCCGAACAGGCCCCCGAAGTGCCGGAGGTTCTCCCGGCCGGTGAGCAGCGGGTAGAGGCCGGGGCGGGCCGTCACCAGCCCCACGAGCCCCGCGGCGGTGAGCGACAGCTCCCGGGCTTCGATGCCGGCGACCCGGACGCTCCCCTCCGAAGGGCTCAGAAGCCCCGACAGGAGGAGCAGCAGGGTGCTCTTGCCGCCGCCGTTGGGACCCACCACCCCGGTCATCTCCCCACCTCGGAAGGTAAGATTCAACCGCGACAGGACGACGCGATCGCCGAACGAACGCCCGGCGTTCTCCATCACCGCCACCGGCTCGTCGCTCTTCTGTTTTCTCTTTTTCGCCGCGTTCATGCGGAGGCCAGATTTACATCGTTATCGGCGGGGTATCAAGACGAGAGATCTCAGCTCCCCCCGGCTTTTTTGTATCGCTTGCCCGAATTCAGGATGCGCTTGCGGATCCGGAAGGTGGTCGGCGTGACCTCCACGAGCTCGTCCTCGGAGATGAACTCCAGGGACTGCTCCAGGGTGAGCCTCTTTGGCGGCGAGAGGATGACGTTGTCGTCCTTGCCCGCGGCGCGGAGGTTGGTGAGCTTCTTCTCCCGGGTGACGTTGACGTCGATGTCGTTGGGGCGCGGGGTGTGGCCCACCACCATCCCTTCGTACACCTTGATCCCCGGGCCGATGAACAGGGTCCCCCGGGGCTGCAGGTGGAACAGGGCGTACGGCGTGGCCGTGCCGGCCCGGTCCGCGACGATGGCATTGCCCCGCCTAGCCGGGATGGGCCCCTGCCAGGGGATCCATCCGTCGAAGGTGGTGTTCATGATGCCGGTCCCGCGGGTCAGGGTCAGGAACTCGGAGTGGAATCCGATGAGCCCCCGGGTGGGGATGGAATAGACAATCCGCATGCGGGACCCCGTGGGGGCCATGTCCAGCACCGACGCCCGCCGCGGCCCCAGGCTCTCGGTAACCGCCCCCACGTAGTCGGTGGGGCAGTCGATGTAGAGCTTCTCCCGGGGCTCGGATCGCTGACCGTCGACGACCCGGGTGACCACGTCAGGCCTCGAGAGCATCAGCTCGTAGCCCTCGCGGCGCATGGTCTCCACGAGGATGGCGAGCTGCAGCTCCCCCCGCCCTACGACCTCGAAAACCTCCGTGGAGTCAGTATCCAGCACCCGGACGGCCACGTTCATCCGGGCCTCCCGCATCAGCCGATCCCGGAGGTTCCGGCTGGTGACGTACTTACCGTCCTCCCCGGCGAAGGGCGAGGTGTTGACGCAGAAGTTCATGGTGAGGGTGGGCTCGTCCACGTGAATCCGCTTCAGCGGGGCCGTCTCCTCGTCCTCCACGATGGTGTCCCCAATCTCGATGGTGTCGATGCCGGCGAGGGCGATGATGTCGCCGCTCTCGGCCTCCGAAGCCTCCACCCGGTTGAGACCGTTGAACGTGTAGAGCCGCATCAGCTTGGCGGGCCGCCGCGTCTCGTCCTTGCCGATGACGAAGACCGGCTGGTTGACCCAGAGCCGTCCGGCCACCACCCGCCCTATCACCAGCCGGCCGACGTAGTCGTCCCAGCCCAGGTTGTTCACCTGGAGCACCAGCGGCTCGTCCGAGCGGTCCGCCGGGGGCGGCGCGACCTCGAGGATGGTGTCGAAGAGGGGGCGGAGATCGGTCATCTCATCGTCCATGGAGCGCCCGGCCAACCCCGCCCTGCCGTTACAGTAGATGACGGGGAAATCAATATCCTCCTCCGACGCCCCCACGTCGATGAAGAGATCGTAGACCTCGTCCAGCACCTCCTCCGGACGGGCGTCCTTCCGGTCGATTTTGTTGATGAGGACGATCACCGGCAGGTGGCGGCCGAGGGCCTTGCCCAGCACGAACCGGGTCTGGGGCAGCGGCCCCTCGGCGGCGTCCACCAGGAGCAGCACCGCGTCCGCCATGATGAGCACCCGCTCCACCTCGCCGCCGAAGTCCTGGTGGCCCGGCGTGTCGAGGATGTTGATCCGCGTGGTGCCGTAGGTCACCGAAGTGTTCTTGGCCAGGATAGTGATGCCCCGCTCCCGCTCCAGATCGAAGTTGTCCAGGACCCGGTCCTGCTCCTCTGCCCGCTCGTTCAGGAGGCCGCTCTGCCGGAGCATGCCGTCCACCAGGGTGGTCTTGCCGTGGTCCACGTGAGCGATTACCGCGATATTCCGAATGTCGTCTCTTGTCTTGTCCGCCATGTTCAACCTTAATCTGTCGCCCTTTCCGGGCGCTTCGCCGCGGCCTTTATTGCGCGCTTTAAGTTGGAACGTCAATTAAAATCCAAACGGCTCTACCGGACATCAGCGGCGACCCAGCTCCTAATCCCGTCCGCGCCGAATAGAGGAATGTGATTTCATATCGCCCGATGCCTCTGACGCCGCCGGTTCGATGCGGCTCATTGCGTCCGCCGATGGCACCCCTGCCCTCACTTTGTGTGGTCTGCAACCGCGCTTGTCAATCCGCCGCGCGAGCCTTTGTCAGCATCGCTTAATAATCCTGTTTGCATCCCCCCTCGCCTCACTGTAAATGGGTAAAACCAGGGCGATTGAAAACAAGGGAGCGGTCATGCCCACAAAGAATCTCGAAGAGCTGATCGGGGAGCTCGGTAGCGCCATCGAAGCGGCGGGCGCGATGGATCGGGCCAAGGGGCCATTTGCCGAGTTGAAGGCGCGGTGCCTGGAGCTCGTTGCCCGCCTCAAGCGAAGGGACGATACGCTGGAGGAGACCTTGGCGGAGCTCACCGCCGCCAACGAGCGCCTGGCCCAGGAGCTCCAGCTGTCCGAGGACCGGGCGTCGGCCAAGAGCCGGGAGTTCCGGGCCATGTTCCAGGGGGAGAGCATCGCGGTGAAGGCCCTGAGGGAGTCCGTGGCGCACTATTCGAGCACTGACGAGCCCCTGCTCCTCACCGGCCCCCGGGGCGCGGGGGAGGAGGCGGTGGCGAGCGCCATCCACTACGGCTCGCCGCGGCGCACCCGCCCCTTCGTCTTCATCGACTGCGCCCGGTTCAACGCCGACCAGGAGAGCAGCCTCTTCGGCTCCGATTCATGGGAGACCCCGGACGGCCGCGCCTACCTCGCCGACAAGGGGACCCTCTACATGTCCCAGGTGGAGCGCCTGCCGAAGACCGCCCAGTGGGCCCTCCGCGAGTACCTGGAGACCGCTGGGAAAGCCCGGGAGAAGGGGGAGACGCCGGTCCCGGATCTCCGGATCATCATCCACACCCGCCAGGACCTCCCGGCCCTCGCGGCGACCGGCAAGCTCGACCCGCCCCTCGCGCAGCTCCTCGGCCGGGCCACCCTGTCGGTGCCCGCCCTGTCCGAGCGGCGGGAGGATATTCTCCCCATGGCCGAGCAGCTGCTCAAGGCGGGGGCCCGGTTCTACGGCAAGGTGGTGGAGGGGTTCGACGAGGCCGCCCGGAAGCGGCTCACCGAGTACGGCTGGCCCGGCAACGTGGACGAGCTGGACGCGGTGATCCGACAATCCGTGATCGTCACCATCAATACCACCATCGAGGAGATGGACCTCAAGATGCTGGGGGCGCGGCGGCTCGGGGACTACCGCCTCATCGACAAGCTCGGTGAGGGGGGGATGGGGGAGGTATGGCTCGCCCGGCACGAGGGGCTCGGCAGCACCGCGGCGGTCAAGCTCATCCGGTCCGACCTCACCGAGCGCAAGGGCACGGACCCGGAGGAGGCATTCACGAGGTTCGAGCGGGAGGCCAAGGCCACCGCCATGCTCCGCTCGCCCCACACCGTGCGGCTCTTCGACTTCGGTCCCACGCCGGACGGCGGACTCTACTACGTGATGGAGTATCTGGAGGGCAGGGATCTGGACGAGATGGTGGTGAAGGAGGGGCCCCTCACCCCCGCTCGCATGGTCCACTACCTCCGCGGCGCGGCCTACTCCCTGGCCGAGGCCCACGGGGCCGGCCTCGTCCATCGGGATATCAAGCCCGGCAATATCTTTTCCTGCCGCCTCGGCCTCCAACGGGACTTCCCCAAGCTCATCGACTTCGGCATCGCTCGCCGGATGGAGGAGAGCGGGCCCCGCATCACCGCCGCCCACGTCTTCCCCGGCACCCCCGAGTTCTCCGCCCCGGAGACGGTCACCAACCCGGAAATCGTCGGCCCCGCCTCGGACCTCTACTCCCTCGGCTGTACCGCGTTCTTCCTGGTCACCGGGGAGACGCCGTTCGACGGGAAGGGGGACTTCGCCGTCATGATGAAGCACGTCAACGAGCCCCCTCCCCTGCCCTCCGACCGCCGCCCCGGCCTCCCCGGATGGGTCGATCGCCTCATCCTGGACCTCATGGCCAAGAAGCCCGAGGATCGCCCGCCGTCCGCCGCCGATCTCATCGATCGGCTCAATCGGGACGCGGGGGGCTGATCGCCTCTTCACAAACCCGGCGTCCTGCGCTAGAGTCCCCGCCCATGAAAGTCATCATGACCCGGGATAGCGTCTGCGCCGCCGACGACATCGACGCCCCCCACACCAAGATCTTCACCCTCCCGAACGACGCCACCGCGGACGAGCTGGCGCGGGAGGCCCAGCGGCGCCTTCCGCTCATCGTCGGCGGCGACGCGACCTGGAGCCTCGTCAACGGGATCCCCGTCGCCGTGATGGCCCAGCAGTGGCGGGAGCCCGAGATCCTCCCCCGCCGGGCGTTCGATCTGGCGCCCCGCCGCCCTCAAGATGACGCCGTCACCATCCACCTCAACTACCACGCCCAGCTGGATCCGGAGGTGGTCCTCAAGGTGTTGAAGGAGCTGAAGTTCACCCCATGAGTCGTCCGGCGCTTCCGCGGTGCTTGTCGAACCTCCACCAACAGCCGATGATCCCGTTCAGTATACTTTCGCGACTTTGGGAATGACGGTGCGGCTGTTTCGATCACCATCCAAACCGGAAATGCAATTTTCAGGTTGACAGAATCACAGTCGCCCTCGTATTCTATTCATAAACTTTTTCATAGCCATGGAATTCCTGCTCTGGCGTGAACAGAGGTGCTCCGATGATTAATTCACGAAAGACATCAAAACCCGATCCGAAGAAATGCCCGAAAGAAGATGAAAGCACTTTCGATCTCCGCAAGACCACCCCCTTGAAGAGGCTCGTCAAGATAGGCGGCGACAGGAAGCCCCTCGAGACGACGCCCCTTCCGGAAGGGGACCCATCCCTTCGGGAGACGCGGGACCTGAGGCTTCCGAACTTCCGGACATTCTAGTACCTTATCAGACCTACAACCTTGGGTCAGGCTGGCCCTTTTCGACGATCTCTACGTCACTCCTCCTCGAATTGAATGCTTTTCACCCTGTAGGGGGGATCCGTTCAGTCAATGCAAAAACTACGTAGTTGTATACATTGTTCCGGAAAACAGGACAGAGTATCGCAAGATTGTATACTTTCTCTCCAAGTTGTCGCCTGTCACAGAGCTCATGACACGGACGAAATCCTGCCACACAAAAAGCCCGGCCCCGGATTCGGGAAGGAGCGGCGCGTTCGGTCTGAGGCAGGAGTGAATCCGCCGCTGCTGGCATGAATCTTGATGGACATAACGTAATGTGTTTACGATTGCCGACGCCATCGCGCTTCTGTTGCCCTCCTCCCCTATCGCCGGGCTCGGGGTTCATCAAATTCAAGGTCGGGATCAAGCTGCCGGTACGCGTGCATCCCTCGCTTCCCGACCTCATCGCGTTCGAGTTCGCCATCTCGGAGAACCGACCGATAAACTGTTACAACGAGCCTTCTCACGGCTATACGAGAACGCTTTTCAGGGCATGGAGGGATGGGCGGCCCGAGAACCTAAAACGCAACTGGTGGTAGTTAACTCTTAGTCAACACCGGCATTGCTCGAGCTTCCGCCCGCACAGTGAATGTGGCGCCATCCGGATTGAAAATCACCTCGTGAAATCCAATCGATACAAGATCGGCGGCGAACTGTTTGCGCTTTCGCTCGATCATGTCGTCTATCAAGGCTGACATCAACGGTACATTTCCAGAACGAATTCGTTCCCGGACCTCCTCGACGTAATGACGCCCCATTCCCCACTGCTCGAATACGACGGCGTTCCAGACAGTGACGGCCATCATGAAGGTCTCCCTGATGGTCTCCTGAGGCACGTCCGTGCCGATGAATTCAAGCATCGGCATAGCAAACCTGATCAAGATCTCTGAGATTTTCTTGTGCTTGGTCGGTGGTCTCTTAATTCGTTTCCTTGACATTAGTGCCTTGTGTCGGAACTTCAAAACGAAGGAAGAATATCACATCGATAGAGCGGCCCCTTCGGTCATCGCTAAAGCGGCCCCCTCGGTCAAGGGAAAAATTCTTCTTAACGTCATTTTTGTGGTGCCATCTTGGTTGCATTGTTTACCTAATAACCTCTTCCAAACGCCTTGGATGATGTCCCTCGACGAGCTACCGCCCGCTTGGGACAA
>JBNLED010000240.1:0-59225 GCA_050304755.1 Polyangia bacterium | reverse complement strand
GGTAACCTCGACCGAAGCGTCGTCTTGAATCCCGATTCGAACTCCAAAACCTCGCCGTAGCCTCGCGGAGCGAGCGGAGGCGGGCAACCGTCTATGGGGGGGTCTGCGAGAGCACGCCGATCACGTTGGGGAGGGGCCACTGTCGCCGGTTGCCGTCGTTCTCATTGAAGCCCGTCTCATAGGACCCGGAGAGATCCCGATCGACGCCGCCGCCGTGGATCGAGAGGCTCGCCTCGGGGCCGCCCTCCACGTGCTGGGCCCGGACGATGCCGAGGGGCAGGGACAGCACCAGATCGGCGAACTGCCGCATGCTGTACGGCGAGCGGGAGAAGAGGAAGAGCAGCCGCCCCTTGCGGTCCACGGCCACCGCGGTTTCGCTCCACCGCTTGCGTTGGGGCCGCCACGAAGGCGTCCCGGTGCCCTTGATGAGCGCCAGGTTCTGCACCGCTGTGCGGTAGCCCTCCGCGCGCGACCGATCCTCGGGGGTCGGGATATCGAGGATATCGAGCGGCGGGCGGTCCCCGAGCGTCCTTCCCCAGACCAACGCCGAGCGGTACTTGCGGTTCCACTTCCGGGCGTTCACGTGGCGCCCGTCCCTGAGGTATCCCACGTGGGTCCTGAAATCGGTGAGGTACATGCCGGCGTTGACGGCCACCAGGAGCCCCTCGTCGCGGCACCACACGGCGGCGGTCCGCGCCTCACCGCCGTCGCGGGAGATCATTCGCAGCACCGGCGATGCGAGGCGGGGGGTTATCCGAACGGCGTGGAGCTCCCGCGGCCCCACCTCGCTCTCCCCGAACCCCGGGAAGACGCGGTAGGCGACTCCGGGTGAGAGCCGGCGCCAGGTCGTCATCTGTTCCGGGGGCGTCCTCTCCGCCGAACCGGTATCCGACGAACCGGCGCGGGCGGCGGTATCTGAGCGCTCTCGAGGTGTAGGCTTCGACTCCGGTGCGCCTTCAGCCCCCCTGACGGTCGGCCCGACACGCTTGTCGGCGGTCGGCGGGTCCGCCTCTGATGGCGTCCCGCAGCGGAACGCCGTCGCCGCGAGAATGGCGATGGATAGAGGGGCTAACGTCCGGTGCATTCCGCCATCATACCCCATTTCGGCGAAAAAACGCCAAGGGCCGCGCGGCGCGACTCGGAGCGGAACCGCTGCGCCCTCATTGGAGTAGACGCGCCCCCCCGCTTCTGCTTAAATACGCCAGCTCGGAGCCCCTGTGGACTTGAATACCGCCCGGAGAGAGCACTTCGACGGCGGTCCGGAGTAATGCCCATGCGCCTTTTGAAACGCTTGAAGAACATCGATTGGGACAAGGACAAGGTCGCCATGGCGGGCCTCGGCGGCCTCTACCTCTTCTTTGTGTGCGTCACCCTCTACAATGTGCTCAACGATCAGCACCAGGAGCGGTTCCTGAAGGTGTTCGGGCTGGGGCTGGAGCTTCCCCCCTACTACGACTGGGAGGACACGGTCACCCTCAAGCCCACGCTCCTCTTTCTCCTGCTGGGGGCGGTCGGGCTCTTCTACCGGCGGATGGCCCCCCGGCTGCGCACGATCTACTTCGGCGCGCTGCTCGCGGCGGTCCTCGGCACCCTGTTTTTGGTCTACATGAAGCCCGGCGTCATCAAGGACTACTACGCAGACACGGGGGACGCCTTCAACTACTTCATGGTGCCCCGCTACTACGGGGAGCTGGGGTACACGCAGAGCTACAACTGCGCCATGACCGCCCAGATGGAGCGGGAGCGCCGGCTGCCGAAGCGGATGCGGGACCTCTCCACCAACCGGATGGCGCCGGTGAGAGAGCAGGTGACCCCGGAGGTCCAGGAGCGGTGCCGCGCGCTGTTCGGGAAGGAGCGGTGGGCCCGCTACGTGGAGGATATCGACACCTATAGGAGCTGGTTCTCCCAGAGGCGGTGGGACCACTGGTTCATCGATCACGGCTACAACGGCACCCCGGTCCGATCGTTCTTCGCCGGTTTCATCGCCGACCGGGTGCCCGTGAGCATCGAGGCCCTCAGTCTCCTGGCCCTCCTGAACAGCCTCGTGGTGACGGCCATGCTCATCCTCCTGGTACGGGTGTTCGGGTGGCGGATGGGGCTCCTCTTCGCCGCCCTGTTCGCGGTGAACTACCCCGACCGGTTCATCCTCGCGGGGGCCTTCCTCCGCTACTTCTGGCTGGCCTCTCTGGTGGCCGGGGCGGCCATGCTCGCGCGAAAGAGGTACGGGTGGGCCGCCGGTCTCCTCGTGTTCTCCGGGATGTTCCAGGTCTTCCCGGTCCTCTTCCTGGCCGGCATGGGGCTCAAGATCGCCTACGAGATCTATCAGCGACGGCGGCTCCTCCCCGATCACCGGCGGTTCATCCTCAGCGGGCTGATCACCGCGGCGGTGCTCTTCGCCCTCAGCCTCTCCGCGGGGCGGGGGCTCACCGGCTGGCGGGAGTTCATGCACCAGATGGACCTCAACAGCGGGCGCATGGCCACCGGCCGCATCGGCCACCTGTACAACTTCCTCTACCCCAAGGAGATCCGTCGCGACGAGAAGCGGGGCGACTACCGGGACAAGGTCCGCCGGGCCAAGTCCGAGGCCGTCATCGGCCCCGTCACGTTGTGGAACCTCAAGAGCCTCACCACGCTGCTCATCCTGGTCGCGGCGATCCTGCTCATCGGAAAGACCAACGAGACCGAGTACACCCTCATCCTGGGGTTCGCCCTCTTCTTCATGCTCTTCAGCACCGTGCGGTACTACTACGCGGGCCTCGTGGGCTTCCCCCTCGTCTTCCACCGGCACATGCGGGGTCTGCCCGGCCAGGTCTACTTCCTCCTGATGCTCGCCGTCATGGCCGCGGGTTACCTCCTCCAGCCGGACACCATCTACAGCTTCGTATACAACACGGTGCTCACCGCCGCCTTCACCGCGATGCTCGTCGGCACGATCATCTTCATGTATCTGAGGAAGCCCCCCGCGGAGGCGGAGAGCCCGACATAGCGGCACCCGAGGATTTTTGCGAGGCGGCGGCGGTGGTGCAGGAAATTGACCGCTGCGCTTTTCCCGCTAGGACCTCCGAGTTCTGGGCGGTTGGGGTGGCGGTCGTCCGCTACGAAATTTTCAGGGGCCGGACGGTTGCGAAACAACTGCTCACTTCAAGGTGTTGAACGTCGAGTAACCCGACGCCGGCGGCCTATATCGACCCCCCGCGCCGAGCGGGGTGACGCTCCGGACCGCCGCGGGAACGATCCGGCATCACCGGGCGGACACACCGCAATACCCACCCGCGCAGTACGCGGTCACCGCGGTCAGCCCGTCGCCCGGGCAGCGGGCGATGGTCCCGCACCGGCGCTCTTTACAGGCGGATTCGAGATGGTCCCGGAGCCGCTTCTCATAGTTGCGATTGTAGATGTGCTGCGCCCCGCACTGATCCCTGCAGCAGCTCCCGTCTATCAGCTCGGAGACCACGCAGTCCTCGACGCGCCCGCAGCCGCGGGCTACGGCCGGATCTCTCGACAGCACGGGAACCGCGTCCGCGGGAACGACCTTGGGATCCTTGGCGCACGCGATCGTGGTCGCGAGAATCGCCCAGGCGATGGTGATTCGAATCCGCATCTCGTCGAGCTCCTCCCGGCGTTCTTGTGGCCGCACTTGCATCTCCAATACATCTTGAAATACCCCCTTGTTCTGGCCATCACGCGATGGCAGTAAAAAAAGCTAACACGCATTGGCGCCGCGGCAACCCCCGTGAGCTCGATTTTTTTTCGCGGAAACCCCCGCTATTTGGGGCTTTAAGGAGTTATGCGGGTAACTCATCCGTTGCCGCTTGTCACCTGTTTTTTTCGATAATTGCGCCCGCCGCCGACGGTTCGACCGGTTGCCCCCTTGACCGGCCGCGGCCTGAACCGGGCGGACTGGACAAATCCCTCTCGGTTCAATTAGGCTAACGTCACAGAAAGGGGCGATATGCGATCTGAACCGGAATGTTTTCTCTGTGTCTTTTCCCAGGCGTTGAACACGGCCCGGCTGGCCAGCCGCGACGAAGGGGTGCACCTCGAGGTTCTCAGGGCCGTCGCCGCTCGGATGGCGGCGGCGGATCTCGACCAGACCCCCGCGAGCCTCTCGCAGCCGGTGTACCGGCTGGTCAGCCAGATCAGCGGCGTCGCGGATCCGTATCGCCGGAAGAAGGCGTCGAGCAACGCCGAGGCCCTCGCCTTGCTCGACGGCATCAGGGACGCGGTGAGCCGCTCGTCGGATCCGCTCCGCACCGCGGTCAAGGCCGCCGCCGCCGGCAATATCATCGATCTGGGCATCGGGCATGCCTTCGACCTGGAACGGGATATCCACCGGATCATGTCTCACCCCCTCGCCCTCGACGCGACCGACGCACTGCGGCGGGAGCTCCGCGAGGGCGCGCGGGTGCTGTATCTCGGCGACAACGCCGGCGAGATCGTCTTCGACATGCTGCTGATCGAGCGGCTCCTGGATGCCGGCGCCGAGGTGACCTTCACGGTGAAGTCGGGCCCCGTCATCAACGACGCGACGCTCGTTGACGCGCGGGAGGTCGGGATGACCGACCTGGTCGAGGTGATCGAGACCGGCTCGGACGACATCGGCGTCAACTGGCGAGCCGCCTCGGACGAGTTCCTGGAGCGCTACGACGCGGCGGACATCATCATCAGCAAGGGACATGGAAACTTCGAGACCACCGACGACCGGGGGGCCAACAGCTACTTCCTGCTCAAAGCCAAGTGTCGAATCGTGGCCCGGCAGCTGGGCGTTCAACTGGGGGACGTGGTGTTCCACCGGTTCGACTCGGCCGCAGGAACTGACCGGCGAGGTTGACCGCGCCGATGAAGACGTCATCGGCGCCGTAATAGATCCCCAGGTAGGGGAACACCTCCGCGGCCTCGGGGACCCCATCGACATAGAGAACCATCTCGGTCCCGTCGAACGTCGCCGCGACATGGACCGTCTCGCCCAGGGGCACCAGGCCCGGTAGAACGGCGATCATCGCCCGTATCCCATGGCTTTGACGTTTTGCAGGACGGCGTCCTCGGCCGCGTCCGGCGGGTAGCCCGCGACGATGGCGCCTTCGAAGAAGGTCCCCCAGGAGTTGTTGCTGTTGTCGCCGCCCACCCCGAGGACGACCGAGCCCTGGTGATCCAGCGTCTTCGTCGAGGGGAAAAGGCCTTTGTAGCCGGTCGTCAGACTGTCGGCCTGCAGATCGGCCATCCTGAGCGCCCACTCGTCGGTGGCGGCCTTGGTGAAGCCGATCGCGAACGGCACCTCGAGCGACGGGTTGTCCGGATTGGGCGGACCGACCTCATTCAAATCGCCACAGCCCGGGTCTCCCGGGAACGAGCCGCCGGCCCAGACGCCCGACTCGAAGTCGTTCATAAACCAGGGACCCGCCCCCGCCCCCGACCCCCAGTAGCCGATTCCGAAGAACAGGGTGTCCGTGAAGCGCCCCCCCTCGGCGGGGGTGTCGGTGACATTCCCGAAGTCCCAGCAACAGGCGCCCCCGGAGTGCGTGCCGTCGGCGAGCATGTAGATCCCCTGGGGCTGGTCGTCCACCGGCATGCCGGGGTCCGGGCCGCTGCCCAACGGGCTCCGGTACCCCTGATACGGTCCCATGTAGAGCGAGTAGACCCTGTGACCGGCGACCGTCAGGGGGCCGTCGCTGGCGGGCGTCTCGTCATCGTCATAGGCCGCGCGGGGACCGCCCGCTTCGTTGCCGCCCGTCCCGACAATGATATCATTGCCGTTCCCGGACTGGTCATAGAGCTTCGAGACGGTGCACGAGCCGCCGCAGACCGCGTCATGAGCGTCCGCGTCGCCGAAGCCATCCATGGTCTGGATGACGTCGTAGAGCCGATCGTCGGCCCGGACCTGGTAGAGGGGACCGGTGTAGTCGCCTTTGAGACGCCGTATCATGCTGAACGCCGCCGCGCAGGGCGTACCGTGCGCCTCATAGATGTCACAGGGGCCTATGATGTCGCTGTCCGCGTCGGCATCCGCATCGGCATCCGCGTCCGCATCGGCATCCGCGTCCGCATCGGCATCCGCGTCCGCATCCACATCCGCGTCCGCATCCACATCCGCGTCGGTATCCGTATCCGCATCCGTATCCGTATCGACGTCCGCGTCAGCGGCCGTGTCCCACGGGAATGCACTATCGCTATCCGCGTCCGCCTCCCCGTGCCTGGGTTCCGTCTGGGGGTCGTCTTCTTCAGGCTCCAGCTTCTGGGTATGGAAGCATCCCGATACGGTGACGCCCACGGCCAGGATCCACGAGATCGGTCCGATGGCCCCTCTCTTTCTCGAACATCGGTTTGTCATCCGTCGATGATCATCGGCTGTCCCCCTCATCGGATCCGCTCGGCCTCGCAGGGCCGGAAGACCCCTACTCTATGGCACACGTTCGAGGATTCGCAGATCGTGGTCTCTTCCCAATCCCCCTTCAGGACGACGCGCACGTTCCCTTGGAGCCCGTCGTAGGCGCGGTCGACGAGCCCCACTTCTTCCAGGAAGCAGGAACTCGTAAAGGGGGGCGTGTCACAGTCCGGCGGTTGGCCGACCTCGGGCGCTTCGCTATAAAAGAGGATGTCGAGAAAGCAGGGATAACCGTCCGCCGATTCGTGGTCCGGGAGGCGGGGAGATCCCGCCATCGCAGGACACAGGCTCTCCGTCAGGTACCCCGCGAGGGTCTCTTCACCGCAGGGGGACTCGTCTTCGAGGCCATCCGAGGCGTCGGGCATATTGTCGTCGTGGGGTTCTGTGCTGAAGCAAGCGCCGAGGAGCGCGAACGGCAAGGTGACAAATAAGATGGTGAATCGTCTCATATACTCTCCTGACCCGATATTTGTCCCCCATTATACCATTACGGAGGAAATCGCGCTGCCCTGGACCCGTTATTGATACTTGCCAACAGACGGTCAGACCCGAGGGCCCGAAACAGTCCGGGCGCGCACCTCCGGCGTTCCGAAGCCGGGAGGACGGCGCTCGAGAGGCCGGGCACCGGCTCGACCGGGTCTATCCTTTTTGTTTACCTCAACTTCCTTTGGTTACTGTACAATGGATCGGTCTGACAGGCCTCCCCGCCTCACGCGCGGACGGTTCGACCGAGGATCAGGTGATTTCATGAATCGATTCCATCCCAACGACGCGGTTCTCCTCGCGCTCTTGATCGGGTCGCTCTCGGCCTGCGCCAAACCACCGGAGACACCGGCACGGGACGACTCCGGAGACGATGATATCGGCGCGGATACGGATGCGGATGCCGACACCGACACCGACACGGATGTGGATGCCGACACGGACGCCGACGCCGACACGGACGCCGATACGGACGCCGATGCCGATACGGACGCTGACGCTGATGCCGATATGGACACCGACACCGATACGGACACCGATACCGACACCGATACCGACACCGATGGGGACACAGACGCCGATTCTGATACCGACAGTGATACGAGTAGCGATACTATCTCACCGAAAGACACCGACTCTGACGGCGAGGGGGATAGCAACAGCGTCGACGCGGACTCCGACTCCCCGTCAGTCGACGGGGACACCGGTTCCGAGGGCTTTCCCGATGTGCCCGATCCGGTCTTCGAAGGTCCCTGGTTTCCGTGCCCGGAGGGCGACTATCCCGAGCACACCGTGGTGGTGAAGACCCACGATGATGTCGTTCACACCAGCGCGAGCACGAGCATCGACGCCGAGGTCGCGTTGCCCGAGGGTCGGTTCAAGGCGGTGGCGCTCCGCGTGGAGCACGAGTGCCCCGCGGGCGGGATCTGCGACCTCTACGATCGCCGCGCCCACGTGCAGCTGATCCGCCGGACCGACGAGGGAGAGCAACCGCTCGAGTTGATGCGCTACGTCACGACCTACCGCTTCAACGAAGGGCAGACCAACTACATGTGCAGCTGGACCGACGTCACCCCCTACGCTTCGCTGCTCAAAGGACCGCAGACGATCCGTTCCCTGCTGGACACCGTCGTGAGCCCCGGTCACGAGCTCGGCGACGGCTGGCAGGTGAGCGTGGAGCTGGTGTTCTATCCCGGCCCCGCTCCCGGGGTGTCGCAGGTCCTCGAGCTCTACGGAAAGACGGTCCCGATCGGCGCGGCGCCGGGGAGCATCGACGAGGAGACGCCGCCGACCGCCGTCATGATTCCGCAGGAGGTGACCACGGTGCTCGCCCGATTGACGGTCAGCGGGCACGGGTGGGGGACCGAGAACACCGACAACTGCGCCGAGTTCTGCCGTCTGGACCAGTCCATCCGCGTGAATGACGGCACGCCGCACATCGTCAACCCGTTTCGCGCCGACTGCGCCGAGAACCCCCTCGCCCCCTTTCAGCAGCGCAACCCCACGGGGTCCCGCAACGGCTGGTGCCCCGGCGCGGTGGTCCTGCCGCATACGGTCGACATCACCGCCGAGATCACCCCGGGCCGGTCGGTGGACATCGACTTCGGCGTCCAGCGAGCGGACGGCAGCGAGTATATCGACGCCGACCCGACCGGTTACAATCCCGAGGAGGTCGTCTCGCTCCAGCTCCTGATGTCCTCCGACAGCAATCCATAGCGGAACAGACAAACACAGGGTTCCCAGTCCGTGGTCTCCCAGGGGAAGATGTTAAAAAGTTCGACCTGTACTATCGGCTTTGAGGGGCGCTATAGTGGGGCGCGGTATAATGGACATGGACAGAAAAGGACCCAGCGGACGCAATAGACGCGCTCCTATGATGCCTTTCTTTTGGAAAGTGCCCTCCGTCCGCGCGGTACGTCTTCATCATGCGAGGGCACATGCTGCAGATAAGGCATCTCGCCGACGGGGCCTGCCTGCGGAAGATCGGCCGATGCGGGATGCGGACGCGAGGTCCCTCGTCAGATCAGGATCACGACGCCGCAGGGGCAGTTGACCGTTATGTTCACATCCCCGGTCTGGATGGCCTCGCAGGCGTCGCCCACCAGCTCGATCCGGGAGGGCGTATTCAACACCCAGCCGTCGGCGGTGTTGTAGGGAACCGGGGTGTCGCCGATCCTCACGTCGCACCGGTCCACGATCGATGCATCGGCCTCTCCGTCCAACGTCAATACGCAATCCCTTACATCTTCGATAATCGAGCCGAGGCCCGCCTCGAGGGATTCCGAATCCGCGCCCACAAAGAAATCGGCGCCGTCCGCGGCGTCCCGGTCAAAGCCGCGGCCCACGTTCGCCAGCTCCTGGAGGTGGGCGGCCCCCACCGCCGTCCCCACGCTGACGACGAACACCGGATATCCCGCGTCATAGGCGGCGGTCGCGGCGGCGATGGCGTCCTCCTGCCCCTCCTGGGGATCGGGCTGGGCGCAGGTGTCGGGCTCCCCGTCCGTCACCAGGACGATCGCCTTGGCGTTGGGGTTGGGGTCGTCGTCGAGCAGGGCGGACACCGCGGCGATGGCCTCACCGGTGGGGGTGTCCCCGTCGAACATCGGATCGTTGGCGGTAAGCACCTGGGCGACGGCGGGGTAATTGTCGAGGGCGGGCGGCTCCCCGGTCAGGAGGGGACAGGGTCCGCCTTCGAAACCGTTGTCGCTGGTGTAGAGCTGAATCCCGAAGGAGATCTCCGATTGCAGCCTCGCGACGATGCCGTCCACGGGATCGGCCAGGATCCGCTTCATCTCGTTCCAGCGGGTATCCTCTCCGAGGGGCTCCGCCATGGTCCCGGACTGATCGATAAGCAGCATCACCGTCGGTATCTGGCGGGTGAAGGTGACATCCGTGGTGGCGCAGGCGGTCTCCCCCTCCGTATCCCGGCCCGAACCGGCATCCGCGTCCGCATCGCCATCCGTGTCCGCATCCGTGTCCGCATCCGTGTCGGTGTCCACGTCCGTGTCCAGATCGGCGTCCGCGTCGCTGTCCGCGTCCGCGGCCGTTCCGGTATCGGTGTCCCACACTGCGACACTGTCGCTCTCCGAGTCGGCGCGGGTGTCATCCGCCCCGTCCGAATCCGAGCCACCATCGGCGGCCGCGTCGGTGTCGACATCGGTGTCCGAATCTGTATCGGTGTCGGCATCGGTGTCCGAATCTGCATCGGTGTCGGTGTGGCTATCCGAATCTGTATCGGCATCCGAATCCGCCGCCCCCCTCGGCCCGGGCGCGCCGTTTATCGCGCCGGACTCCGCGCACCCCGAAAACAATAGCAACGCGAACAGGAACAGGCTGGCTCTGGACATAAAAAAACACCTCCATTCGTCGAGCCGGGTTGTAGCACCTTTTCGGCTCACTAATCCAACATCCGGCTTGAATCAAGAGAGGATATCCGCCGCAACTGCGATTAGGCCCATTTGAGCCTAATCGCAGTCGTTAAAATGATAAGATGAACACCCCTCCCAGCCCCCCCGAGGCGGGGAAGGAGCAGGAACTGACCTCCCCCCCGCTGCCCCGCGGGGAGGTCTCGCCTACTCCCCCCCCATATACCCCAGTGCCTTGAGCTGCTTCTCGGTCTCGGGATCGATGACGGCCTTCTTGGCCTTGTGGAGGGGCTTCTCGCCCTTCTTCCCCTTGGGGGAGGGAGAGTGGCTGAACCGGCCGAGGTGGGCGCCGAGGACGTCTCGCATGGCGGTGAGGGCGATGGGATTCAAATCGCTGGCGTCGGCGGTCTCCCGCGGGTCCCGCTTCAGATCGAAGAGGGTCATCCGGTCGCCCCTGAGGATGAGCTTGTAGCGTCCCATCCGGGCGGCCCGCTGCCCCCCCATGAACTCGGAGAACTCCGCCGAGGGGAACGGCGCGCGCTCCCCCTTCAGAAGGGTCACGAGAGACTCCCCCTCCACCTCCCCCGGACACTCGATGCCGAGGAGCTCGCAGGCGGTGGGGAAGACGTCCGCCAGGCTCACCTCCGCGGCGGTGGTCGGACCGTCCCCCGGGGTTCGCGCGTCGCTGCCCGGCAGCCGGATCAGCAGGGGCACATGGATCAGCTCCTCGTAGAGGGAGTGACCGTGCCCCACCATCCCGTGCTCGAAGAACTCCTCCCCGTGGTCCGAGGTGACGATGAGCAGGGTGTCCTCCAGGAGCCCCGTGTCCGCCAGCTTCTCCTGCAGGTGGACCAGCTGATCGTCGTGGTAGGAGATCTCCCCGTCGTAGAGCGCCTCGAAGCGCATCTTGTCCCGATCGTCGAGCTTGACGCGATGGGTCTTGATCTGCTCGGCCAGCTTGGCGGTGGCGCTCCCCTTCACCGGCCCGTTGTAGGGCCCCACGTCGTACATCTTGAGGTACTTGTTGGGGGGGATGTAGGGCACGTGGGGATCGATGGTGTGGACGTACAGGAAGAACGGCTTGTCGTCCGTCTTCTTCTGGAGCCACGACGCCGCGTCCTCGATGACGAACTGGGCCCGGTTGCGCTTGCCCTCCCGCACGTAGTTGGTCCATGTGTCGAACCCCCGGCGGAACCCGAACTTGTCGGACACGTAGCCGTTGGCCACGAAGCCGGCGGTGACGAACCCGAGGGACTTCAGGTGCTCCTGGATCGTCGTGACGGTGCTCGGGAGCTTGGCCCGATCGTCCTTGGTGTCGTGGGTGGTGGGGTAGAGCCCGGTGAGCAGGGTGGCAATGGACGGCTTGGTCCAGTTCTCGGGAGCGAGGGCCTTTTCGAAGGTCATGGCCTCCTTGCTCAGGCGGGAGAGGTAGGGGGTGCGGACCCGGGTCTCCGGGTTGTAGATGTCGAGCTTGTCCGCGCGGAGGGTGTCGATGAGCACCAGCACCAGGTTCTTGGCGCCGAGGTCGCCGGCCGCCTTCTGAACAGGGGGCGGCGGGATGTAGAGCCCCAGCTCCTTCAGCAGGACCTCCCCCTGGGTCGCCGCGAAAGTGATGGCGGCCGCTTCCCCGTCCACCTCCGACAGATCCACTTCCAACGCCTTGCCCTGGCGGGCGAAGTCAAACGTTCGGGAGAGGGGCTTCTTCGAGCCGTCCCCGGTCACCGTGATCGACACCTGACCGCCTCTCCCGCTGTCGTCCCGGGTCAAGGCCTGTCCGACGAGGCGCGCCCCCTCGGGGATGGGGAGATAGTAGGTGACGGACTCCCCCGCCGTGAGCCCGATCTCCTCCGCGCCGTCTGTCTCGGAGCGGTAGCGCACGGCGTCGAAGGCGGAGGCCGCCGGGCCGCCCTCGGCCTCCCCCAGGATGACCCTCACGTAGTCGACGGCCAGCACGGCGACCCGCCCGCCGGGGGCCTTGCCCCGGGCGTTGCTCTGCAGCTTGATCTCGTTCAGGCCGGGACGGACGCCCGCTTCGAAGGGGACCACCGCGTGGGAGAACCGGTCGGCGCTCAGATCGACGAACCCGAGGCTCTTGTCGTTGAGGCTGACCCGCACCTGGTGCGGCCCGAACCCCTTCATCCGGAACGCGATGCTCCCGCCCTCGGCCTCCTCCCCCTCGAGGACCGTAAACTGGATCCGGGCGGTGCGCCCGGTCATGTAACTGTAGGTCGTCTCCCCCTCCTCGTAGCTCCCGCTGAAGCCGCTCCGCCAGTCTCCCAGCGTGTACTTGTGCCGGGCGGGGGTGCCGAAGTCGACGAGCAGCCCGCCGGAGCTCAGGTGAGCCGCGGACAGGTGCTCACCGAAATCGTAGACCTTCACCAGATCCGCCGTCGGCCGGCGCTTCAACGCCGGCGGTCGGGGGTGCAGGGGGGGCCTCGAGCGGCGCTCCGCGGATCGGGCTTCCGAGGGAACGGCCTGGTCCGAGGTGGAGGCAGATTTCGATACCTGCTGGTGTCCGTTGCTGCAGCCCGCGAGAAGAAGGAGCAATAGGTATATATAATGTATTCGATCAGTCATCCCCGATATATATGCCGGTTGTCGGGTAAAAACCAAGTATTCCTCCTAGCCTGACAAGGGACTAGGGATTGTTGGCTGTTGAATAAAGGACAAAATGGACGAAATGGACGAAATGGACACCGCCCTGTCCCTCCCTTGTTGTTCATTCACAACAGCTTCGATCGCGGCAAAGAGGATAGACAAATCCCCCCCTCCATAATTGAGGGCGTGCTATAGTCCCTCCCCGTCGTTATGGGATTGCAAGCTTAAAGGAGGTGGAATCATGAGACGACTTACTTTTTACGGTCTCCTGTGGCTCGGCGTTCTCACCCCGGCGGGATGCTCCGAGGAGGCGGAGCGCGCCGAGGAGAAACGCCCGCCGGACGATGTGGATGAGCAAAATACCCAGTACAATACGCGGTCGAGCGATGACTTCAACGCGACCAACACGGTCTCGTGGAACCAGTGTACCCCCCGACTCATCGCCATCGTGCGGGATTTCCCCGACCGCCACCCCGACTTCCACCACTCCGGAGAGGACGGGAAAGAGGGCTCGGATCTGGTGGAGGGGATGGTGCAGGAGGATCTCGGCCCGGACGAGAAACCGGTGATCGGCACCAACGACTTCTTCTCCTCGCACCTGGACGAGTGGTACACCACCCTGTCCGGCGTCAACCAGGAGTTCGTCGCCACCATCGAGCTGACCGACAGCGGCAACGGGGTGTGGACCCACAACAACGACGCCTTCTTTCCCCTGGGCCCCTACCAGGGCTACGGTCACGAGAACAACGTCGACGGCGCGGGGGTGACCCGCAACTTCCTGTTCACCACAGAGCTCAAGCTCCGGTTCACCTACAAACAGGGGCAGCGATTCCGATTCAAGGGGGACGACGATCTCTGGGTGTTCATCAACAACAAGCTCGCCATCGATCTCGGCGGCATCCATTCCCAGCGGGAGATGGAGGTGGATATCGACGCCCACGCTGCGAAGTACGGCATGACGCCGGACAATGTCTATCCGATGCACATCTTCCATGCAGAGCGCAACCCGGTGGAGTCCCACTTCCGAATCGAGACCGACATCGAGTGCTTCACCTCCGTCGGCCCCGTCGTCTGAGACTTTTCCGTGAGCGAAATTGCCTCGGTAAAGACAAAATTCCACCCAATTTGGGGATCTATTTGCACTGATATCATAGAAATTCACTTAGAAGAGATATGGAAATGATGAGTTCACAGCACTTGCTGAATTGGGGCGCGATTCTTCTGATGGTCATCACCGCTTCATGTTCCAAGGACAGCACCGTGGACGGCGACGCCGGCGCGGCCGACGGGGACGCGGATTCCGATTCCGACGGGGACAGTGACGGGGACGCAGACGGCGACAGCGATGCCGATACGGATGCCGACACGGATGCCGACACGGATGCGGATAGCGACGGCGATGCCGATGCCGATACCGATACCGATGTTGACGGGGACGGGGACGCCGACACGGATGCCGACGGTGATACAGACGCCGATGCGGACGGTGATACGGACGCCGACGCCGACACGGATACCGACGGAGATACAGACGCCGACACGGATGCCGACGGAGATACAGACACCGACATGGACGGCGATGCCGACACCGACGCGGATGGCGACACAGATGCCGATACGGACGGCGACACGGACGCTGATACGGACACCGACGCCGATACCGATGACGATAGCGACAGTGTCCCCCCGCGGGATAGCGACAGTGTATCCCCGCGGGACACCGACTCCGATGCTGACACCGGCACCGAGACCGGGGAGCGCGACAACAAGTTCGTGGGCAACATCATGCCCTACAGCGGAATTCGAACGGACTTCACGCAGTACTGGGACCAGATCACGCCGGAGGTCGAGGGCAAGTGGTCCGGCATCGAGGGAACCAGAGACAGCTACAACTGGAACGGGATCGAGCGCATATACAATTACGCAAAGGACAATGGCATTCCGTTCAAGCAGCACACGTTCGTGTGGGGAAACGCGGCGCAGCCGTGGATCTCCCTCGAGGCCGAGGAGATGGCGGCGGAGATAGAGGAGTGGATGCGGGATTTCTGCGAGAAGTTTCCGGACACCGACATGATCAATGTCGTCAACGAGGCGTTGCCCGGACACCTGCCGGCCTACTGGGCCGCGAACGCCTATGGCGACGACTGGGTCGTCCGGGCCTTCGAGGTGGCCCGGGAGAGCTGCCCCGGGGCCGTCCTCATCCTCAACGACTACGGTGCCCTGAGCTGGGAGACCGATGAGTTTATCGAATGGGTCACGCCGATCGTCGAGACCGGCGCGGTCGATGCGTTGGGGTTGGAGGCCCACCTCCTGGAAGACCAGTCCGCGGACGAGGTCGCCGCCAGGCTCCAGCGGGTCGCCGATCTCGGGCTCCCTATCTATATCTCCGAATACGATATCAACCTCGCCGACGACGAGGCCCAGCTCCAGGTGATGCAGGAGCAGTTCCCCGTCTTCTACGAGCATCCCTCGGTCGCCGGCATCACCCTGTGGGGGTACGTCGTCGGCGCCACCTGGGTAGAAAACTCAGGGCTCATCCACGAGGACGGCACCCCCCGCCCGGCCATGACCTGGCTGATGGACTACCTCGGACGATAATTCAACAAACCGGGGGTCTTTTCTCCGCGCCGATGGGGGCCGGAATTCTGTCCTTCGAGGACAGGTCGGTTATACTGGCTTCGCGGAGCATCAGCGCATCAGCGGTTAGGACTGTCGCGCTCCCGGGATTTCAAGGTATAATGGCGTCCCGGTCGAAGCGCGGTGATCCGGCGTGAGGTGTCGATGAAGGCGGTCCGTTCCCGCGGGCCTCCGCTCCCGAGGTTGAAAGAACCGCGACCGTCCGGAACGAACGGAGGAGGGGACGATGGCGTACGATGAATTTGAATTTGCGTGGTTTCGCTCTCTGATCGTGGAGCCGATCAGAGAGGGCAGACCCTGGGATTTGAACACATTGTATGAGGCGTTGGAAAAATTTTTGAGTGATCAGGAGAGGTACGCGCCGCTGATGCGGTTCATCACCGGGAGGGTTCATCTCCTCGATGAAGCGGGGACCCTGAGCCGCCGCCTCTCCCGCCTCTTCATCGAATACAGCCGACAGGCTGCCACGTCCTACGGGCAGTGGAACGGGGTGCCGCTGAAGCCGATCGTCATCCAATGGGCCTTCGAGCTCGCGGACGCGGTGTTTTCCAATATGGAGGGCCGACTGGCGATGAAATCCTGGATCCGTTCTCACAGAGGTGAATTGGATGATACCTTCGTGCAGGGCATCAAAGAGCTCGAAAACACCATCCCCTCGATAGTCACAGGGGGCGGCGTGGGGCGCTGCCTCCAGGGATTGCGCGAGCTCAGAAGCGACATCACGGGGATCGCCGGACACCGGGGCGCCGACGACCCCATCGCCCTGGCCTCCCAAGGCGACCACTTCATGAGAATCAACGAACCGGAGAACGCGATCCCGCCGTATACGAGAGGGGCCATCCTGGGACACGCCCTGTGCCAGTACAATCTGGGGGTCATGAGCAACTACGGGATCGGGATGAAGCAGGATTTCGTCGAGGCGGCGAGGTGGTATCGCGAGGCCGCCGAGCAGGGGAATGATCTGGCGCAGCACAATCTGGGGATGCTGTATCTGGAGGGCAAGGGCGTTCAGCTCAATCTCAAGGAGGCCGAGAAGTGGCTCCGGAAGGCGGCCGAGAGCGGTAACAAACGATCGCAATCGGCGCTGGAAAAGCTGCGTTACAGCTCCTTCAAACTCTAGAACAAGCCGTTTCGCGGCGGTTCAGGAATTCCCCGAATTCATACCGAGACCCCCCTTTCGCGACACCTCTTCGTGGGGATGACGGACAACGTTTCCCTACTTCTTGAGCTCCTTCTCGAGCTCGCTGTAGTCGGGGAGCTCCGCCAGGTCGGGCATGAGCACGATCTCGATGCGGCGGTTGGCCGCCCGGCCCTTGTCCGTGGCATTGGCGGCGGCGGGCTGGTACTGGGAGTACCCCGCGGCGGAGAGGGCCTTGGGGCTCACCTTGTGGTCCTGGAGGAACTTGACCACGGTCAGCGCTCGGGCGGTGGAGAGCTCCCAGTTGGACTCGTAATTGGCGCTCTTGATGGGGACGTTGTCCGTGTGGCCGGAGACCTGGAACTCCTGTTTCCGGATCTTGGCGAGCACCTTGGCCACCTCCTCGAGGGTCGCCTGACCGTCCTCGCTGAGGCCGGCCTTGCCCGACTCGAAGAGCACCGCGCTCGGCAGCTCGAGAACCATCTTGCCCTTGCGGATCTTGACGTTCAGCTTGCCCGCCTTGATGAGCTTCTTGAACTTCTTGAGCATGTTCTTGAGGGTGGCGAGCCTTTTCTTCACCAGCGCCTGCTGCCGCCTCAGCTCCTTCAGGGCGGCGTCCTTGTCCTTCAGGCTCTCCGAGAGCTCGGTCTTGCGGATCCCGAGGGACTCGATCTCCGCCTCGAGGGCCTTGATCTGTTCCTCGAGCTCCCCGATCTTGGTCTCCGACGCCGTCTTGGCGCCATCGCACGCCTCCTTGTCCGAGGTGAGCTGGGTGTTGGCCGCCTCCAGGCTCTTCCCGTCCTCCTGCAGCTTGGTGTTCTCCGCCCTCAGGGCGGCGATCTCGTCATTCTGGCTCGCGATCTGTTTCTTGTACTTGTCGCAGCCGAGGAGCGCCACCGAAATGAGCAGCGCTATCACCACCGGCGTAGCCGTTCTTCTGTCGAGTCTGTTCATTGTCCTCTCCTCTCTGCTCCGATCGGGCGGGCCGTGAGGCCGCCGTTTCGTTTTCTTCGCCTCATAAGGTCCAATTAGTTGATACATATCCCCTTGATTTGTCAAATGGAAACTCCTTATTCGACCGGAAAGAAAATGGAAATCGGACCACGGGGCCAAAGAGGGTAATAATAACGGTTGATGACGAGGGAGCGAATCCGTTATAATTTCGCATCTGTTTTTGGAAAGGTCTATGGAAAGAAAGTTTTTGAAGCACTGTGACAGCTAAAAACGAATTTGTACTGCTGATTGTCGATGATGAACGATCCGTTTGTCGTGCGCTGACCCGATTGCTCGTAAATTCCATCAACCAGATTCAGACCGCCACCACCCCCACCGAAGCGGAAATTATCCTGCGTTCGCGGGAGGTTACACATGTCATCTGTGACCACTGGTTCGGCCCCGGGCAGCCCCTCGGGACGGATCTCATCTACAAGTGGCGGGAACGATACCCCAATATCAAGCGGGCCGTGGTGCTCACCGGAACGGACATCAACAAGATGACGATCCCGGATGCTGTGGACAAGGTGTTGCCCAAAGTCGTGGATCCCGCCGATCTCATCGAGGTGCTGGGGCTGTCGCCGCAGTCCTAAGCCCACAAAGCCCAAAAATAGAGCTCAATCGAGCACCAGCTGGACCTGCTCCGCGGAGATGGGGACGGCTACGGCTCTTCCCAAAAAATCTATCTCCACCACCAGCCGGGGTTTTCGATCCCCAGTCCGGCTAAGGATCCCCGTCGCCCCCGCGAACGGACCGTCCGACACCCTGACCTTCCGCCCCACGCGGACGAGGGGGTGGGGGCGCACCCGATCCTTGTCCCCCGCCAGGATGCGGATGCTCTCGACGGTGTCGTCCGGAAGGGGCGTGGGGGCGTTGCCGAAGCCGACGATTTTCACGATCCCCGGGGCCTTGATCACGTTCAGGCGGTCCTTCGAGTCCAGCGCGATGCGGACGAAGAGGTAGCCCGCGAAGAGGGGCTTGAGGAGGCTGACCTGCCGATCCCTGCGGAGGGATCGGGCGCGGTAACAGGGCAGGAAGTGCTCGACCCCGCGGTCCTCGTAGAACGCGGCGGTCCGCCGCTCCTGGTTCGAACGGACGTGGACGGCGTACCACCGCTTGGTCCGCGCGCCGTCCATCAGTCGCCCTTCGACCTCGCCAGGGTAAGGGAGCCGGTGGCGACGTCCTTCCGTTTCGAGAAGGCGCGCACCCGGAAGGCGATGAGATCGCCCAAGGTGCGCACCAGCCGGGCCTCCAGCATCAGGGTCTCGCCGGGGGTCACCGGGCGGGTCCACTTCATGTCCGTCCGGGCGAGGTAGAAGAGCTCTCCTTCGGCCGGCGCCGCGACGGCGGGCTGGGAGAAGGCGTGGAGCAGCCCCGCGGTCTGGGCCAGCGCCTCGGTGATCAGCACGCCGGGCATGATGGGGGTGCCGGGGAAATGGCCCGCGAAGTGGGGCTCGTCCGGCCGAAGCTCGCGGACCGCGAGGATCCGCTGTCCCGCCTCCAGCTCCACCACCCGGTCGACGAACAGGAAGGGGGGCCGATGGGGCAGGATGCGCTGAATATCATCGATGTCGTAGACCACTTCATTCATCCGAGCCTCCGTTCTTTGTGTCGCTTCCCCTCGCCTCGGCGACGGCCGCTCTCATCGCCCGCTTCATCACCCCGCGGGTGCGGAACGCCAGATCCTTCCCGCCCTCCTTGGGATCGGGGATCAGCCGGTCCGGCACCCGGATTCTCAGGGTGGCCTTTCCCGCGGTCAAGAAGTTTTCAGCGCCGGGCCCCAGGAAGGGCCGATCGAGGCAGAGGAGCACCGGCTGGACGGCGCTTCCCACGTCGACGGCGATACGGAAGAAGAGGTCCTTGAACGGTTTGAGCTGTCCAACGGGGCCCCGGGTTCCCTCCGGAAAGACCGCCACCGGGGCGCCCCCCTCGAGGGCCCCGCCGATCCGGCGGATGCTCTCCACGACGGACTCCCTGGACCGCCGATCCACGAAGATGCATTCGAGCCACCGCATGGGATATCGGACCAATGGCACGTTTTGATACCGCGCGCTGATGAGGATACGCACATCCGGAATGAGGCAGAACAGGATAAGGGCGTCGAGCCAGGAGGTGTGATTGGCGACGACGAGGCAGGGGGGGAGCGCCTTCAATCGGTCGAGGTCCGCGGTCTTCTCGACGCGGTACACCCCGACCAGGGGCAGGTGATATAGAAAGAAGACCCTCAGGAACCCGACGCCGATCCGCCGGAGGAGCCGCCGCCCGGGGGCGCCCCCGATGAGCTCCACCGCGATATATAGAGGGAAGAGCGCCAGGAGTGCGAGGTTGACGACGAGCCAGCTGGCGTAACAGGGAACCCCCACGAGAATCCAGCGTAAGAGCGACGGGGAGGCTGTACGGGTCATCGATTCCTCTGAGGTCCGGAGATTCTTTTAGAGGAGAGACGTTGTGCGCGGAGGGGGACTCGAACCCCCATGAGGTTGCCCTCACTAGGCCCTCAACCTAGCGCGTCTACCAAGTTCCGCCATCCGCGCGAATCGTCAAAGAACAATGAAGGACACGCCCTTCGGGAAGGCCCTTTATGTCGCTGACGCTCTCTCATGTCAACAAAAAAACTCAGGGAGCGCTCCCACAGGTCTCGACCGCGCTGAGCAGGAAGCTCACCGCCTCCCACGGGAAGCCAATGCGATCCCGGTCGGGGTTGACGAGGGCGCCGGAGAGTGATCATCCCGGATTATACCTGTTCTGTTTTGCGGCGCAACGGTCACGGCAGCGTAAACCGGACGTCGAAGCCCGCGTCGATGACCCCAGGCGTGGAATACCCCGGGCCACGGAGGACGTGGCCTGTTGGGGACACTCCCACGTAATCCAAACAATCAACGAACAAGACGAGAGCTAACCACTCGGCCATAAAGGCGATTTTTCCGCGTGGCTGATTTTGCTCCTCGGCTTTCCCGGTGAAATCTCCGACGAACGACGATTGTTAGATTTTGAGCCGCCTGTACCATTTTGGTGTACCAGAATCGGCGCGGGATCAGGGGCGCGCGCATGGCGCTTCGTCAAACCGTCTCGAACCACGTGCTGTTTTACGGGCGCGGGTTGCTGGCCCGACAATTGCTTAGGCATGCGAAAGGGTGCGTTACCAAGGAGTGATATGATGACCGCAGGAGAGATGAATAAAGAGATGTACTGGAGTCGATTCGCCGACGATTTCGAAGAGCGGCAGTGTTCCGTCACCGGGAAGAAGGTGATCTCATCTGTAAAATCGGAATTGTTAAGGGAGATGGATCTCGGCGACGTATTGGAGCTGGGATGCGGCACGGGCTTGTACACGGAGACCCTGAAAGAGAAGGCCGCTCACATCATCGCCACGGATTTCTCTGAGGAGATGATCGCGGCCGCCAGGAAGAAAAGGGGGGGGCTTCAGAATGTCGAGTTCGCGACCGCCGACGCCCTCGACCTGAGCTATGATGACGATCGCTTCGACACGGTGTTCATGGCGAATCTGATCCATGTGATCGGCGACGCCAAGAGGGTCGTTTCAGAAAGCCGACGGGTGCTGAAGACGGGAGGATGCATCGTGATTACATCCTTCGCGATAGAGGAGATGAGCTTCTTTAACAAGCTCTCCATGGGGATACGGTTTCTCCGGACGTTCGGTAAACCCTCGAAAGAAGCGACCCGCGAAGACACCTCCAGGAAACAAATCGAGGCGATACTGGTCGGCGCGGGATTCGAGATCGTAAAAAGCGAGGTCCTCGGCGACAAAGCCAAGGCGACCTACATCGTCGGCCGAAAGACGGAGGCATTGGGAGGAGGACTCTGTCGAGGAGCCAAAATCGAGTACGCCCGGTAAATGCGTGGGATTCGCGTTTGCAGCCGGTTGTTCAGGGATTGTTCTGTCTAGGGTTCAGGGCCTCAACGGTTCGGAAGGTGAGTCGCGCGGGGGGATGCGGACATCCGCCGACGTGATCGCCCGGGCCTCGGGAATGGGGCGCCCGGTTCAAGCCTCTATTCCGGCGCCGCCTCCCCTCTGATCCGCTCGGCGAGCCGCCTGAAATCCGCGAGGCCGAACGCTGCATCTCCGTTGTGGGAGAACACTTCGAGGGCTTCCAGCAGTCGATGGGCGACATCCTTGTTGACGTCGGCGACGTTGCGCGCCTCCTTGGGATCTTTCTTCATGTCGTACAGCTCGATGGTGTCGCGGGTACGGTCCAGGATGAGCTTCCAACGGCCCCGGACGAGCGATTTGATGTCTTTTGTCTTCTTGCCGTACTTGGAGGCGAAGCGGTGGAGCTCGGTGAAGACCGGCCGCGGCCGCGGGCTCTCGCCGCCGATGATGAACGGCAGGAGGTTCTGTCCGTCGATCTCTCTCAGGTCGGCCCGCCCGACGGCCAACATGGTGGCGACCGCGTCGAGCCCGGAGGTCGCCTGCTCATCGAACACCTTGCCGCCCTCCCCGGGGAGACACGCCAGCATGGGGACGCGGGTCTGCACATCGTCTAGGGAGGAGGCGTGCCCGCCCTTGCCCTCGCCCTCCATGCCCTCGCCGTGATCGGCCGAGACGAAGACGGCGGTGCGCGCCATCGTGCGGTCCTGCTCGAGCGCCTTCAGGAGGGTGCCGATGGCGGTGTCCACCTCGGTGAGCAGTCGGTGATATTCCTCGCGATCGCCGTCCGACCAGTGGGTGGAGTAGAAGTGGATCCATTGAAACCACCGCTTCCTGCCCGCCTTTCGGATCTGCCGGACGGCCCTCTCGGCGATCCGATCGGAGGTCGGCGTCTTGACTTTCATCGTGCCGGACAGATCCTCATAGTCGACGAATCCCTTTTCGAACCCCATCCCCGGCTTGAAGTTCTGGTTGTTTCCGGCGTACAGGGTCGCCATGGTGTGAAACCCCGCGTCCTTCATCCGCATGGGGAAGGTGCCCCTTCGCGGGATCTCGGGCCGCGTGGTGAAGAGCATCCTTTTGTCCTTCATCTTCCTCAGGCGGCGCATTGGGGTCGTCCGGGGATCGTAGAGGCGGCGGCTGACCCACACCAGGGGGATCCACTTTATGTTGGTGCTGTAGCGCCCCACGCTCAGCGCCCCCATACTGAGCGCGGTCCGGGAACCGGGGGCGTAGGTGCGCCGGAAATCCGCGCACCGCCCCGTGAGCTTCGCGAGGTGCGGCGCCTTCTTTTCGAGCCCGGAGCCCTTTCGCGGCAGGGTGTCGCTCCGGAGGGCGTCGATCGTGATGTAGAGGACGTTCCAATCGTTGGCCTCCGCGAGATAATCGTGCCTGAGATCGACGTCGAGGAGCGCGTGATGGAGCCGGCGGGCCGATTTCCCCTTCTGCTTGCGGGTCGGTTTCAGATCGAGCAACGTGGGCCCGACCGCCGTCCTGATCACACTCGCCCTGAAGTAGGGATCGGCCATGTAGTCGGCACCGACGAGGTAGACCGAGGCGCCGATGACGGCGGCCAACGAGAGGAGGACCTGCCCGGCGATCACGACCCGGCGCCGGGGGGTATCAGGCGGGCGGGCGGCCTTCGTCAGCCACGGTCTGATCGCGCCGGCGATGGTGCCGAGGGCGATGATTTCGAGCCACGCGTGGGCGAGGGGATAGAGCCCGACCAGGTAGAAACGATCGATGGCCATCAGGCCCCCGCCGAAGCCGAGCTGCAACGCGGTCCAGATCGCGAGCGGTCCGGGGCGGGCGGCGACCTCATCCGATGACGCGGCGCGAATCGCCCACGGGAGCACGAGGAGAGCGGAGATAATCCAGGTCCCCGCGTAGAAAACGAGGTGAAGCATCGTCGTGTCCGGCTTGATCTGGACAAAGGTCTGCTCCCCGATATGCAGCGCGACGAACAGGGCGGTGAGCAGCAGGGCGGACACGGCCATCATGAACCCTACCCGCGGATTGCGGAGGCGCGCCAGGCGGGGCCATCCGAGCCACCAGACGGCAAAGAGAACAACCGCGATGAGCGCGACGGCCGCGGCCGGGACCAACAGCTCCTGACCGATAGCCCCGTACATGTTGAGCGCGGCCAGCCCAAGGGGCGGGGCCGCCAGCAGCGCCGGCGTGGCGAAACGCCAGACCCCCGCCGGAACGCGTTCGACGGGAGAGCAGAACGCCAACAGATCGACGCCCCCGAGCCCGAGGGCGAAGACGCTGAAACCGCCGAAGAAGAAGAACGCGGCCGCCATATCCTGTCCGAGTAGATCCGGCGCGATCAGCACGATGTTCGCGAGGATCATCGCACAAAGGCCACCGCTCGCGATACGAACCCGGCGCTGCATTTCCTCCCGGCGTGCAAGCCATCGGAACGGCCATACAAACGCCCTATTCTTACCTGTCTCGGGTATCATTGGGGCGTATAAATATCACTCAAGCGGTTCGATGAAAATAGAAAAGCACGCTCGGCTACGCCACCGGAATGCAGCGGGCCGGGAGATTTCGCCGCGAGCGCGATCACCCCTCCGAAAAAGTCTCCTTCACAATCCCGAGCGCGATCATCTTCTTCTGCAAGCTCTGCCGGTGGAGCCCCAGCTGCCGGGCGGCGGCGCTCACGTTGCCCCCGTGGGCCGCGAGGGCTTCGCGGATGGCACGGTCCTCGAACCACTCGGTGACCCGGGCCTTGCCTTCGGTGAGGGGGAGGGCGGCCACGCTTTGGAAGTCGAAGTCGTCATTTGCCGACGCGGTCCTTCTGCCGGCGGGGAGGTTGACCCCTTCGAGGGTCTCCCCCGGGGTCATACTGGCGGCGGCGATGACGATGTTCTCGAGCTCCCTCACGTTGCCGGGCCAGCCGTAATCGAGGAGCTCGGCCACGGCCCGCCTCGACAGGGTGTGGGGAGCGCGGCCGGCCTTCATGGCGTACCGCTCCAGGAAGTGGTCGGCCAGGAGCACGATGTCTTCCTGTCTCTGCCTCAGCGGGGGCACCTGTATTTCGATGCCCTTGATGCGGAAGTAGAGGTCCTGCCGGAACGCCCCGTCCTCCATGGACTGCTCGAGATCCGCGTGGGTGGCGGAGAGCACCCGGATGTCCACGGGGACCGCCTTGTCCGAGCCCACCGGCAGGATCCGCCGCTCCTGGAGGGCGCGGAGGATCTTGGTCTGGAGCGCGAGCGGCATGTCGCCGATCTCATCGAGGAACAGGGTGCCGCCGGCAGCCTGCTCGAAGACCCCCTTGTGATCGCTCCTCGCGCCGGTGAAGGACCCCGCCTTGTGCCCGAACAGCTCGCTCTCGGCGATGGCCTCGCTCACCGCCGCCGTGTTCACGGCCACGAAGGGCCCCCCGGATCGCTCGCTCAGGCGGTGGATCTGCCGGGCGATGAGCTCCTTGCCGGTGCCGGTCTCCCCCCGGATGAGGATGTCGAGCGGCGCCGCGGCCGCAAGCCGCATCTTCTCGAACAGGGCCCGCATGGGGCTCGAGATCCCCACCAGCGCGCCGAAGGCGGTCTGCTGGTCCAGCCGTGCCTGGAGCTCGTCCACCCGGTGCTCCAGGCGGACCCTTTTTTGGTTTCTCCGAACGATGGCCCGAAGCTCCTCCACCTCGAAGGGCTTGGAGATGTAGTCGGTGGCGCCGAGGCGCATGCAGGCCACGGCGCTCTCCAGGGAGTCGTCCGCGGTCACCACGATGATCTCGCAGCCGCTCGGGGGCCCGCCGAGCTTGGTGAGCACGCCGATGCCGTCCGTGTCCGGCATATTCAGGTCCAGGAAGACCAGGTGGGGCGCAGTCGAGCGGATCTGCTCGAGGGCCTCCTTACCGTCCTTGGCCTCCGCGATGTCGGTCGCCTCGCCGGCCAGGGCCCGGGACATGCCGAACCGGGCGGCCTTCTCGTCGTCCGCTATCAGAATTCTGAGCGTCATCACTCCTGCCTCTCTTCATCTGCGACACCGCTTTCTCCGAGCGCGTCGAAGCCCACGGCGAACACCGTGCCGCCACCCTCCCGGGCGCGGTGCTCGAGGCGCGCCCCGACGGCCTCCGCCCGCTCCCTCGCGATGGCGAGGCCCAGCCCGGTCCCGTCCGCCTTGGTGGTGTAGAACGGCTCGAACACCCCGTCGCGGTCGGCGGGATCGATGCCGGGACCGTTGTCCTCCACGAACACCGTCACCCTCCCCTCTTCCACCGCGATCCGGACCACCACCGCGCCTCGCTCCTCTTTTGAGGCTTCGGCCGCGTCGATGGCGTTGCCGATGAGGTTGAAGAGAATCTCCCTTACGGCGTCTGACGCCGCGCGGATCTCCGGAACGGGGGCGCCGTTCTCGAGGGTCAGGGAGACTCCCCTTTTCTTGGCCATGTGGCGCATCAGCCGGACCGCGCCGGACAGGAACTCCTCGAGGGCGGTGGTTTCCCCCCGGTCCACAGTGGGGCGCACCGCACTGAGCATCCCCGTTACGGTCCGGGAGAGCCGGTCCACCTCGCCCTGGATGAGGGTCAGCTCCTCGGCGTACCGGCTGTCCGGGCCGAGCGCCTCGGCGAGCAGGGTGGTGAGGGTCTTGATGGAGGAAAGGGGGTTCTTCACCTCGTGCACCACGGCGCTCGCCACCATCCCCATCATGGAGAGCTTGGCCTGCTCCCCCAGGCGGCGCTCCTGGATGAGCCGCTCCCGCTGCAGGATGCCGTTGGCCATGGTGATGCCGAGCTGCTCCACCAGCATCTGGGCGGCGGTGATCTGCTCCTCGTTGAGGGAGTGGGCGTGGGTCCGGCCGAAGAGGAACAGGCCCGAGACCTGGTCGTGGTCGAGGAGGATGAGCATGGACGCGTCGCCGGCGATGAGGACCTTCTCGGAGAGGGGGGTGTTCCAGAAACGGCGGGTGCTCAGCGTGAACCCCTCGTCGATCATCTGCCGGTGCAGGTCCCGAACGAGGCCGTCTTCGAGTCGCCCGAAGTCCCCGCCGCGGGTGATGATCTCCCCGCCTTGCAGCGTCCAGGCGGCCACGTGGCTGCAGCCGAGCACCCGGGCCGCCGCCTCACAGAACCACTCCACGAGCGGTCCCTCGGGCTCCCCGGTCTTCCGCGACATGGCGAGGGCGAGGCGCCGGCTGCTCATCCTCAGCCGCGCCATGCGTTCGCCGAACAGGTACCGCAAAGACTCGCTGATCCGCTTCCTGGCGGGCTCCACCAGGAGGATGAGGACGATGAGGACGGCCGCCGCCAGGATCGACAGATCCACGCGGTAGCTGGCGCTCAGCTCCCCCCAGAGCCGCTGCCAGAAGAAGTGGTAGATCAGGGCGACGGCGAGGAGCATCACCGCGTAGAGCATGCTCCGCTCGATGACAATCTGCATGAAGTTGAAGCGCACCACGAAGTACCCGAAGACCAGGGTCAGCAGCACCGGGGAGAGCACCGCCGTCAGCCAGACGATTTCGAGGGCGTCGGAGCCGAGCCCGAAGGGGGCCGCGGCCCGGGCGAAGAGAAGCACCGTGCTCGCCAGCAGAGCCCCGCCCATCATGCCGAACATCCGCCGGGCACGACGGAGCTCCTCCTTCTTGCGGAGCAGGAAGAGCCCCACCGCCGCCGCCACGTTCACGGCGGCGACGAAAAGCACGTACCCCAGGATGTAGGGGGTCCCGAAGGCGGGCCCCCCCTCCTGAGTCCACCCCTCGGAGCGGGAGAGGATGAAGGGGAGGGTCACCAGAGGGAGGTAGGCGAGGAGGAGCCGGGGATTCCAGCGCTCCCGGGGATCGAGCCCGCTCCGGTAGAGCCGCGCGAGCCAGTGGAGGAGGGCGCTCGGCATGATCAGCGCGCCGGTGGCCACCATGATCTGCCAGGCCCGCCGGAGCCAGGGGAGCTCCCGCGAGGCGACGTCCGAGAAGAGCAGGCTCCCGAAGAACCCGAGGTGGAACAGCAGCGCCCCTCCGGTGAGGACCAGGAGGGCCGCGGTGAGGCGCCGCCGGTGGCGCCCCTCCGCGAGCACCAGCAGCAGGGCCGCGTCGAGGACCACGGCGGCGCCGAGCAGACACGAGGCGATGTCGCGGAACTGGAGCATGCGGGACATCATATCAGATCCCCTCGCAAAGGTCCTGATCCGGGAGCGACGCCGAGCGCTGACGTGATTCCGCTGGACATCTGTGATTACAGATGGGGTTGTCCCCGCTTCCGCCTGCTACGGGGCGCTGCCGATGGGCAGGCGTACTCGTACTGCGTCGAGGGCACCGCGCTGACCATGACCCCGGTGAGCACCGGCCTGACCGGAACGGTGAGCGGCGCGTTCGTGCTCCGGCGGCAGTAACCCGCAACCCGGACCGCCCTGTTCCGGCGCAGCGCCGGGAGACGCGATGAATAATCTTTTTTAAAAATTACCCGGTTTGAGCATCAAATAGCACTGCCCTTTCAACCCCTGGTTTAATGTATTTTCTCTCGAAGAGGGAGCCGAAAGAGTTTAGGGGCTTGAAAAGGAGGCGATTGATGCGGCGATACGATATAAACACGATATTGAAATTGGCGCTAATGGTCATGTTGGGGACGGTGGTGCCGATGTGTGCGGATTCTAATGACGTCAACTCGCCAGACGACGGTCTCGGCGGCGATTCGGATGCGGATACCGATTCGGACGCGGATACCGATTCGGACGCGGACACCGATTCGGACGCGGACACCGATTCGGACGCGGACACTGATTCGGACGCGGATACCGATTCGGACGCGGACACTGACGCGGACGCGGACACCGACGCGGATACCGACGCGGACACCGACGCGGACACCGACGCGGACACCGACGCGGATAGTGACGCGGACACCGATGCGGACACCGATGCGGACACCGATGCGGACACCGACGCGGACTCCGATGCGGATGCCGATGGCGATCCCGTCGCCAGCGCCGGCTGCGGCAAGACCTCTTCCCTCACCAGCGGAGACGGACAGACCATTGATGTATCCGGCACCAGTCGTATGTTCAACCTCGATCTCCCGGACAATTACGACAACAGCAACCCCTACCGCCTCATGGTGTCGTACCACCCCCTCGGGGGCAGCGCGGATTGGGTCTCCGGCGGCTCCTACTATGGCCTGTGGAGCCTCTCGGAGGGGAGCACGATTTTCGTCGCGCCCGACGGCACCGACGGCGGGATGGGCCACGGGTGGTGGAACTCGGGCGGGAGTGACGTGGAGTTTTCACGTCAGCTCATCGCCCTCTTGAAAGACGAGCTCTGTATCGATGAATCCCGTGTCTTTTGCGAGGGCTTCAGCATGGGTGGGTCCATGTCGTATGCCATGGCCAGCGCCGCGCCCGAGCTCATCCGCGCCGTCGCGGTTCACTCGGGCGGCCAGATGAGCGGCACCACCCCCGGGCACACCGGACCGGTCGCCTACTTCATGACCCATGGAACAAACGACAGCGTGTGCGCCTATGAGACCTACGGCTTGCCGATCCTCGAGGACTTCGCCTCGGTGAACGGGTGCTCCACCACGATCGCCGACCTCCCCACGCCCACTGACGACAGCGGCCATTGTCTCGAATTCGACGGCTGCCAGGAGGGTTACCCGGTGAGGGCCTGCGTCTTCGTGGGGGATCACACGCCCACCCCCGGCGGGGGATCCAGCTGGGTGCCCGGCGAGTCGTGGGACTTCTTCCTGCGGTTCTAATCCCCCCTGATTCGAGCGCCCCGGGACGGGGGTCACTCGTGGAAGACGGTGATTCGGGAGGGGGAGAGGGGCGTCCACCTCCCCGCGGTCAGCCACTGGACCCGCTTGGCATCATCGGCCCAGGGGAGGACCCTCAACACTCCGCTCGCTCGCGCCCCGCGGCAGTCGTACTCGAGGCATGTCCCGCCCACGAGCTGAAGCTGGCGTCCACCCGCCACCTGATAGGGCTCCCCGTCCAGCAACATCAGGGCGCCTGTGGAGAGCCGCCGGAGGCTCCCCTCGGTGGCCGATGCCCGGATGCGATCCTCCCGCCAGAGGGCGTGGGCGAAGCGGCCGAGGGCGATGAGCAGCCGCCACATGTCAGTCCGCTTCCGGCTCGTTCGCCGCGGCCAGCCGGGCCTTCATGGCCTCGAGCTGGGTGGAGACCCGGGCCTTCCGCTCGTTGTCCTGGAACTGCCGCTCCAGCTCCATCTCGTCCGGGTCGAAGCCGTCCAGCCGGTCGTAGGCCTCGTTCATCGCCTCGGCCCGGTCCACCCGGTCCTCCAGGGACTTGAAGTGGGCCAGGGCGGATCCCCCGGCGGTCCGGTTGAGGGCCTCGTTGATGCGGCGGCCGGACTCGGCGCGGGCGAGCCGGGCCAGGAGCAGGGTCTGCTTCTGCTTGGCGTCCCGGATCTTCTCCTCCAGGTCCGCCACCGCGTGCTGAAGCCGCCGCGTCTCGTCCCGCTGGGTCGTCCAGTTGGCCTCGAGACGGTCCCGCTGCTCCTCCGCCATGAGCTTCCGCTCCAACGCGGTTGTGGCTGACGCTTCGTCCCCCCGACCGAGGGCCTCCTCGGCCCGGCGCTGCCACCGCGCGATCTCCTCCGCCGCCTTGTCCGCCTTCTTCCGAAGCAGGATCTCGTCGGCGATGGCCTTGCTCACGGCGTGCCGCACTCGGGCCAGCTCCTCGTCCATGTCGAGGATCAGCTGGTGCACCATCTTCTCCGGGTTCACGAGCTTCTCCTGCAGGGTGGTGATGTTCGATCGCATGATCATCGTAAAGTTCTCTATCCAGGCCATGTCTTACTCCTTGTCGGTTGTCGCGAACGCCGCGATCAGTTCCAGGTTTCCAGGACCGCGCCGAACGCGCGGATCCGTTGTAACAGACGGTCTCGGTGGATCTCCGAGACGGCGCCGAGGGCCACTACCCCGGCCCCGAGGATGAGGCCCGCCACCCACAGGGTGTTGGGCCGGTCGATGCTGCTGCGGACCACCATGGCGACCACGTCCGCCGTCAGGAACGCCGCGCCGGTGTACAGCAGCGCCCGCAGCCTAAGGGCGATGGCCGCCACCATCACCAGCACCGAGATGAGCATCAGGGAGAAGAAGTGGACCCACTCCCCCCCGAGGAGGTTGAAGGTGGGGGACACCAGGATGACGAGCGCCCCGGCGTAGTGGAGCGGGTGACGGTACTTCTCGGGGATCTCCGACCGGAGCAGGTGGGTCACGAGCAGGATCGAGATCCCCACGGGGATCAGGAAGAGCTGGGGATCGGTGAAGGAGAGCTCCCCCCACAGGAGGAACAGGGCGAGGTTGAGGATGGCCTGGGAGCCGATGAGGGCCCACCGCGCCCGGCGCCGGAGCCCGTGGACGAAGTAGGCGGTCGCGGCGAGGAAGAGGGCGAGGCTGCTCATGCCCGGCCAGGTGGTCTCCCGGCCGGCGAGCTCGCGACCGACGGCGATGAGCACTGTGAGGGCCGGCATGGAAAGGGCGGTCAGCCGCAGGGGCTCGCTCACGATCGACAGGGACCGGTGACCGCGCGCCCCGCGGGAGATCAGCGCCGCCGCCGCGCCCACCCCGAGCACCGCGAACATGGAGACGCCCCGGCCGAAGTGGATGACCCCCTGGAGGGCGAGGAACGCCACCGACAGGGCCGCGACGGCCTCCGCGATCCACACCCTGCGGGGGGATCGGCGGCGGCAGGCGGCCCAGACCTGATCCAGGACGAGGAACACGAACCCGGCCATCGAGAGCGCGATGCCGACGGCGGACAGGTTGTTGAAGCTGGTGATGACGAGGGCGGCGCCGGCGGTGATGCGGAGCAGGCCGCGGTGGAAGCGGATGACCTCGGGCTCCCGCGCGGGCGTCCCGACGGAACGGATCTTCGGCAGCAGGCCGCGCCACATCGCGGCGCTGAGGCCGGCGGCCGCGGCGAGCAGGGCTATCGGGAAGGGGCCCGTCAACACCGGGAAGCCCGGATTGACGGCGGACATCAGCGCCAGCAGGAGGTGCCAGTTGGCGACGGCGGCGAGGGTGAACCGGTCCCGCGGGCTGTCCGTGAGGCGCCAGAGCCCCGCCAGGGAGACGGCGCCGGCCAGGCGGCACGGCCAGGAGAAGCCGCCGAGGGTCCCGAAGGCGCCGAGGAGGAGCAGGGCGGCGAGCACATGCCGGAGGGGGACGGCGAGAGCGGTCCCGGTCCATCCGGCCGAGTCCTCGCTCTCATCGAAGAGGCGACGGGCCAGGGGAACCAACGCCGCCGCCGCCGCGGCGATCACCGCGGGCAGCCAGGCCCACCCGGCCTCCGGGCCCAGGACCGCGAGGGTCGCCGCCGCGATGAGGCCGAACAGGTAGAGGGCGCCGATGTATCCGTGGAAGTGGCTCCCCCGGCGCCGGGCCGCGTCCGCCGTGAACCCCACCGCGATCAGCCGCGCCGGCCAGAAAGGCTCGAACTCCCCCGGGAAGAGGAGGGGGCATGCGATCATCGCGAACGCCGTGAGGGTGCCGCCGATATAGGCGATCTCCTCCAGGGCGGGGCGGAAACCGGCGACGATCCTGGGGACCTGCAGCCGGGAGATCCGGTGGCTCGCCAGCCATTGTCCGAAGAGCGCGAGGGTCAACCCCGCGGTCACCGTCGCGACGGAGGGGCCGGCGGGGAGCCAGGTGAGCAGCACCGCGCCATAGGCGAACAGCACGCCGATGACTCTGACCGCCGGCTGGTCGAGCCGGTGGCCGTGGCGCACCAGCAGCGCCAGGGTCACCGCGGCCCCGAGGGTCCGGGAGAGGGAGAGCCAGTGCGGGTCCGGGGGATCCGCCATGCCGACCAGGAACAGGAAGAGGGAGACCAGCGTCCAGAGCCCGGCCAGGGCGACGACGGAGATGCTGCTCCCCTGCTCCATGATGCGAACGGCCTGTCCGGTGCGGCGGCTCAGGAGACCGTCTAGGAGGCGCCCCGGGATGAGCAGGGCGAGGGAGGCGAGGGCGAGGACGAGCAGCAGCGGCCCGTCGAGGCCCATCGGCGGCAGGAACGCATCGGGGACGCCCAGGAAGACCGTGTTGGCGAAGTAGACGCCGCCGAGGGCTGCGAGGAACCACGCCGAGATGCCCATGATCAGCAGCCACGGGCGCCGGTAGAGACAGGCGGTCGTGAGGAACACCGCGGTCATGGCCAGCCCCACCGGCGTCATCGCCTTGAGGTGGGTGGCGGCCATGCCGAGCCAGAGGCACGAGAGGGCGATGGTGGCAATGCGGACGGGGGGGCCGAACAGCTGCTCTTTTTTACGGAGCAGGCGATGCCCGGCGGCCGCCAGGAGGCCGAGGAGGGGCAGATAGGTCAAGCCGTAGAAAGCATAGGGGAGCCGCTCCTCGTCCACGGATCGGGCGCCGTTTTCCACCAGGCTCCGCGCGGCCTCCTGGAAGAAGACCGGCGAGAAGTTGTAGGCGATGAGGCCGAAGACGAGCATCAACCACACGAAGGACGGACGGCCCGTGCGGACGGCCACCAGCCCCATGAGGATCGCCGCCACCACCGCGGTGGGGACCATGGCGTAGGGGGACTGGCCGGAGAAGAAGCCCACCCCGGAGAGGACCACGGCCCCGAGGGTGAGCCCCAGGCCCACGAGCACGGGGACGATGACCGCCATCCGGGGCTCCGGGAGAAGCCCGGTGCGCTGCCGGTGGACCCGCCACACCGCGTCCGCCGTGAGGAAGACGGGGAGCCCGAGGAGGACCAGGCCGAAGCCCGTCCACGACAGGCTCAGGTGGGGGGCCAGGTAGAGCAGGAAGACCGCGAGGAACTGGGCGGAGAGGAGCATCATGGGGAAGAAGCCGAAGATCCGCGGGGTGCGGCGATCCTCCCCCAGCCAGAAGACGTGGCGGTTCACCTTGACGAGCCCGGCGCAGTAGACGAGCCAGAGGACCCCCGCCGCCGCGGGCGCCCAGGACGCCGGCACCCGGGAGGCCAGCGCGCCGGAGACCGCCAGCGTCACGTAGCCGAAGCGGAAGAGGGGCACCTTGCCTTTCATGAAGTGCTCGAAGATATGACCGGCCGCGAAGGCGGTGAACAGGGCGGTCCCCCCCAGGAAGACCCCGTTGGTCGCGGTGAGCCAGAACGCCGAGGCCTGGACGAAGCGCAGCGCGAAGAAGAGCACGGGCAGCAGCAGGACGGTGAGGGCCATCAGCGCGTTGCCGGTGGTGCGGAGCCCGAGGAGCCGGTAGGCGCCCCATCCCAGCCCGTAGATCGCCGCCGTATAGGCCAGCATGATGCCGTACTGCCAGGCCGGTGTGTAGCTCTCCCAGTGGCTGGCCGCCAGCATGGTCGAGGATCCCAGCAGGATGAGGATCCCCGCGCCGAGGATCCACTTGATGTTGTTCTCATTGAGAAACGCGTCCAGGAGGCGAATCAGCAGGGACTGATTCGTTCGTTCGCATCGGTTATTCATGGCCACCTCGCTTTCCTTGGGCCGTTCGCCGGTCATGTCCAGGAGGGCTCTGCAACCGAGGTGCCAAGTGGGAGATGGCTGTAGGAGGTTATGAATATCGATAGGTTGCGATTGGTCCGGAGTCGGCGGAGCGCGGCTCGGAGCCGCCGGATGCAGCCGGTCCGCTGCACCGCGGCGCAGCAAAACGGCTGCACCTGTGCGGGAAAGGCCGCGCGATTTCCGAGGGCGACTACCGGGCTCGAGGCTCGCCGGAAGGGGCTTTCTTCGTGAGGTCGGCGGTATCGGGCTCGGGGCCGTCATCATCGGCGCCGCTGTCCGGCAGATCGAGATCGGGGAGCGGCGCGTTCAGATCCAGCTTCCCGATCCCCAGGTCCTCCAGCGACACTGGCTCGCCCCGCTTCGTGGCCTTGGGGGGCTCGGGCAGGGTCCTGCTGGTCTCGAGATCCTGGTGCACGAAGAGAGTCGTGCCGGTCTCTCCCTTGTAAAGCATCCAGATCTCCCCGGCCTCCTGCCAGATCTGGTAGTCGGCCTTCGTCTCCTCGATGATGATCTGCTCGGTGAGCGTCACTGTCGCGCCCTTTCCGAAGCGCCCCTCGATGGTCTTCCGAATATTGTCGTAGGCCGCCGGGGTCAGCCGGAAGCTCGTCCGGGCCAGGCGGTCGTCGATGAACTCCCCCCGGACCTCCAGGAGGGCGGTGGACTGGGCCGCCCGGTTCGTCCGGATCAGGCAGTTGGCGAGCGCGTGGTTTCCCTTGGCCCGTTCCACGATGGTCTCCTCGCCGATATCCGGGACGCTCAGGGTGATCTGATCACCGCACACTTTCTTGATGTCGGTCCCCGCCGGATCGACCTGGGTGAGGGCGAGGGCCTGTTTGACAAATTCCGCTTTGTTGATTTTGAGGGGAATCGACTCGAACGAGAGCTCGTCGCCCTTTTTCTGCTCGATTCGACCGGGGCCCCCGCCGCAGTCGCCGCAAGCGCCCAGTAGAACGGCCCACACCCCGATGACATGTTGTAATCGTAATTTCATGAAGGGGAACGGTAGTGTGTGATGTCGGCCAAGTCAACGAAACTCGGCAACGGGGAGATTAAATGGTGAAATCCAGGATGACGATGCCTCGCTTCGGAATATCTTCGTCCGTCGGATCGCGGTCATCGTCGGAAATCGGAATTTCAGGACATTCGATAACCATCTCGTCAAGCTGTTCTCTCTCCCAGTCGCGGCGTCGGATGTCTTCGATGATATAAGCGGGTAACATAACTCGTTTTTCTCCCACTAAAGACGTCTTTCGGCGGAATGTGTAAATTGCCGAAATCTAAAGCTATTATGATCATAACAACTTTTTTCACGAAGGTCAATTTGATTCATTTTTTCAGTAATATTCAAACGTTAAAAAACCCTCCCGGCGCACGCTGGGCCGAACGGCCGCTGAAAGAGTTGACTCTGTGAGGGTATCCTCGGTAGCCTGACATGATGAATTTCAACACTTCAGAGCTCCCCAAACAGTTCGGTCCCTACCTGCTGAAGCAGAAGATCGCCCGAGGGGGCATGGCGGAGCTTTTCCTGGCCGAGGTCAAGGGGCCCGGCGGGTTCATCAAGCCCCTGGTCATCAAGACCATCCACCCGGCGTTCAGCGGTGACGATCGGTTTCTCGCGATGTTCACCGAGGAGGCCAAGATCCTCTCTGGGCTGACCCACGGCAACATCGTGCCGATCTTCGACTTCGGCGAGTATTCGGGGCTCTGGTACCTGGCCATGGAGTTCATCGACGGGGTCGACGTGGCGACCCTCACGGACATCTGTCGGATATCCGGCATCAGCCTGCCCCTCGACATATCGCTCTTCATCGGCGCGGGGACGGCGGCGGCCCTCTCCTGCGTACACCACACAACAGACGCCGGCGGCACCCCGATCGGGCTGGTGCACCGGGATGTCTCCCCCCACAATATTCTGGTGAGCCGCACCGGGGAGGTGAAGCTCTGCGATTTCGGTCTGGCCATTCAGACCGTGAGCGACGATATCGCCCAGGACGAGATCAAGGGAAAGCTGAAGTACCTGTCGCCGGAGCAGGCGCGGGGGATCGCCGTGGACAACCGGAGCGACCTCTTCTCTTTGGGGGTCGTTCTCTACGAGCTCATCGCGGGACACCACCCGGTGACCGTGGGGACGGACGTCACGATTCTCCAGACGCTGACGGGGGGCAAGGGGTTTCCGCCCATCAGGGAGATCGCCCCGTGGGTCGCTCCGAAGATCGCGGAGCTCGTCGACCGGGCGGTCGCCTTCACCCCCGAGGCTCGGTTCCAGAAGGCCGAGGAGATGCGGGCGAATCTTACCAAGATCCTGCACCAGCGGTACCCCGATTTCACCCCGCAGAATCTGGCCGAGCTGGTGGTGAATGTCCAGAGCGCCAGCGAGTCGCTCACGAGTGACGACGAGGACAGCATCATCCGGGCGAGGCTGGCCACCTTCGCCTCAGAGAGCCGGCAGATCGGGCGTCCGCCGACGCGGAAGCGGTGGCGCAGGGCGATCCTGGCGGTCGGGGTCTTGCTGGGGGCGGCGCTGCTCGTCGGTCTGCTGATGAAAGGGCGCTCCCCGGATTCCCGCGACGGGGCAGGCGGGAATCTCGCGGAGACCGGAAGCTCTGACGACCCGCTCACGGCGCCGCCCGACGTGGCGCCGCCGAAAGCGCCCCCGGATCCCCCCGCGACTCGGGATACCGACAGCATCGCCGATGCAGACGCCGGCGCCGACACCGGCGACGCGCCGAATCGGGCGCAGGCCTCACCGAAACCGGCGAAGGGCAGCAACGGAAGAGCGAAGCCCAAGGAGATCGGCACCGTGGATATCAACGCCTCCCCCTGGGCGGATGTCAGCATCGACGGCGTGGAATACACCACGACCCCCATCATCGGGTTGAAGCTGACCGCCGGAAAGCACGAGGTCACCCTGGTCAACCCCGAGCTGAAGATCACCAAGACCCGGACGTTTGTCGTCAAGCCCGATGAGACGGTGCGCGTGCTCGTGGAGATGGAGTGAGACTAGGGCGAGGGCTTGGGCCAGTACCAGACGGCGCGGTCCGATTCGTCCGCGTCAGTGTTCCACCACCCCCCGAGCAGGTACAGATCGTCACCGTCGGCGGCCACGACGTTTCCGCTGTAGCACGCCACGTTGGGATCCGGCGGATTTGAGACTCGGCCGGAGATGTACGCCGAGTCCACGATATGGACCTGCCAGCTGGCGCCTTGCATCAGATTGTCGTTGACCGACGCGTGGGCCAGGACGATGTAGACGTAGTCACCGTTGGCCGCGATGATGCGGTAGTTCCCGATGAGCCAGACGCGACTGTCGAAGATTCCGATACTCTTGAAATCCGTGATCGATTGATAGTCGAAATGGTCGATGATCAGTCCGGTCACCCCTGTGGCAGCGCCGTTCTCATTGAGCCCGGTGATCGCGATGGTGCCCTTGGAGCCGACGGTGATGAGGTACCGGCCCACCCGCTCGAACGCGGACAGGATCACCTCCGACCCCAGCGCGAGCGAGCTGAACGGGTCCCAGCGGCTGTTGGCGCCGCTCCACTTGAGGAGGTCTACCGAATAGGGGCTCGCGTCATCGATCGCCTGGTAATATCCGCAGGAGACGAACTTGTCACTGCTCAGGACGACACCTTCCGAGAACTGCGCGAAGCCGACGCATCGCCTCAGGTGGTCCGCGTCGGTCGACACGACCGCCTGATCCGAGCATGTCCAGGTCTCCGGAACGGTCCTCGGGGTGTTGCACCTCCTGACGAACATCTCCCCGTTGATGAGATCCCATCCGGAGGCATAGAAGCTGTCGGCGAGGGTGTCGCCGAACACCGGGCTCACGCTGTTGAACTGGACCGAGCTGCTCTTGAACAGCGCCTTGAACTCGTCCATGGGCGATCCCTCGCTGGTCCATGAGTTGTCCACATAGGAATACAGATTATAGGAATTCAACGCGAGGTCGCTGGCGATAATGAAGTCCCTGCTCAGCCCGTTGAAGGCGCGCGGGACCGGATCGCCGGCGTCCACCCGCTTCCCGTTCTGGAACCTGTCAAGGTAGTTGCGGGGGGAGATCGATGACGGCGACAGGTACGCCCCGTGAACTCCCGCCACGCTGTTGGTCGCCCCTCTGAAGTAGGAATCCGCCTCGTCGGGATCTCTCGTCGTCGTATCGTAATAGGATTTCGTGAAGCCGGAGCACGACTCCTTGTAGCACCAGTCCCCGACGGTCCCTTCATCCATGTCGTCGCAGGGGACGTAGTCCTGGAGCCCTTCACACGGGTCGGAACCGGTGCCGGTGTCGTTGCCGGTCCCGGTGTCGTTACCGGTGCCGGTGTCGTTGCCGGTGCCGGTGTCGTTACCGGTGTCCGTGCCGGTGCCGGTGTCTGTGTCAGTGTCATTGCCGGTATCGTTGCCGGTGTCGTTGCCTGTACCGGTGTCGTCACCGGTGTCTCTGGCCCCGGTGACGGTGTCATCAGCGGTGCCGATATCTCCGGTGCCGGTATCCTCGCCCGTGCCGGGTTGCGTAACGGATTCCGTGTCCATGCCGGTGCCGGCGTCACCGATCCCGGTGTCACCGGTTTCGGTATCAACGCCGGTGTGAGTATCGGTCGTCGTCTCGGTGTCGCTGTCCGCGTCCGCGTCTGTATCGGTATCCGTATCCGCGTCCGTGTCCCCGTCGGCGTCCGTATCAACATCGGTATCGGCATCCGCATCCCCATCGGTGTCGCCATCGGTATCCCCATCCGCATCGGCGTCGGTGTCGGCATCCGTATCGGCATCGGTGTCGGCGTCTGTATCGGCATCGGTGTCGGCGTCCGTATCGGCATCGGTGTCGGCATCGGTGTCGCCATCGGTGTCGCCATCGGTGTCGCCATCGGTATCCCCGTCCCCCGGATTCCCGGCGTCCTCATCTTTCTTCGACGCCTTGTCCACGATGGCGCTGCACCCCAGAAGCATGGCGAACAGCATCCAGGACAGTGTTCCCTGGGTCTTCATTCCCTTGACCTCCTGATATCTCCCTGCACAGGGAGGGGCATTGTCCCTCTCTGACTTATTGTAAGTTTACAAATTCAATGAATAAGGTAAACCAACTCCCCCCGAATAGCACACAAAAAAAGGTCCCGGAACAGAGAACCGGGGATCCCGAACCGGTCAGGGAATGGCGGACTCTCGTTTTGCTATTGGGGGCGGCGACGGGAGAGCTGTTCGAGTCTCTTAGCGTGTCGCTTCATCAGCGCGAGGGTCGATTTGTCCGTGTCATAGACGGAATTGAGGCCCTGGGGCTCATGCGGCGGATCTCCGGTGAAGTCGCTTCCGGTCGTCCACAACTGGGCCTCCGTCGGGCGGCCCTCGCCGGCCCAGGACCACACGTTGGCGCCCATCATCGGACCGCCGGCCTCGACGCTCCGCTCCACCTCGCCGAAGAGCGCGCCGAGGAAGGCATCCCGCTCGGCCACCGGGGCGTCCGGCGACCGCTGCTCCTCATGCCTCCCGAGACCGAACTCCTCGAGCACGGTGGGCTTGTTCAGAGAGCGGGCGTATCCGATATGTCTTTGAAAATACCGGATGCTCTTGACGATCGAAGATTTCAGCGTCTGGGTCGTATGACCGGGGCGATACCATCGCCAGTTCTTCGGCCAGATGTGGAAGGTCAGGTAATCGATGGAGGGGAGGTCATGCGCTTTTTTATAGATCGCTTCTCGACCCACGCTGCCCACGAGGCCTTCGTTGCCGAGTGAGATGAGCTGTTTCGGCGCGAGGGCGCGAATCTTTTTCGAGGACGCCGCGATCCAGCGGTAGTAGTCCTCGGCGGCCGCATCGTTCTTGCGCGCGTCGGGATGGGGCCGCGGCTCGTTGGCGAGCTGCCAGGCCATGATCGTCGGGTCCTCCGCGTAGCGCCGTCGGTTGATCGTATTCACCCGGCGGATCACGTGCTCCAGGTACCGATCATACAGCGATAGCGCCTTCTTGTTGCTGTAGAACCCCGCCGCGTAGGCCAGAAAGTCCTTCATCCCGGCGATCTCCCGATCGTTGACCTCGGCGCCGGTCCCCCACGCGTGATACTGGGCCATGCCGCCGGACCACCTCCAGTAGTTGCCCATAACCATGACCGCCTTCATGTCTCGTTTGGCCATCTCGTCGAGCAGCCGATCCAACCCCTCGAGGAGCTGCTCGTTGTACTCCCCCGGCCCCTCCTGGAAGGCCGGACGAAGCGATTTTTCTATGGCGGAGAGCTCCGTCGCCGCCGTGATGCGCAGATTGGAGATCCCGGAACGCTTCATGAAATCGAGCTCGCGCGCCATCCGCTGCTGTCCCCCGGCGATAATGTCGGCGCCGAGATACGCCCCCTGCCAGTAATTCATCCCGACGAACCGGTACGGATTCCCGTCGAGCACGAAGGATTGCCCCTTCACCCTGACGAACCCCTCGAGCGAATCTTCGGGCGAGTCTTCGCGCACCCCCTCGGGCGAATCGCCGCGATTCAGATAGAGGAACACCCCCGCGAGCGCCACCAGCCCCCCGAGGAGCCAGGGCCATCCCCGGATGGGGCGCTTGGGTTTGGAGACCGCCTCAACGGTCGATTTTCGTTTGGGGGTGCCGGCGCTCTTCTTTCGTTTTTTTCGCTTCTTGGCCAATGGGAACTCCTGTCGGGTGTCCCCCTCTGTGTGTCAGAGTTCCGAAAAAAATCAAGGTATCCTGTCCGAATACCGTATTGATGTCTCTCGCCCCCGCCATTTCGTCTATCCATTCATTATGAGCGGTGCTCCCTTCGGACTTCGAGATGTGCCGGGGACGCGGTGGCGGTCGTCACCGCCGCGAAGGACGGCACCTTCCCAAAGACCTATCCCGACACCCTCTTCGACATGGCCTGTCACTCTCCGGCGCGGTGCGAGGCGTGAGGCGGCCTACCCGCTCATCACCTCCCGGTACCGGAAACAGCTCACCAGGTGATCGTTCACCATTCCGCACGCCTGCATGTGCGCATAGATGATGGTCGACCCGATGAACTTGAACCCCCGCTGCTTCAGGTCCCCGGCGAAGGCGTCCGACTCGGGGGAGGTGGCCGGGAGCTGGTCGAGGGTCCGCCACTTGTTGACGATGGGCGCGCCCCCCACGAACCGCCAGCTGTAGGCGTCGAAGGAGCCGAACTCCCGCTGCACCTCGAGGAAGCGCCCGGCGTTGTTCACCGCGGCCTCGATCTTCCGCCGGTTGCGGATGATCCCCGGATTCTGCAGGAGCCGCTCCACCTTTTTGTCGGTGAACCGGGCCACCTTGACCGGGTCGAACCCGGCGAACGCCTTCCGGTAGGCCTCCCGCTTGCGCAGGATGGTGATCCAGCTGAGCCCCGCCTGGGCGCTCTCGAGGGTGAGAAACTCGAAGAGGGTCCGGTCGTCGTGGACCGGGGTCCCCCACTCCCGATCGTGGTAGTCGAGGTAGAGCGGATCCGTGCCGGGCCATTCGCAGCGGCGCTTTGGTTTTGTCTTCGTCATTTTCGGTCCTCGCCGGGCACCTTCGAAAGGGTCCCCTGGACCTCCAGTTCCTCACAAGCCGCCGAGAAGGTCAAGCGACCTCACGGATTCGACGGGCATCCCGTTCAAGGGGGCGGGCACTCCAGGATCCGCCGCTCGAGGCTGCCGAGGGGGTCCAGGACGATCCCCATGGCCCGCCTCAGTTCCGGCCGGGAGAGCCGCCGGAGGGCGCGGAGGGCGCGGTAGCGGAGCTCCCCGAGGAGGGCACCGGAGAGGGGGGTCCAAAAGAGATCGATGGCGGAGGGCCGCTGGTACCATCCCTCGACGAGGTACTCCCAGGTGAACGACGCGAAGAGGGTAAGCAGGCCGGCCACCACCGGCCGGTGCCCCCAGACCCGGCCCGACAGATACGCCTCGGAACCGAACAGGCCGTGGGCGAATATGTTGAAGGTCCACCAGTCGCCGTCGGACGAAAACAGGGAGCCCGAGAAGCCGAATTCCGGGGGCCGGGTCCAGCTCTCCGCGAGCCGGCGGGCGTTCTTTCGCACCTGGATCGGGGAGAATCCATCGGGCCAGAGCACCCCCTCGGCCGTGTGCATGCCGAGCTCCAGCAGGCCGATATGGACGAAGGGGACGCTGTAACGCTTCTGGCAGGGCCGGCAGTCCGGAGATGGTCCCCCGGGCTCCCCGGCGGCGGCGGGCATCGGCCCGGCCGTCACCCCCAGGATGACCAGGACGGCGATCGGCCGCAAGGTGGATTCCGCTCGCATGAAGGACACGGTATCGAAAACCCGATTATTTGCCAATTCGCCGGTCATCGTGAAAAATAACAGTCTGCAGGAGTGACCGTTGCGATTGAGACCCATACTGCTATCCGCCCTCGCCATCCTCCTCGCCGCCGGCTGGACCCTGGCCGCCCGCGGCGCCGCTCCGGACCGCACCCTGATCCCGGACCGGGAGTGGACCGACGAGGTCAAGGCCTGGATGGGCCGCGCCATGGTGTCGGAGGCGGGGTGGGACGGCACCCGGGATCAGATCGCCATCGCCTATGTGCTGCTCCGCCGGTGGCGCCTGATGCGCCATCGCGTCCGCCGGTTCTCGATGGTGTCGGTGATCCGGAAGTACTGCGCCGGGTTCCGGGACGTGGCCTTCACCCAGCGGCAGAAGTGGGTCAAGAACATGCGCATCGACGGGAAGCGCCCCGAGGGGTGGCCCGACGATATCCACTGGCGGGACTACCGGGACCGGTGGATGACGGTGCTGGAGCTGGCCGAGGCATGGCGGCGGGGGGAGCACCCGGATCCGTGCGACGGCAGGGCCATGTACTGGGGGGGGCCGATGGACCGGCCCAGCAAGCGCATGATCAAGATGAATTGCGGCGAGACCAAGAACTGGTTCTACACGGTGAAGTTCATGCAGGAGACGTCGGAAGCCACGGACGGAGGGGCAGTGGCCAATACGCTTGAATAACGGAGGGCAACCACAAGGGAGCCCCTAATCGGATCCGACGCTCACACTGTTGGCGCGGATGTTCACCCCCTCCTCCTCCTTCTTTACGTTGATCCAGAGGATGATCCGGTTGCCGAGGGTGATCTTCTGGGTGGTCTCGTAGGGGGTTTCGATGGTCTGGGGTTTCTTGTTGTAGGTCAGCTCCACGGAGAGGTTCCCCTCTTCTTTTTTATTCTTCTTGGCGGTGAAGGTGATGTCCTTGAGCTCATCGCACTCCGGCGACCGGGGGGTGACGTCGCCCCACACCAGGAAGGTGTCGCAGGTCTTCTTCTTGTTCTCCTTGGACCACGCGTCGCTCGGGATGGTCTGGAAGGCGAAATAGAGCGTCTTCGGGGACTCCAGGGTCCACTCCTTCATGCCCCGCTCGGACTCCGGCGGCATCTTGTTCTCCGCGATCTCCACGCCCCCGGGCCCGATGAAGAGCAGCTGGCCGTCCTTGGTGAGCTTCTGCTCGTCTTTGTCGTCCAGGGCGGGCTTGTACTTACCGATGGCCTCGGACGCCAGGGTGAGCTCCTTCTCCTTGGTGGCCTCCACCATGTCCTCCTGGACATGAATATCGATGGGCTTCTTGGTGGAGAACTCGAAGAACTTGGCGCCGATCACCGTGGTGACCGCGCGGGTCCCCTCGCCGAGCCATCCGGTCTCGTCCTGGATGCACTCCTGGTCCTTCGCGAACCGGAGCTTGTCCGTGTCCACCTCCATGACGGTGAGGCTCCCCACCTCCATCTCCCAGGGGTCGGTGTCCGACAGGGAGAGGCTCGGGGGGGCCACCTCGTCGACGAACCAGCGGAGGATGACGTCACGGACGTGCTTGTTGTTCTTCTCCACGGTGGCCTTGAAATCGAAGCCGCCGATGGCCGGCTTGAGGTCCTGGGGGGTGAAGCAGGTCTGCTCCACCACGCCGTCCGCGTCCAGCAGCATGGGCAGCGTGACCTCCGTCATCACCTTGGGCAGGGGGGCGAACTCCTCGTAGTCGAACTCGGGGGCGCGCTCCTCGTCCGCCGTCGCGGCCTGCACCGGCGCGGTCTCGGCCGTCTTCTTGCCGCCGCCGCATCCGCCCGCGGCCAAAATGAGTGCCCCGATGGTCAGGACCCGTACCAATTCACGACTATACCTTTGCATGTCTCCCTCCCGGCTCTTCTCGATGGCTACTACGCCCTTATTTTCCAACTAGCCTATTTTTATCGCTTATAGAAAATTTTGTAAACTTGCCATTAGCAGATGGGGCTACCGAGGGTCCCTGACCTTGTCGCACAGGACATGGAGGATCTGGAGGGCGGCGGGGGTGACACCGGGAATCCGGCTCGCCTGCCCCAGGGTCTTTGGGCGCGCCCGCTCGAGCTTCTCCACCAGCTCCGGCCGGAGCCCCGGCACCCCCTGGAGGGAGATCCCCTCGGGGATGACCACCTGGTCCACGGCGCGGAGCTTCTCCGCCTGGGCCCGCTGCCGGTCGACGTAGCCGGCGTACTTCACGTCCACCTCCAGGCGGGCGGCCACCGGCAGCGCCAGATCGCCGAGCCAGGGGGCCAGGGGGGCGAGGTCCCGGAGCCGCACCTCGGCCCGCCGGAGATAATCGAAGAGGCTGACCGGCCGGGCGATCTCGGGCAGCCCCGCGTCCGCGAGCCGCCGGTTGGTCTCCACGGAGGGGGCGAGCTGCATCCCCCGGAGCCGCTCCGACGCCGACCGGATGGCCGCGATCTTCTCCCGCACCGCCTCGGCCCGCTCGTCGGGCACCAGGCCGCACCGGATCCCCTCCTCGAGCAGCCGCTCGTCCGCGTTGTCCTCCCGAAGCAGCAGCCGGAACTCGGCCCGGGAGGTGAACATCCGGTAGGGCTCGTCCACCCCCTGGGTGGTCAAATCATCAATCATGACGCCGGCGTAGGCCTGGTCCCGGGAGAGGACGAGGGGCGCCTCCCCCCGCACCGAGAGCACCGCGTTGGCCCCGGAGAGGAGCCCGAGGGCGGCGGCCTCCTCGTAACCGGAGGTGCCGAGGATCTGGCCGGCCAGAAAGAGCCCGCCGAAGCCGTCCACCTCGAGGTTGGGGGCGAGGCAGAGGGGCTGCACCGCGTCGTACTCCACCGCGTACCCGTACCGGAGGATCCGCGCCTGCTCGAGCCCCGGGATGGAGCGCACGAACGCGTCCTGCACGTCCCTGGGCAGGCTGGTGGGGAGCCCGGAGGGGTAGATGACCCGGCGGTGCCGGTCCTCCGGTTCCAGGAAGACCTGGTGCCGCTCCTTGTCGGGGAACTTGGCGATCTTGGTCTCGAAGGAGGGGCAGTAGCGGGGGCCGACGCCCTCGATGGCCCCGGAGTAGAGGGCGGACCGCCCGAGGTTCCGGCGCACCACCTCGTGGGTCTCGTCCCCGGTGTAGGTGAGGTGGCACGGGAGCTGGGGCAGGGTCACGCCGATGGTCCCGGGGTCGAAGAAGGGCTCCGGGGAGTCCCCGGGCTGGAGCTCGGTCCTGTCGAAGTCGACGGTGTCCGCGTCCAGCCGGGGGCAGGTGCCGGTCTTGAGCCGGAGGAGGGGCAGGCCGGTCCTCTCCAGGGACTCGGCGAACCGGACGGAGGGCGCCGCTCCCCGCCGTCCCCCGGGGGTGATCTCGCTGCCGATGAAGAGCTTGCCCCGGAGGAAGGTCCCGGTGGCCACCACCGCGGTGCGGCACGAGACGAGCCCCCGGTGCTCCAGGTGCACCCCGGTGACCCGGCGCCCGGCGCCCTCCCCTTCCCAGGCCAGGGCGATGGCCCGGTCCTCCAGCACCGCGCCGGCCTGGGTGCCGAGTCGCGCCGCCATCTCGTCCATGTAGAGGGAGGAGTCCGTCTGCACCCGGGTGGCCCGAACCGCCGGACCCTTGCGGGTGTTCAAGGTCCGGAACTGAAGGCCGGTCCGGTCGGTGACGAAGCCCATCAGCCCCCCGAGGGCCACCACCTCGCGCACCAGGTGCCCCTTGCCCACGCCCCCCACCGCGGGGTTGCAGGGCTGACACCCGGCCTCCGAGACGCGGGGAATCACCAGCCCCGCCCGGGCCCCCATCCGGCAGGCGGCGGCAAAGGCCTCGCACCCCGCGTGGCCGCCGCCGATGACAAGGACGTCGAAGGTTTCAGTCATGGTATCGCGATAGGGTTGGTGTCAAGGCGCGAAGGAAGAGCGGTTTGGGGGCACTCATAGGACCTATAGGAGGCTCTTATTCGCCCGTGAATAAGGGGGCGAGGGGGCTTTCGTCTCTGAACAACAGGGCCAGTGAAAAGTTTTCGAATGAGCACCTCAGCGCATCCTATCTAAATCTCGTCGATCCGTCTCGTATCACCGCGGTGCCCGGCGTCCGTCGTGTCTCCTCAGGCCTGCAGCTCCGGCAGCAACTCCTTGGCCCGCTCCGTGGCGCTCGCCAATACCGCATCCGCCTGGGCCTTGTCCATCCCGATCTTCGCGATGAAGTCGTTCAGGAGCTGAACCTCCTTGTCCGACTGCTCCCCGTCGATGTAGGTGAGCACCACCGCCTGGAACAGCACCAGCTCCAGATCGCTCTCGGTGAGATCCTCCGTGTCCACATCGTCCAAAGTCCGTGGAGACTTGGCCCACTCCACCAGCTCCTCCTTCAGCTCCTCCCCCACGTTGAAGGCGTCGATCACCGCGTACACCACCTCCATCTCCTCCTCGTCCACCCGGCCGTCCGCCCACGCCAGCGCCACCAGCATCTTGAGCAGCTTCCTCTTAACGTTCTCGTCCATCTTCTTCCACCTTCCATTTTTCTTCTTCGAAGCGCCCCCCGGCACCCCGATGCGCCACAATTTATACAACATAGCATATAACACCAGCGATTTTATCTTGACACAACAAATCCAGCGACTATATTGCCAATCCGTTGACTGTTCCTGCTTAGCTCAGTTGGTAGAGCGGGTGGCTGTTAACCACTAGGTCGGCGGTTCAAGTCCGTCAGCAGGAGCCATGCGGAAATGAAAGCCATTTCCGCAGTTTACCGCTTAACAGCGGATAATATATTAGAGAGCCTGGTCATTCGGCCGGGCTTTCGTCGTTTTGGGCCAGTATTCGCGCGCTTTTGCGAACTACAGAGCTTGATCGCGTCTCCCGCCTGACTCTCGAAGACCACCCCCAGAGATCACGCTTCGAGGCGACTTGACCCCGTCTCACCCCCGATTGTACTCTCTCGGGCTGAGAGCGGGGACAGAGCACGGCCCGTTGGTTTACACAACTCAGGCTGACGGACGGATGGTTTACACAAAAATCGAGTGGCCTATGTTTGGCAAGTCCGCTGGCAATATAATCGTTTTTTTGTGATGTTAGAGCAAAGGCGACGAGAATCGAATCATGGGGAAAAGGCATAGCGAGTCAAGAAGCAAATTTAGATTCGGAGTTGTTACTGCTCTGGCCAAAGAGTTCGCTGCGGTTAAAGCTGTGCTCGACGAGCCACGTAACCTGGAGATCGATGGAGACCCGAACGACTACATTAAAGGTACGATTCCGGCGTCTGACGGAAGCGGCGCGACACATGTCGTTGTGACGTTGTTGAAGAAGATGGGGAACAACAGCGCGGCAACAGCAGCGTCCCACCTCCTTCGTAGCTTCCCTGAGGTCGATGACGTACTGATGGTGGGTATCGCCGGAGGTATGCCGCACCCGACAGATGCGGACAAGCATGTCCGGCTCGGAGACGTAGTTGTCAGCAACGAATACGGTGTCCTTCAATGGGATAACGTGAAGCTCACTCCAAAAGGAGACCAGATCCGCGACACCTCTCAATCGCCGTCGGCTTCTCTCATCGGAAAATGTAAGCTCCTTGAAGCTGGACGACTTGAAGGTATTCGACCATGGGAGGAACTCATAGCGCGCGGAACTCACTTGGAAGGGAGCATGCGTCCGGGCGATTCAACCGATGTGCTCTATGATTCTTCCGATCCACCTGCTCCCATTCGTCACCCAGAGGATCCGTATCGCCGCATGCACCAGCCCAAAATCCACTTTGGTAGGATTGGGTCGGCCAACATCTTACTCAAGGACGCTCAAACTCGCGATATCCTCAGGGATGAATTCGGGGTCCGAGCAACAGAGATGGAGGGTTCGGGCATAGCGGACGGTACCTGGACGGCAAAGCAAAGTTACATACTTATCCGTGGCATCTCGGATTACTGCGATCAGGCAAAGAACGATATTTGGCAGGGATACGCGGCTGTGGCAGCAGCCGCGTATATGAGGGCTCTCATCGCGTCGTTTCCGGCTCGCCCCGATCCGGATAACGACATCCTCACAACCTACCGGGAAAGCCTTCTTAGCGAACATAATCAACCTCCCGGCTTGTTCATTGAATATATTTCGGACCTAGACACTATTTTCGTCGAACTTGAGATCGGCCAATTAGGTGCGAAGTTCTCACACGAACAGGCAAAAGTAACTGGCCTAACGCTGCGAGAGCTTATGGAGCTGGATACGGGAGAAGACCATAAACCACGATGGGTTGTACTGGGTGACCCTGGCGCTGGCAAATCAACATTAGCGCGTCATTTGGTCTGGAAGTTAGCAGGCAACTCCTTAGACCCACTGCCCGTGTACTACGAGCTATCGTCGCTTGCCGCAGATCCTTTTAACCACCCTTTTGATCGCGCTGAAAAATTATTACAAGGAAGCAGGGGGATCGAAGCAGGAAAGGGTCTAAGTGATCTTCTCTTTAAGCAGGCTAACGATGAAAAGGAGTCTATCTGGCTCTTTTTAGACGGTCTAGATGAAGTGAATGCGTCACAGCGGCATTTAGTGAACAGTTACCTTACGCAATGGGCCGCTCAACTTTCTAATGTCGCGATTGCTGTATTCAGTCGCCCCGTCGGTTATCAACAGCCAGGTTCGGAATTCGTCAATCAAGCGCGTATCCAAAAGCTAAGCTACGAAAAACAGAAGCAGTTGCTAAGTAAATGGCTAGACGATGAGGACCGCGCGGTCGACGTCCTTAGAGATCTGCAGAATCGTCCGGGTTTACGCGACGCCTGTCAAGTGCCTCTTATTTTGTCCCTTCTGGCATTCTCGGTTAAAGAAGGAACGGAAGTCCCTCACAAAAAGCTGGAACTATATCAGATAGCTATCAGAACATTACTTAGACGAGGACAAAGCACTCTCGACAACCAAGGCGTCAAGGATCCCGATTCGGCGTATATTATACTAACGGAATTATGCCTTAAGCTTCAGGAATCCGATAGCTATGCTTGGACTTTAGCTGAATTGATACAGACCGCTACCGGCCTTATGGCAGAGAAGGATACCAGACGAAAAAGGCCAAACGCTTCCGATCTTCTTCAGAACGGAACGTGGTCGACGCCTCGAGACTTCCTCCTCGACGTCGCGGTAAAATCAGGTGTACTCGCCGATCAAGATCCGACTTCGCGATCACCCTCCGAAAAAGAAAAACGTGGTTGGTGCTTTCTTCACCGCCAATTTCGCGAGCTGCTTGCAGCGGAAGCGCTACGAAGTCGGGGAGATGAAGCGATATTAGATCGAGCGAAGTCACTTACTTCGGAAGAAATCCCGCGTTGGGCAGAAGTTCTTGGCTTCGCTTGCGAATTGGCGAAGGCTAGCGAGCGGCTAGACATACTCAAAGCCATTGGAGAAATCAGCGGAGAGTTGGCATTGCGTGTACTGCCGGAAGTGGAGGGGATAGACCACGTAGAGGCACTCGCGTTACTGCTTGGAAATGAACAATGGGATGGCGACTTTCTCGTTGGTCTGCTAAATCGCTGGACACAACAAGGCGGGCTTAATATCGGTCAGGCCCGTGGTTGGCTCTGGCAGCAGATAGCGCCTGATCGGTCCACGCTTGAACTTTCATACCTTCACTACGCTTTAGAGGTTCTAGATGGTAAAGTTGACCGGAAAGTCTTTTTTGCGAGATGCAAGAGATGGCCAGAAGGTGGTCCCCCAAAGCCAAAATTGGTTGAGATCCCCGCTGGAACGTTTGTCATTGGTTCGCCGAAGGATGAGTCACACCGATCGGAATCCGAAGGACCACAGCGGGAAATCACCGTTCCTTCGTTCCAACTAGGCGCTACCGCTGTAACCAACGATGAATACGAAGCATTCGATCCGTCGCACTCGTGGGAGACCTTCAATGGAAGGTTGTCTTCGACCGAGAAACAACAGCATCCAGTGGTCGGGATACGGTGGTGGGAAGCTCGTTTGTATTGCGCGTGGCTCGACTGCAGACTTCCAACCGAAGCCGAATGGGAATACGCTTGCAGAGCGGGTGCGCCTTCGAGGTATTATTCTGGCGATACTGACAGAGACTTAGCCCGGGTTGGCTGGTACTCGAAAAATACAAGAGATCATACACATCCGGTGGGCCAGAAGGTGCCCAATAAACTCGGTCTATTTGATATGCACGGTAATGTTCTCGAATGGTGCGAAGACGATTGGTACGAGAATTACGAAGAAACGCCATCCGACTGTCTAGCTCTAGCGCGGATACATCACCCAAGGTCGAACATGCGCGTCTCACGTGGAGGCTCGTGGTTCGACGATCCACGGGACTGTCGATCCGCAAGCCGGCACGGCTTCCTATCCGGTCACCATACTTTTAGCCTTGGTTTTCGTGTCTCCCGAAATAAAATAACGTAGCGTTCAGAAGTTTCAGAAGTAGTAGAGATATCTTGGCTCTAAATATGCATTAATTATAAATAGAAAGTGTTTTTGGAATTCGCGACTCGACAAATCCTCATTCATCTTTCACGTACCTACTTATCTACTAACGCATCATGAAACCATTCGCCCTCATGTTTTGTGCCATCAGCGTAAGTCATGGTCCCCTTTCCATGTTTTTTACCGTGCCTCCAGCTACCTTCGTATTTTGAGCCATCAGCATAAGTCATGGTCCCTTTTCCGTGTGGGTTTATCCAACTGCCTTCCGTTGCCGATAATCCAGCATCTACTTCTCCTCGATAGGTAGATCCATCAGGATAACGAATAGGTTTAGGATTTTTAGGATCAAAAAATAACACAGGTCCCTTGGAAAGATCTAGTGGTCCAATGTCAATAATAGTCCCATTAGAAGAAGGCATATCTGCATCGACGTTACCTATTCCTATTTTTAACGCTTGCTTCTCTCTTACCTTTGCAACCCTAGGATCCTTTAGGTCTGGGGGGTAAGATTTCGGGGTTTTGGGTAATTTGTCTTCACCTGGTTCTTTGATTAATTCTGCTACGGAATTGCGATGACATTCTTCACACAGTCCTCCATGACTGAACCAGCTAATTTTTTTTCCGCATGAATTACATTTCGCCATTTTGGTTCTACTACTATCGGTACCCCTAAAAAACGAAGACTAAAAAATCATCTCTTTGGTTTTCGGTTCTTGTCAAGAGAATTCACTGTTTTTTGGCTGCCCTACTGAACCAACTCGAAAAAATCGAATGTGAGCGTTACGGACTCGATGACGTTTTCATCTGATTCATTGTCCCAGTCGCCGGCGACGTATTTCACGGGCCAGGCGCGGGAAAGGGACCAGCGGCGTAGGGTGGTGCCATCGCGGTCCTGCTGGACGATGTCGAGGTTGCGCTTGTACTCGACGTCGTTGAGCCCAAGCCCGCTGGCGGTGTTGGCCACGTCCTGGAACCAGTCGAAGAGATCCTTGTCCTGGGTGGCGCCACGCTCCAGGGTGACGTCGGCGAAGGTGAGCCGGCCCGGGCTCTTGTTGGGGATGAGGACGCCGCCCTCGAAGTACTGGACGTTGGCCACCTCCACCGAGAGCTCGGAGCACTTCTGGAACCCGGCGTGGCCGATGTCGTCGATCTCGACGATGAACTTGAATTTTTTGTGAAAGCTTCTTGGTTTTCCGATAACAGCCATGGGACTCTCCTTGTCTTAGGCGCCTGCCGCTGCGAGCTCTGTCTCCAACGCTCTCGTGTCCTGACTGATTGACAAAATTAAAAATTCGGCCGGCTTGTTCGTGGCCAGGCCAACCCTGGCGATGAGCTTGCCGACGAACACCACGGAGGGCGGGTTCAACGTCTCGGAAACATCCACGAAGAAGGCCTTGGCGGGCTCTCGGCTGCGGAAGGCGCCGTTGTTCATCTGGGTAAGCAGGAACGCGGTGATGGTCCGGCGCACCTGGGCGCGCAGGCCCTCGGTGTTGTTCTTGTGCCTGGCGAACTGCAGCCCTTGCTTGAGGCTGCGCTCGATGAAGATCACCCCGCGCCGCTCGGCGACGTAGGGGAAGTTGCCGCTGCCCTTGAGGGTGCGGGAGCCGTCGATGTAGCGCGGCAGACCCGGACCCGTGGTCAGCGGGTTGATGCGCTTGGGGTAGACGAGGTCGCGCTTAGCCTCCTCTAGGACCTCGTCGGTCTCGAAGCCCAGCACACCGAACATTCGCCCCTTGTCGATGCCCGCCGGCGGATCGTAGACGCCTCCCGGCCTGGCCGCATCGGTGCGGGCGCAGACTCCGGCGATGATGCCCGAGGGCGGTACCGGGATCTTGTCGGCCGGTCCGAAGACGCTCTTGGCCGGGTTGAGCACCAGGACCCTGGGCCAGTAGATGGCCGCGAACTCGGTCAGCTCGATCAGAGCCGCCGTGTTCTGCACGTAGTCCACGATGCCCGTGGCGCTCTGGTAAGCTGGCGGATCCAGGATAGCGAAGACCGTGCCGTCGCGGTCCACCTCGCAGTAGCTGACCATGGCGTTGTGCACCGCCGAAGTCGCCCGCCCGGGGACCAGGAGCAGCGTCAGGTCCTGCACCTGATCGAAGGCGTTGAGGCCGGTCTTGCCCACCTCGGACCCGACGAAGTCGCTGTCGTCCAACCCGGTGAGCCCGTCGTTGCCCCCGGCGAGCTGCACGGTCTGCACGTCCGGCACCGGGTTACCGGCCAGGAGCTGGTCGATGACCCGGATGAGGTTGGAGCCGGTTCGCTCGTCGTTGACGATGGCCTCGATGTAGCGAGCGTGGCTGGGGTCCATCGAGAGGTTAGGGAAGGTCTCCCGGTACACGCCGTCCTCGATGACGGCCAGGTCGAAGGCCTCCGCTTCCCCGTTGGTGGCGGCTCGTACCTCGGCCTGGATCTGATCGGCGTACGCGCCCGGGTCCTTGCCTTCCACCCGGACAGCATCGGCGGCCCCGGAATCGCTGCCGCTGTGCAGGTCGTTGTCGAAGCCGAAGGCCCCGGCCGTGGCCGGTTGCACCTGCAGGCTCACCGCAGCGCCGGTTCCGAGAGTTCGCAGCTCGGCAACTCCGCCCACGCCGGCGGTCACCTCGACTGAGGGGATGGCCGCTTCTGCGATTGTCTTCACCTCGCTCACCGAGACAGCGCTCAGGTCGGCGACGTTGCCCGATCCGGACACCACGCCGGCGGCAAAGCCCAGCGCCGTGTTTGCGGTCCCGCCGGTTACCTCGACCTGGCTGGAAGAGCCCTCGGTGTCGCTCGACAGGGTGAGGATTCCCATCTCCACCATGGCCTTGCCGGCTGCGATCTGGGCGTTGATGGCAGCTGCCAGCTCGTCGGCCGTGGCGGCGCCGATGTCGACGAAATCAGCAGCGGCCAGGAGCACGGTCTGCTCGGCGCCTCCGTCGAAACGAAGCGTGAGCGTCTGACCGTCCGCGAGCGCGAACGGTCCCGCACTGCCGGCCTGAATCTGAGCCGCCGACCCGTTGAAGACTGCCTGCTCGTCCGCGCCGCCGTCGACCGAAAGAACGATTTGATCGCCGTCGGCCAAGACGAAGGGCTCGGCAGCGGCCGAGATCACCAGGGCCGGGGTCGGGGCGCCGGGTGTGGTCAGGAAACCGAACGACCGCACCGCGGTGGCGGTGGCCGGGTCGGACACGTCGGTGTGGTGTACCGTGCGCACGACCCAGAGCTGGCTGCCGCCGTTCTCGAAGAAGCCCATGGCGGCGAGTGCCAGATCCGAGTTGGGCGTGAAGCCGCCGAAGCGGTCCTGAAACTCCTCGAAGGAGGTGCAGAGCACTGCCTGGTCGATGGACCCCCGCTCGGTGATGCCGACCATGCCGGCGACCGCGGTGGGAAGCCCCGGGATGCCTCGGACCCTGGGCTCCTCCTCGACAACGACGACCTTTGATGAGAGTAGTTGTCCGCTCATGGGTTACCTCGTCTTCCTGCGTTCGGAGCGCCGTGTCGGCTTCCGGCTATTGGTTTTGGGTGGTGGCGCTTGCCGCCGAACGCGCAGCTCTCCCGCGCGAACGGCTCGGATGACATCCGGCAACGTGAGCACGGCCTCCTCGAAATCTGAGACCGACTCGCCCGCGGGAATCGTCACGGCTCTGGCGTGTCTCTTGCCTTTGGTCTCGCTGCAGACACAGGTGCCCAGCGCTTTGCAGTAGATGTCGTGGCGCAAGCTGATGACTGTGAGCCGGCGACTCGTGTTGATCAAGGTGATGGTCATAGAGTACCTCCCGGTTCAATGGCCTCGATGCCCAGGTCGAGCTCGGCAACCGCCTTGCCCAGGTCGCGGGGGAGTCCTTCATCAATATCGAAGCCGCGCACGACGAACCCGCAGGTGAAGGCGCGAACGTCATCGGGGCCGTCGAGCCGGGTCTGGAAGTCCCCCTCGGGATCCATCTCCCAGCGCACGCTTCCGGCGCTGTTGTCGCCGGGGTCGCGTGGCAGCTCGAACCAGCGGTTGCGGTTGAGAAACGTGGCCACTGCCGCCATCAGGTTCAGCAACTCCACGGTGCGATCCGATGCCGCGGTGATGGTGAAGGAAAGGTCCACCGTGAACGGCGGACGCCGCCTGAGCAGCTCGGGGCCGCTCGAGCCCGGGACCACGTCCTCGTGGGGCGTGTTGGTGGAGAAGAACCGGTTCTCGCTCACCTTTGGGCCGGACAGCACCACCGACGGCAGGCGCGAGATGGCGATTACGTTCAGGCCATCGATGGTGGTGTCGTCGTAGTCCACCGAAACGGTCATGCTGGCGTTCGCGATGATCTGCTTCTTGAGCTCGCGCAGCAACCCGCGAACCAGCCGGGTCAGGTCGGCTTCCTGGACGATCTGCGGCGTGAGAAATCGATAGGCGCCGGGCAGCGGCACTAACTGGAACGGCTTTCTCTTCTTCGGCCTCATGAAGCGGGGCGGGAATACTGGAGATGACGAATGAGTGTGAACGGTAGAAAATCCGCGGGGGTTCGTTCCGTGGAGGTGAAGCGGGTTGCCATCTACACCCGAAAGTCCACCGCCATCGGGCTCGACCAGGAGTTCAACTCCCTGGACGCCCAGCGGGAGGCCTGCGAGCAATACGTCAAGCATCGGGCCCAGGACGGTTGGAAGATCGTGGATGAGCGGTACGACGACGGCGGCTTCTCAGGCGCCAACATCGACCGCCCCGCGTTCCAGCGTCTCCTGAAGGATGTCGAGGATAGGAAGATAGACATCATCGTCGTCTACAAGGTCGATCGCCTCTCCCGCTCGCTGCTCGATTTCGCCCAGCTCATGGACCAGTTCAACCGCCAGAACGTGGCATTTGTCAGCGTGACGCAGAACTTCTCCACCGCCGACGCCATGGGGAGGCTCACGCTCAATATGCTGATGTCGTTCGCCGAATTTGAACGAGAAATGATCGCCGAGCGGACGAGGGACAAAATCGCCGCCGCTCGCCGCCGGGGAAAGTGGACCGGGGGCAAGGTGCCCCTCGGTTACGAGGTGGTGGACCGAAAGCTCCAGGTCAACACCCTGGAGTCGCTGCTGGTGCAGGACATCTTCGAGCTGTACGAGTTCCACCACTCCTCGATCCTGGTGACCGGGATCCTCAACGGCCAGGGGCGGACGACGAAGCGGTACAAGACCAAGACCGGCAAGGTGCTCGGGGGCAAGGAGTGGACCAAGGACGCGGTGCTGCGGGTGCTCAAGAACTGCGTCTACGCCGGGTATATGCCCTATGGCAACGAGAGGTTCGAGGGAGAGCACGAGCCCATCATCGACAGAAAGCGGTTTCACAAGGTTGAGAGAATGCTGGCGAGGTGCGAGGGCAACGGCAAGCGTTACCCCACGAACCCCGACTACCTGCTGCGGGGCATCCTCCGCTGCGGCCGCTGCAACGCCCTCATGACCCCGGCTTCCACCCGGAAGGGTGACAAGGTCTATCGCTACTATCGCTGTGGAAATCGGGACAAGAAAGGGAAGGAGGCGTGCCAGGCTCGCCAGATCCCCGCCATCGCCATCGAGGACTTCGTGGCCGAGCGCATCCGCCAGTTTTCCATGGACAGCGCCCTGGCGAAGCAGATCGGGGAGAAGCTGGATGACAAGATCCGAAAGCTCGAGAAGCGGCTCGAAAAAGAGAGAGAGAAGCTGCCCAAGCGGATCGCCGAGCTCGCCGCCGAAGGTCGTGAGCTGCTCGAGAAGGCGGGCGAGCTCACCGGGGACGCCGCCAGGGTTCCGGAGAAATGCCTCGACGACGTCGGCGAGCACCTGGCCGAGGCCGAAAACCGCCTCTCCAACGTGGAGTACGCCCTCGATCAACTACCCCGCATCGACGCCGAGAAGACCTGGGTCACCACCACGGTCGAGCGCTTCGACAGCATCTGGGAGACCATGTCCCCCCTGAACCGTGGCCGGCTGGTCAAGTTGTTGGTGAAGAAGGTGGTGGTGGACGAGAAAAAGGGAACCGTCACCGCCATTCTCACCGACTTGGACCTCCCGGACCTCGAGGACGGCTTCGATGACGATGAGCACCCTGCCGGGCCTGCGTGCTCCAAGGCTGCAGCCCAGATGGAGGCAATCCCATGAAAACAGAGAAGATCGAAAAGTCCACGAACGAAGCCGGCGACATCATATTCACCGGCAGCTTCCATCGAGTCCGCAGGGGGAACAAACCTATCACCCTGGAGTCCAAGCCACCCAAGTCCGTCAAGCCAGTCCGCAAGCCGGCGCGAGTGGCCCGAATGCTCGCCTTCGCCCATAAGGTCAAGAAGGCTATCGAGGCCGGGGAGTATGAAGACCAGGCTGATGCCGCTCGGCAGCTGGGATTAACTCGGGCCCGGGTGTCTCAATTGATGGACCTGACCTGGCTAAGTCCCCGGATTCAGGAAAAAATATTGTTCTTGGAGAGAATAGACGGGATCGAGCCTACGAGCGAACGAAAATTGAGAAGGATGGCTCAGATTCAAAACTGGCAGGAACAGGCAGTCGATTTTTGATGTCAACAGAATTAATAGCACCCCTAGCAGGAGCCAAAAAAGAAATGGTGAAGGGCAAAGGTCGATTTTTTGTCTTTCTACTACAATAATGGTTCCATACTGAACAGAAGTGAAGTAGTGTTGGCAGACAATATTTTTCGGAAGCGTGGTAGCGCAGTGGCAAAGCTTGAACACGAGATTAGAGATCCGATACACGTTTTCATCAAGCTTAATTCGGATGAACGGAGTGTTCTTAACTCAAGGCCTTTTCAACGGCTTCGCCATATTCATCAACTCGCTATGACTTTTTTGGTATATCCCGGCGCCACTCACCGCCGCTTCGAACACTCATTGGGTGTTATGGAACTTGCCGGCAGGGTGTTTGATGTTGTAACGAATGGCAATAACATTACTGATGAAATTCGCGATCAGTTTCCGGAACTTCAAGACAAAGACGCATTATCCTATTGGCGACGGGTAATTCGGATGGCGGGGCTCTGTCATGATTTGGGGCATCTTCCATTTTCTCATGCAGCGGAGAAAGACTTGCTCCCACCGGGGTGTACGCACGAAACATTGACGGCCGCGATTATTAGAAGTCCGGAGATGGCAAGCATATGGAATAAGATGAGGCCGTTGTTGGAACCGGATGACGTAGTCAAGTTAGCGGTCGGCCCCAAAGAGGCCAAGGCTATCGATCCCAATCTTCAGTTTTCTACTTGGGAAGACCTTTTATCTGAAATCATTGTGGGTGATGCTTTCGGAGCGGATCGTATCGATTACCTACTTCGGGATGCGCATCATTCAGGTGTTGCATATGGTAAGTTCGATCATTATCGCCTTATTGACACACTCCGAATTTTAACACCTCCTCCTTCGGGCAAGGACGAGGATGAAACGCTGTTAGAGCCGTTACTGGGGGTTGAAGAAGGTGGAATTCACGCTGCAGAAGCATTGCTGCTGGCTCGATATTTTATGTTCACGCAGCTGTATTTGCATCCCGTTCGCCGAGCATATGATATTCACCTGAAAGATTTTCTAAAAGACTGGCTTGATGGCGGACACTTTTCGACGGACGTGGACCGTCATCTTGAGATTACCGACAACGAGGTTATGTCGGCGATTCTAACAGCTTCCAGGGATCCGAGCTTGCCCGGTCATGATTCGGCAAAAAGGATCGTTGACCGTGGGCATTTTCGCTGTTTGTATCAGCGAAACCCCAATGATATTGATATAAATCCGGCAGCAGGTGACCAGATTTTCGATGCTGCGAAGGACAAGTATGGCGAGTCTTACGTGCGCCGCGACTACTATCAAAAGGGGCAAGCTACAGATTTTCCGGTTAAAGCAAGGGATGGGCGTATAATTTCGGCGACCAGTTTGTCGGAGACTCTTAGAAATCAGCTTCTGGCAACGGTCGACTTGGTTTTTATCGACCCGCAGTATATAAAGCCGGCGCAAGCCTGGTTGAATGATAATCGGCAAACAATTATCACGCCGCCGAAGGAGAACGAAAATGAATAGAGTTCAGAGAGCCGCTATCGTTACGAGATTGGCGAGAAAAATGCGTGAAAAAGGAAGCTGGTGCGGTGAAACACACCTGCAAAAAGCCTTCTATCTGGCTCAGGAATTGCTGAAGGTGCCGACCGGATTCGATTTTATTCTCTATAAGCACGGCCCCTTTTCTTTTGACCTGCGCGACGAACTCACTGCGCTGAGAGCGGACAGGTTGTTAACGATTGAACCGCAGCAGCGCCCATTTGGTCCAAGGTTTGCGACCACGAAACGAAGCGAGGAAATTGAGTCGTTGTTCCCTAAAACCATCGGGGGATTAGACGCCAAACTCGATTTTATTGCCGATAGGCTTCAAGGTAAGGGTGTTTCCGACCTCGAACGATTGGCGACCGCGTTATACGTGATCAAACAATATGATTCTTGCACAACACTCGATGACCGCGCGGCGAAGTTGAATGCACTAAAACCTCACGTTTCTTTAGATGATGCAAAAGGCGCACTTGAACAAGTCGCTGAGTTTTCGACACAGGCTCAACACCTCCTTTCGGCATAAAAGTCGGCGATTCTGTTTTTTGAATTTAGCGTCTGACGGTAACCGGACAGCTGGCTATACATTGCGCCTCGTGCCTCAAGTATCGTAGACGATCACCCGTACAAACTGGAAGGAGGACACGATGTCGAAGGCACGTGCGGCGAGGCGAAGCCACGCCGATTGGGATTGTCTTGTTGAT
>JBNLED010000239.1:0-10626 GCA_050304755.1 Polyangia bacterium | reverse complement strand
GCCTGGGAGAGCTCCTCCAGCGGGACGGCGCAGCCCTCGTGACACATGATGAGCGCGGCCAGGGTGTTCCGGAGGTTGTGCCGCCCGCCGAGGGGAGTTTTGAAGGTGCCGACACTCTCACCGCCGATGGCGAGGCGGAACTCACCGCCGCCGAGGGGTCGGGCCGCCCAGTCGGTCTCCCCGTTTACCGGGTCCCCCTCCACCGCGTACCGGATCACCTTCGCCTCGGATCGCTCGGCGATCTCCACGGCGTGGGGATCCCCCGCGTACACCGCGATGGGGCCCGGCGGCGGCACCAGCGCCGCGAGCTTCTCGAAGGCCTCCCGGTAGGCCTCGAACGTCGGATAAATGTCGATGTGATCGTACTCGACGGAGGTGATCACCGCCGCCTTGGGGGCGTAGGAGAGGAACTTGGCGACCTTCTCGAAGTAGGCGCTGTCGTACTCGTCCCCTTCGATGACGAAGTCCGGTCCCTCCCCCAGGAGATATCCCCGGCCGAAGTTGGCGGTGATGCCCCCCACCAGCATGGAGGGATCCCGCCCGGCGGCGTGGAGCAGGTAGGCGGTGAGGGCCGTGGTGGTGGTCTTTCCGTGGGTGCCGGCGATGACCACGGCGTGTCGCTCCTTCAAGAAGAGATCGTGGAGCACCCTCGGCATGGAGGCGAAGGGGATGCCCCGCTCCCGGGCGGCCGCGGCCTCCACGTGGTCCGGGCGGCACACGTTGCCGATCACCACGAGATCCGGACCCCAGTCCAGGTTGGCCGGCGCGTAGCCCTCCATCACGGGGATGCCGAGTCGCGCGAGCTCCAGGCTCATGGGGGGATAGGTGTGGACATCCGAGCCGCGGACATCGAAGCCCCGCTCCTTGAGGAGCCCGGCCAGGGTGCCCATGCCGGTGCCGGAAATACCGATGAGGTGAATCTTCGCCGGCGGCGCAATATCGAGGGGCATCAGTCGAGCCCTCCTTTCATTTTCGGTGAGATGGAAGACGGAAGGGGCATTCAAAAAGAGGATCTAGCCATAAGGATACATGTTCTTTTTGATGGCCTCCAGGTTCGCCAGGATGGCATCGTGCTTCTCCTCGTCCTTGAGCAGGTACTCGAGGAGGTACTGCTGGAGGACCATCCCCTTTTTCCCCTCGATGGCCTGAAGGCTGTCCGTGGCGAGGGCCACGGTCTCCTTCTCGATGGCGATGTGCTTCTCGATGAGGTTCCAGACCTTGCCGAGGTCGTCCGGGGACAGGGCCACCGCCTGGGACTCCAGGCTGCTCTGGATGAGCTCCTGCACCCGCTTGTGGTTCTCCGAATCCCGTTGGATGATCTCCGCCACCAGGGCGATGATGGGGTTGTCGGTGGCCTCGACGATCTTCCCCGTCGACTGGATGGACGCCTGCTCGATCTTCTGCCACTTGCTCATGTTGGCTACGATTTTTTCCTGGGCTTCTTTCACGGACATGATCCCGCTCCTTTCTGTTGTTGCACCGCTGGTCTCATGTCTTTTGTGTCACTTCCAGCGATGGAGTTGCCGTGCGGTGTTGCACGCCTCGTGCCAATGCCCGTTGAAGTCGTTTGATCATATCGCAAGTGGGTCAGCGGGACAAAAAAAGGGTCAGATGTCTCAGCGGATGTCTCATGAATCTGTTTCGAGACACATGTCGCGTTGAAACAGGACATATAGAACACCGCAAGAAATGTCGTAGGGGCAATCCCCTCGCGGTTGCCCTTGCGGTGGTCTACAGCACCCGCCGGGCCGCCTCCCGGACCCGCTCCACCGCTTCGGCCATCGGGATACCCCCCAGCCGGCAGCCGGCGGCGTTGACGTGCCCGCCGCCGCCGAAGCCCCGCCCCACAATCGAGGCGTCCACCTGTCCCTTAGAGCGAAGGCTCACCCGTATCCCGTCGTCCTCCTCCCGGAACAGGGCGGCCAGGACGACCCCTTCGAGGGCCCGCGCGAAGTTGACCATGCCGTCCAGATCATCCGGCGTGGCCCCCGCCTCCCGGATCATCTCGCGGGTACAGACGAGGGTCGCGAAGCGGCCGTCGAGGCTCACCGCCAATGTCTCCAGCACCCGCCCCAGGAGCCGTTGGCGGGCCAGGGGAAACGACTCGAACAGGTGAGCGGCCACCCGCCACGGCGCCGCGCCGAGGGCGATGAGGTCGGCGGCCGCCCGGTGGCTCGAGGGCGTGGCGCTCTCGTACCTGAAGGAGGAGGTGTCGGAAACGATAGATGTATAGAGGCACTCCGCGACCGCTCGGTCCATCGGCCACCCGAGGGCGACGGCCATCTCGTAGAGGATCTCCCCCACCGAAGAGGCGGGGTGCCGGATCACCACGTCCCCGATGGGGTCGAAGTGACGGTGGTGGTCGACAATCACCCACGTGCCCCGGGCCGCCTTGTCGGGGAAACCGTCGGGCAGCAGCCGGGTGTCCGAGGTGTCGAAGAGCAGGGTCAGGTCGAAGACACCGTCGAAGGCCCCGACCGCCCGCTCCGCTCCGGTCAGGAACTGCAGCTTCTTGGGAATGCCGTCGGGGCAGAAGACCGTGTGGGGCCGGCCTTTCAGGGTCAGGAGATTGGACATGCCGAGGAGACACCCGACAGCGTCGCCGTCCGGGCTCCTGTGGGTGGCGAGGAGGATGCGGTCCGCCGAATCGATCAGCGCGGCGACCTCGCTGAAGGTCTCATGGGTCGTCCGATCGATTTTCGCTGCATCAATCATCGCGTGTCGAGGGCGCCCGCGAGGCGCCGCACCATCGCTTCCGAATCCCGCAATGGGATCCGCAATGAAAATCCCTAATTTTCTACGAGGATATTGTCGTCGTATTCGATTTCGAATTTCAGCTTGTGCTTGGCCTCCTCCTGGGCCAGGCCGAGGAGCAGCTCCTTGAGCTCCGCCTCCGGCGCCAGGTTGGCGAGATCCGTATAGAGCTTGAACGCGGCCTTCTCCTGCTTCATGGCGAAGAGCAGGACGGACTGATAGTCCGGGTTCTCGTCGAGCTCGACGTCCACCGTGTAGTCGCTGATCTTCAGATCCTGGACCTTGGTCTCCGCGCTCAGCAGCTTCCTGCCGCTCTTCACCCGCTCCAGCTTGGCCTTGTGCCCCTTCTCCTCGTTGGCGATCTGCCGGAGCTCGGCCTTCATCGCGGACGAGGTCGTGCGCTCTGAAAGATCAGTGTACAGATCGACGGCGTCCTGCTCGTTCTTGATGGCGAATTCCAGAATTTCATCTGCGGTCATAAATCCGGTCATGGAAACCTCCTTGTCTCGCTGCCCCTTGTCAGTGGCGCCTTGAATGACAGTCTAGTACCATAAATGTCACTCCTCGTGGCGGATAATTTCATTCCGGAGGGGCTGCGGGACCTTCGTCATCCCCCCGACCGACCCGAATCGCCCTGGCCTGAAAATTGCTTAAAGCCAATTCGAGATGACGAATGAAACACCAACCCGTGGGAGGATATCATGACACAACTGACCGCCGGCGACCCGGCGCCCGACTTCTCGCTTCAGGACCAGGCGGGGAACACCGTCAAACGCACCGACTTCGAGGGGCAAAAGCTCCTCGTCTATTTCTATCCCCGCGCGGACACCCCCGGCTGTACCCAGCAGTCCTGCGCGGTGAGCGAGGCGCTGCCGGCGCTCGGGGAAGCGGGGGCCGCGGCGGTGGGCATCAGCCCGGACACCCCCGAGGCCCAGAAGAAGTTCGATGACAAATACGGTCTCGGGTTTCCGCTGCTCTCGGATACGGATCTCGCGGTGGCCAAGGCGTTCGGGGCGTTCGGAATCAAGACCCTGTACGGCAAGAAGAAGGAGGGGATCATCCGCTCCGCCTTCCTGATTGACGAGGCGGGAAAAATCGCCGGCGCCTGGTACAAGGTGAAGCCGAACGACACGGTCCCGAAGGCCATGGAAGCGCTCTGATTCGAGGGAATCCCGCGCGATTAAAACTTTCGATTACATCTCTCGATTTTGAAGAACATTTCTGCTAGATTCCCCCCATGCATCGCCAGGGAATCATTCCCCGAATCTGGGGTTTTCTAAGAAATTACACCATCCCCGTGGTCCTCCTCGGGGTGTTCGTCCAGACGGTGGTGCAGACCTATATCACGGGGATCGCACCGGTCCCCCAGCAGCCCCCCCTCGGGTATGTCGTCGAGGAGAACCAGGCCAAGCTGCAGTGGCATCGGGGAACCACCCAGGGGCCCTGGGAGCTGCAGGTCACGGACGACAAAGACCCGGAGTTCACGCGTAAAGTCTTCAAGCTCGATGACAAAGACAAGACGCCCGTCCGGAAGGATCCGAAGGACGGCTGGTACGTCACCCGGAGCGTCTCCGGTACGACCCACATGCTGAGCAACCTGGAGCCGGGCAAGACCTACTACTGGCGGCTGGTCCGGGGGAACGACTCCAGCTCGACCTACAACTTCAAGATCTCTGAACATGCCATCGCCTTCTGAAAACACAGCCCCGGCCGCACGGGAGCCGTCCAGGCTGCGGCGCATCGGACGATTCTTCGTCACCCTCTACCCCATCGCCCACTACGCGTTCCCGCTCATCGCGGCGATCGTCACCGTCTCCTATACCTATATTTTATGGGGTCCCGTGCTGAACCGCTCCGGCGACAACATGTACCACCTGCTCAACGAGTTCGCCATCGCCCGGGGGATGTTCGGCGGCGACAACCCGTTCGGCCCGGTGGCCATGGAGTTCGGCCAGCCGGTGCTCCGGTTCTATCAGTCGTTCTTCTACCTCTTCAATATCTGCACCTTCTTCATCGCGGGCATCGACATCAAGACGATGCACAACGTGACCATCATCATCTGCTTCGCGTTGTCGCCGTTCACTTACATGTACTTCCTCCAGAAGCTCGGGCTTCCCCGGTTCGCGGCGGGGATCGGCGCCATGAGCTCGATGCTCTCCATCGCGGCCTTCGGCAACTCCTTCGAGGCGTATCACCAGGCCGGGATCGTGACCCAGTCCATGGGGGGGCTGTTCTTCCCGTGGTTCGTGGGCCACTTCATCGGCATGCTCCGAGGGGAGAACCGGGCGGTCACCACGGCCATGCTCTTCGCGCTGGCGTTCATCTCCCACGCCATCATGTCCGTGTTCGCGGTTATCGCCGGCGCCCTCTACTTCGCCGTGGCCTCCTCCCGGATCACCCTCCGCGGGCTCAAGAAGCTGATGGTGTTCTGTGTGCTGGGGATCTGCCTGGTGGCGTTCTGGGTGCTGCCCTTCATCGAGCACACCCAGAAGATGCGGCCGGTGCCCGACTCCATCGTCCGCAGCGGCGTCCACTGGTTCACCAGCGTCTCCAAGGACGAGCTCTCCATGGTGCTCTTCTCCGGACGCCTCCTCGACGATCCCCCCAGAAAGGGGGACGCCCGAAACGCCGATGACGAGTTCATGGACAAGATCAGCATCATCCACGCGGTGGTGGTGCGGCCCCCGGTGGTCTCCATCCTGACGGCGCTGGGATTTCTCGTGGCCCTGTTCCGGCTGAAGCGGCTCTCCAACCGGTTCCTCCTGTCGGGGTTTCTGTTCTCCCTCTTTCTATTCGCGGGGCCGGATGACTATCCGTGGCTTCGATACTTCCCGTTCATGAAGAACATCCAGACCTTCCGGTGCACCTACCTGGTGGAGTTCTTCGCCTTCGGCCTGGTGGGCACCGGTATCGAGGCGGTGCTCCGGAGGGGGTTCTCCCTCGCCTGGCGGCGGCGGAAGCTCATCCGCTTCCCCCTCACCGCGGTGTGGGTGGTCCTCCTGCTCTCGGTCACCGTGGGCATCGCCATCGGGATCGGCGTCCTGGGGAATGCCCACCTCCGGGTCCGGCCGACCCAGAGCCTCGACGCGGAGGTCGACGTGCTGGGCTCGCTGCCGGACAAGGGGCGCCCCTACCGCGTGCTGCCCCAGTTCAAGGGCCGTTACAAGCTCCGCCAGGGATGGTACTCGGTGCACGGCTACATCCCCTATTGCACCCACTGGAAGGGGACCGGCCCCACCGCCGCGTTCCACCTCTGCGGCAACCTGGCCAGCAACCCCGCCCGGTGGGGCGATCTCCACGCCCTCGCGGGGGTGCGATGGTTCTCCGGTGTCGAGGACGAGCTGAAGAGTATCATCAACGCCAAGGACAGCGACCAGGCCCCCCTGCTCCATCGCATGCCCAACGGCCGCGACCGCCGGGGCCAGCCGAACGATCGGTTCTATCTCTTCGATACGGGGCGGGACCACTTCCTCCGGCCCCTGGTGGGGGAGCCGCTGCCCGTGGTGTGCACCTACTCCCAGTGGATCTGGCTCGCCAAGTCGTGGACCAGCCGCTACCGGGGCAAGCTCCTCGAGGAGGGCACCCCCATCATCATGCGGGTGCCCTCCGGCGAGCTCAAGGCGAGCGACCTCACGAAGCACGCCCGGGCGCTGGTGTACCTGGATCGCAGCGGGTTCGAGGCGGATCGCCGCGCCCTCCACGCGTTCTCGGAGCTCGGCGGGGTGGTCATCTCGTCCTCGGAGATCCCCGGAGTGCCCACCACGGTGCCGGACGCCAAAACCAATAAGAAGTTCTGGGCGGATCTGCCCCGCTTCGAGGGCACGCAAAGACCGGTCCCCAAAGACCATCTGGAGGAGCTGGATCCCGGATTCGAGATCGCGGACATCACGCCGCTGACCACCAACCTGTACAGCGTTCAACGCTACGCCTTCGACATCGACGCCCTGGAGGAGCTGGTGGCCGTGCTCCCCACCGAGGCGGCGCCGGGATGGGGGGCGACCCTGGACGGAAAGCCCCTGCCCACCTTCGCCACCGGCCCGGACATGGTGGGGATGGTCATCCCGGAGGGGGCCCACCGGCTGGAGGTCACCTGGAAGATGCCGTGGCTCGGGTGGTTCTCCGTCTACCTCTCCCTCTTCGGGCTCCTCGTCGTGATCTCCGTCTGGATCTGGGACGGCGTCCGCGGCTTCCGAAAACGGCGAAAGGGCGCCGCCCTCCCGGCCTGATACAGCCGGCCAAAAATATTGCCTTTTTTTTCGTTCCGATCAAAATAATATAGGTAATCGAAAAAGAACGAGGTCTCATGACACCCCTTGAGCTCATCAGCAACACAACCATATTCTCATCATTGCCCCAAAAAACCCTGGAGCAGATCGCGATGCGCATGGTCCGGGTGGAGTATCCGGTGGGCAAGCACATCATGATGAAGGGACAACCCGCCGACGGGCTGCACGTCATCGAGTCCGGCCTGGTGGGGGTGTTCGTACCGGACAGCGACTTCGGACACGGCATCGAGCTCGCCCAGCTCGGCCCCAAGGAGTGCATCGGCGAGCTCGCCCTCATTACTGGCGAGAAGCGGAGCGCCAACTGCACCGCGCTGGTCAAGACCGTCGCGTACAAGCTGGACCGCCAGGTCTTCGAGGCCATCCTCAAGCAGTCCCCCTCCGTGCAGATCGATCTCATCCGGGTGCTCTCGAAGCGCCTCGGGAACATGGGGCACAACCGGGGCATCCCGTTCATCTCCCTCTCCAAGTACACCCCGGATCCCATCCTGGTGGAGATGGTCCCGGAGAAGCTCATCTACCAGCACCTGGTGGTGCCCGTGGCGTTCGAGGAGGGGGCCATCCTCCTCGCCGTCGTGGATCCGGCCAACCGGATCGCCATCGACGAGGTGCGCCGGTTCCTCAAGAACATCGTCACCCGGACCGCGGCGGTGAGCCGGGAGGACTTCGACCGGTTCATGGCCCGGTTCCAGGCCTTGGCCCCGTCCGCCAAACCCAAGGCCCAGCAGCGCCCGTCCGTGCCGCCCGCTATCCGGTACATCGAGGCGGCGGAGGAGTCCGATCGGGGCGCCGCCCTCGCCGGCAGCGAGGTGCTCGAGATGGTCAACCGGATCATCGCCACGGGGATCCAGGAGGGGGCCTCGGACATCCACGTGGAGCCCATGCGGGACGGCACCGTGGTGCGATACCGCATCAACGGCTCCCTGGAGACCCGGTTCGACACCATCCGCGCCGACGCCCACAAGTCCCTCCTCTCCCGGTTCAAGGTGCTGGCCCGGCTGGACATCACCGAGTCCCGCAAGCCCCAGGAGGGGCGCATCTCCATCGAGATCGGCAAGCGGGCGGTGGATCTCCGGCTCTCCCTCATCCCCACCAAGCTCGGCCAGAAGCTGGTGATCCGAATCCTCGACTCTGGAACGGCGCTTCTCCCCCTCGACGAGCTGGTGCTGGCGGAGAGCGTCCGGCAGATGGTGCGCAACATGTTCTATGCGCCCAACGGGGTGGTGCTGGTCACCGGCCCCACCGGCTCCGGGAAGACCACCACCATGTACTCGGCCCTGCTCGAGCGGCGAAAGCCGGAGATCAACATCGTCACCGTGGAGGATCCGGTGGAGTTCCACCTGGACGGCCTCTCCCAGGTGGAGGTGGGGGGGAACACGGGCATCGACTTCGCCGCGGTGCTCCGCTCGTTCCTGCGGCAGGATCCGGACATCATCCTGGTGGGAGAGACGAGGGATGCGGAGACCGCCAAGCTGGCGCTCCAGGCGGGGCTCACCGGAAGGTTGGTGTTCACGAGTTTTCACACCAACAGCTGCATCAGCGCCATCGTGCGGCTCTTCGAGATGGACATGGAGCCCTTCGCCCTCGGCAACGCCCTGGTGGGGGTGATCCACCAGCGGCTCATCCGTCGCCTCTGTCCCCACTGCCGCCAGGCCTACGAGTACCACCCCCAGGTCATCGCCAACCTCCGGAGCGCCGGGGTCGTCCGGGACACGGTGCCCACCATGTACCGCTCCAGCGGCTGCCCCCAGTGCCGCGGCCAGGGCTTCATCGGCAGGGTTTCGGCCCTCGAGGCCCTGCTCATCAACGACGGGATGCGCATCGCCATCTCCTCCCAGGAGTCGCCGGATCGCATCCTCGCCCACGCCACCCGGGACTCCTTCGTCACCCTCCAGAGCTACATGCACTTCCTCCTCCAGCAGGGCATCACCGTGCCCGGCGAGGTGCTCGGCGCCCTTCCGAGGACCGGCGGTGGAAGCCTCGTTCAGAGATCCAGCATGGCGCCCTCCATCCCGCCGAAGCGGCCTCAATGAGCGCTTGCCCACAAACGAACTGGTCGTAAATAGTAGAGCATCCCTGGCGAATTCCGGGGTCGCTTTGTCTGGAATGTCAGCCCCTCCCTCAGGGCGCCCGCCTTGGCGGTCCAGTTCAGAAACGAAGCGAGGGGTATCCAGCAGGACAGTCTCAAGCGGGCGGGGATAGTTTGGTTTCTGCGGGCCCCCTTCAGGGCGCATGCATTCCTGCTTCCGAAACCTGGGCTTGAAAGCCCAGGCCATACCACAGCCGATTTGCGGCAGAGAAGGTTCGGCATGGGCGTATACAATGGGCCTATTGCAAAAAAGTGCGGCTCCCGAATTTTTTTAGATCCATTTCGCCCCTCGGCCGTATGACCCATCAAGCACGGCAGCTTCGACCGGTCGGAACAACGTGAGCTCACAACGAAACGTCGGTTTCAAACCGTAACACCAAGGAGGTTACAAATGGATTACCGTTTATTTAATCTGTCCACACTGGTCGCCATCTTCAACGTCTGGCTCGATCCGAGGCAGAGCCGGCCGCTGCTCCTGGGGATTCCCGGGGTGGCGCCGTTTGTTCCGCAGCTGGAGGCCCTTTACGAAAAGATGGGGCGGCTGCAGCTGAACGAGTCCGCCGCGGCCAGGGCGTTGAAGGAGATATCCGAGCGGGCCACCGCGGCCGATGCGACGCATGATCGGCTGCTCAGCGGGATGTTCGATCTCCTGACGACCCTTATCCGGCTCTCCGATGATTCGGAGTTCGTTGAGCGGGTCCAGGCCCTTCGGGACAAGATCTTCCCGATGGGGCCAATGGGAATTTCGCAGTCCTACCTCAGCGAGTCCGGCTATGTCACCATGGCCGAGATGAAGATCACGGATGATGACAAGGCGCTCCTCGAGGCCATCCGGTACAACGGCCGCACCCTGCTTCGCGACTATGTCGACTGGGTCGCGGCGGGCAAAACCCTCGGGGAGCTCGAGGCCGAGAAGGCGCAGCTCACCGAAAAGGACGATGACGGGACGACCGCTGGGGATATCCGCCAGACGCGCTACGAGGCCGTCCGGCTGATCTCGGTCATCATCAGCGTCCTGGAGCTCCCGGGCACGGCCGACGAGGAGGCCCGGAACACCATCCTCCAGCCCTTCCGGAGCGCCGAGGAGAAGGCCATAAAAAAGATGAAGCGCAAAGCGGAAGCCAAGGAAGAGGCCGCGGATGTTTCTGATGAGGAGACCGGATCCGGTGACGAGACCCCGGTCACTGCCTCTGCGACGGATGACCCAGTCGCCGGCGACACCCCCGGCTAACCGACCGCCTCCGATTCTCTTTTCCCAGGTCGGCTACCCGCTTTTCCCCAACCCCGAATCAATCTGAGAAGGTCGAATACCCACTTTTCCCCAACCCCGAATCAATCTGAGAAGGTCGGATACCCACTTTTCCCCAACCCCGAATCAATCTGAGAAGGTCGGATACCCACTTTTTTTGAGTTCGGGTTACTTCAGACGGGTCGGATACCCACTTTTTTTGAGTTCGGGTCACTTCGGACGGGTCGGATACCCACTTTTTTTGAGTTCGG
>JBNLED010000238.1:0-30438 GCA_050304755.1 Polyangia bacterium | reverse complement strand
GTGGTGCACTCCACCTTCGGCGGCCGGGAGGATCTGGGCAACGTCTGCTCCAACGGGGGGGCGCTGAGCAGCATCGGCGTCTCCTGGACCGTCATCAACAGCCTCCTCACCCACAACCGCGCCATCGGCAACGGTGGCAACCCCGCGGAGGGAGGCACCCCGGGGGGCGGCAGCGGCGGCGCCATCTACAACGACGGTAACACCATGACCCTCTCCGTGGTGGGCACCGATATCGAGTACAACGAGGTGAACGCCTACGGCGCGGCCATCTTCTTCGTCACCAACGACCACTCCGGCGACCTCTACATCAAGGACTCGATCATCCGGAACAATATCGGCGGCTCCTGGTACTTCATCCCCGGCATCTCGGGGCACGACGACACCCGGTATGTCATCGAAGATTCCATCATCGAGCACGAAGGAGAAACCTATGAAGAATAGATACGGATTCATCGCGCTGCTCGGCGCGCTGGTCGCCGTCCCCGGGTTCGGCTGCGCCGACGATGACCCCGCCACGCCCGGGGATCCGGGCACCGGCGACACGGATGCGGATAGCGATAGTGACGGAGATAGTGACGGAGATAGTGACGCCGATGGTGACAGCGACGGGGATGGCGACACGGACAGTGACACCGACGCTGATGCCGACGGCGACACCGATGCCGACGGCGACACCGACGCGGACACCGACGCCGACACGGATACGGGCGTGGTGTATACCGAGATCACCGACGACATGCCGGCGCCGGGTTGGGAGGAAGCCGATTTCCCGGTTCCCCCCGAGGCCCTGGCCGAAAGTGTCTCCAGCCCGGACCGGGTCGTCGGCGACGGCACCCCCGAGAGCTGCACCTCAGCGGCGGTGGTGGACGCGGTGGCGGCGGGGGGCGTGATCACCTTCGACTGCGGCCCCGAGCCCGTCACCATCGTCATGGAAGAGACCGCCAAGGTCTTCAATGACACGGACCCACGGATCGTCATCGACGGGGGCGGCCTGGTGACTCTCAGCGGCGGCGGCGCGCGGCGCATCCTCTACATGAACACCTGCGACGAGGCCCAGCACTGGACCACCGACCACTGCCAGGACCAGGATCACCCCCGACTCACGGTACAGAACCTCACCTTCATCGACGCCAACTCCAAGGGCGAAGACGAGTATGACGGGGGCGGCGCCATCTGGGTCCGGGGGGGCCGGTTCAAGGTGGTAAACTGCCGCTTCTTCAACAATGTTTGCGCCGACGAGGGGCCCGACGTGGGGGGCGGCGCCATCCGGGTGTTCAGCCAGTACAACGGCGAGCCCGTGTACGTGGTGCACTCCACCTTCGGCGGCCGGGAGGATCTGGGCAACGTCTGCTCCAACGGGGGGGCGCTGAGCAGCATCGGCGTCTCCTGGACCGTCATCAACAGCCTCCTCACCCACAACCGGGCCGTCGGCAACGGCGGGAACCCCGCGGATGACGGCACCCCGGGGGGCGGCAGCGGCGGCGCCATCTACAACGACGGCAACACCATGACCCTCTCCGTGCTGGGGACGAACATCGAGTACAACGAGGTGAACGCCTACGGCGCGGCCATCTTCTTCGTCACCAACGACCACTCCGGCGATATCCGCATCGAGCAGTCTGTCATCCGCAACAACATCGGCGGCTCCTGGCACATCCTCCCCGGCATCTCCATGCACGACGACACCCGCCGCACCGTCGACGACGAATCGATTATTGAATAGAAATCATGAGGTTCCCCGTCGATCAGACGGCGTGACTCAGTGCCATTCCCAGTCGATGTATCCGGGCTTGGCGTCCACCATGGCGTTGACGATGAGCTCCACGAGGCCGCCGTAGAAGATGCCGGCCTTCTCCCACGCGTCGTAGTACGTGATGATGTCCCGGAGCTGACCCTTGCAGTTGCTGCACGGCGCGCAGATGTACTTGGGGTGATCCTGGTCCATGGGCTCCCCCTGGAAGGCCTCCAGCACCTGACGGAACTTGCGTCGGCCGAGCATGTGGTGCCGCCAGCCGCCGAAGTTGTGGCCGGACATGATGGCGAACCCGGAGCCGCCGCCGCAGCAGAAGTTGTGGACCCCTTCGGGGGTCAGGGGTTTGAACCGTCCCTCCGGGAGGATCTCCTCGAGGATCTCCCGCTGGGGGGTCACCACGCCCATGAGCCGCACCAGGTTGCAGGGATCGTGGAGGGTCACGGGGAAGTCGTTCCGGCTCTTGTCGAACTTGATCTTGCCGGACTTGACGATGTCCCGTAGCACGGTCATGCAGCTCTCCCGCGGGATGTTGAGGTCGCCGGTGAGCACCTTATCGGCGATGACCGTCAGCGCCTTGTGGGCGTGGCCGCACTCACCGAGGACGACCTTCTTGACCCCGAGCTTCTTGGCCGCCTGCATGTGGAGCAGGGCGGTCCGGGCGAATTGAACGTCATCGTAGAACACGCCGTAGTTGATGCCGTCATAGGCCGCCAGATCGCTCGAGAGGGTCCAGCTCAGCCCGGCCGCGTTGAAGATGGTGCTGAACGCCCCCACGTTCTCGGGCCACGCCATGATCTCGCCGGCGTTGTGGATTAGCAGGATGTCCGCCCCCTCCACGTCGATGGGGGTCTTGGTCTCTATACCGGTGAGCTCCTCCGTGTCCTCGTCGATGAACTCCAGGTTGTCGATGAGCACCCGGTTGTTCATCCCCGTCGAGGATCCCACCTTGAGCTGCAGCATGGAGCCGTCCTGGTGGAGCTCCTTGGTGTAGATGCCCATCTCCTGGCTGGCGATTTTACGGATCTCCCGGGCCAGCAGCCCGTTGTCCACGCCGATGGGGCAGGTCTGGGCGCACCGCCGACAGAGGTTGCACCGGTAGGCGAGCTCGATGAGCCGGGCCACCGTCTTCCAATTGAGGTCGATGTCGCCGTGGGTCCAGGTGGAGGTCTCCTTGATGTATTTGAAATAGATGCGCCTGAGGATCTCGGAGCGGAAGGTGGGCCGGTAGAGGTCGTTCTTTCCGCTCTCCTCGTAGATGTGGCAGGCCTCGTTGCAGGTCTGGCACTTGGCGCAGTGCTCCATGGACATGGTGGTCTGCTGGAGGAAGGTCCAGTTGTTCTCCGGCTCGAAGAGCTTCCGGAGCCCGGAGAGGAACTTGTTGACGAGATCCTCTTCCTCCTCTTTAGTTTGCGGCTTCGGGATGTTGACCACCACCGTATCGTCGAGGCAGACCATCTTCTCCGCGACGTCGTCCTTCAGCGGGGCGATGGGGGGCTCCTCGTCCACCTTGTCGAAAGGCGGGGGCAGGGGAATCTGATCGATGTTTTCGATATGCGCGAGGGGGCCGTCCCCCTTTGAGAAATCCTTTATACTGACTGACTTCTTCATTTCTTGAACTCCTCCGTTGCCAGATCGACCCATGTCTTCTCCCCCTTCGCGTCCACGTGGTCCGCCGCCCAGGTGACCTTCTGTCCCAGGACCGCCTGGATCTTGGCCTCCTCGGGACCGCCCGGCACGTTGGGGGTGTCGTTCCACCGGATAGCGTGGTAGGCGAAGTATTTGCCGATGAAGTGGGACATATGGGTGAGCGGGATGTAGGCCACGAGCAGGCTCATGAGGACCACCGACGCCAGGGGCAGCATCTGGGAGAGGCCCTCCCCCGGGAGGGGGCCCAGGTTGAAGGTCACCAGGTTGGTGGCGAACAGCCCCGCGACGGCGAACTCCGGGTCCACGATGAACGCGTTGGCGAGGGCGGTTCCGAACGCGACGATGAAAAAGAGCAGGTTGAAGACATCGGCGCCGGTGGTGAATTCCCTGAGCCCCGGTTCGGTGAGCCGCCGCTGCAGGAGCCCCACGGCGCCGATGATGGAGAGGGAGAGCCCGGCGAACCCGCACCCCACGATCACCTTCCCGATGATCGTCCCCACGGCGCCCGCCATCAATGTCGGGACCACCATCCCGAGAAGCCCCGCGAGGAGGAGCAGGGCCGTGGCCCCGGTCACCAGGTAGAGCCCGAAGTGGAAGGGGAACGATCGCACCCAGAGCTTGGGGTTGTTCTCCTTGAGGGCCACCAGAAAGAGGATCTCGGGGATCATGACCTTGAGCTCGCCGAGGAGCGAGACCTCCCGCTTCTTGGTCCACCATTCGCCGTCCTCCAGATAGGAGCCGCCGTAGTTGGCGCGCTCCCCCGGCTCGTGGGCGACGGGATAGAGCTCCCAGCGGACGTGGATCGGCATCTTGAGCCACATGCGAATGCGCATCAAGACGGCGATCACGAAGACCGCGATTGCCGCGTAGGCTGCGATGTAGGGTAATAGCTGCATTTTCAACACCTCATTCCTTTTATAACGTGCTTTGGTCTCCCAATCCCGGGAGGAGGAGCATGAGCACGGCACAGGACAAACCATCGGACAATGGCTCCCCGAGCGTGCGCTCCGCCGCCCTCCCCTGTCTGCCGACCACGAGGAGGTCGACGTGGTGGTTGTGTGCGTACCGGCGAACCTCCGTGATGGGATGCCCCGGGAGCACCACGGTGTGCACATCCGCCCCGTAGAGCCCCTTGAGCCGCTCCTTGGCGCGGCAGATCACCTCCGGCGTGAGCGGAGCGGAAGTGATGCCTTGCTTCGCCGTTTCCGGATCAAGACACATCACCACATGACACGGCTCGCTGCCGATCGCGGCGAAGGTCTTCGCGATCTCGACCACCGGCTCCGCCTCATTCAAGGAGTTCACCCAACACAACACCTTCTCGCACTTGACGCCAAGGAGAACATCGCGAATGGAGAACAGTCCGGTACTTTGAAACCCGTGCATCTTGCCGCGGGGCCCTATCAAAATCGATGCCAATCAAATAACTAACTGATATCAAAGAGCAATCCACCATCAAGGTCACATCGATGCAACCAGATGCAACCAGATGCAACCAGATGTTGCGCAACCGCAACATCCTTATATCAACCGGTTCCTCGATATCATAAGAATTGCACCGACACACCGCTTTTTTTTTCAAAAATCACCATGAGATATTGAAAAGGCGGAAAGAAGATGAAATACACAATGGCGGAAAAGAAGGAATGCTGACGTGACATCGCGCTCCTACTGGCCCTTTGATCGTTTCGGCGCTTTAACCAACGGTAAGGTGAACTTTTGAAAGCTGTTTCACGCTCTCCTGTGCACGTTTCCATCCTTGTCCTGCTGCTTCTCGGATGCGCGACCGTCCCCTCCCCCCGCAAGCGGGTTACCGACTACGATGTCATCGTCGTCGGCGCCGGGATGGCGGGACTCTCCGCCGCGACCCACCTCTCGGTAGGGGGCATGAAAGTGCTCATCATCGAGCAACACGAGAAAGTGGGCGGCTGCGCGACATCCTTCTCCAGGGGGGACTACAACTTCGACGCCGCCATGCACGTGACCACCATCGGCGCGGGCAAGAACGGCAGCCTCATCACCCTGATGGACAAGGCCGGCATCTCCGACAAGGTGAAGCTCGTCAAGGTCCCCACCCTGGGGCGGGCGATCCTTCCGGGGATTGATTTCATCCACCCCAACGGCAAGGCGGCGACCGTGAAGGCCCTCAGCGAACGGTGGCCCAAGGAGAAGGAGAACATCCGCCGCTTCTACGACATGCTCACGGAGGCGAACAAGGAGATCATGGAGCTTAGGAAGCTCTTCATGGCCAACCCCCTGGCGGCGCTGGTGGTCAAGCTGGCGGCGCCCTTCCGTCAGCGAACCCTGGCGAAGTACTACGACTACACCCTGCAGGAGATCCTGGACGAGTATTTCGAGGACGAGAACCTGAAGGCGGTGCTGTCCCAGTTCTGGATGTACGTCGGGCCGCCGCCGTCGACCCAGTGGGGGCTCTTCTATCTCATCACCTACCACACGTTCCTGGAGAACGGCGCCTGGCAGGTGGAGGGCTCCTCCCAGGCCCTCTCCGACGCCTACCGGGAACGCATCGAGGAGATGGGGGGGAAGGTGATGACCAGCACCCTGGTCACCAAAATCGATGTCGACAATCGGGGGCGGGTATCGGGAGTGGAGATCGACACCGGGGAGAAATTCACCTCCCGGTACGTGGTCTCCAACGCGGATCCCTTCCAGACCTTCTACAAGCTCGTCGGCAAAGACAAGACCCCCAAGAAGATGATCAAGGCCATCGAGTCGAAGGAGCCCAACAACTCTCTCGCCGGCGTCTACCTGGGGCTCGATGTGGATCACACCTTCTTCGGGATGGACGATTACGAGATCTTCTACAGCTCCAGCATGGACAGCGACCGGATGTTCAACAACATGATGACCGGCAACTGGGACGAGGCCTCCATCACCATCACCATGTCCTCCGTGCTGGGGGATCCCTTCTACGCGCCCGAGGGGATGACCACCGTCTCCATCCAGATATGCTCCGATATCGACATCTGGCCGGAGCGGGGAGACGAGTACGAGGCGAAGAAGGAAGAGATGATGAACAAGCTCATCGGTCTGGCCGAGAACGTGCTCCCGGGCCTCAGGGACCACATCGTGGAGAAGACCGCCATGACGCCGCGGACCATCGAGACCTTCACGCTGAACCATCGCGGCGTCCCCTACGGTTGGAACTTCACGGTGGATCAGTCGGAGCGGCTCTCCCTGGAGACCGGCATCGGCGGTCTCTACCTCGCCGGCGCTTGGTCCTGGCCCTCCCACAGCGTGGCCATGACCCAGCTGAGCGGCTACCTCGCCTCCCGCCTCATCCTCAAGAAGGAGGGGGTCGTCAAAGGGCTCAACGGCGGCCACTGATGGTTTATCCCGCCTGATACTGATGTCAGGTATTGCGCTCGACAATAGGACGGACAGGTCGCATCGGACAAATCGGAATGCTCTTGGTTTTCCTTGGGGAAGCAGGTGTCTGAGAGAGCGGGGTCTTACGGCTTGCTCAGCTTATCCGAGGCGAAGTGCTTGTCGGCGATCTTGGGATCGCTGACCTTCTTCACGGTCTTGAACACGGACTTGGTGTCCTCCTGCTTGTTAATCATCGACATCTCTCCGATGTAGTACTTGTCCGTTCCCTTGACCTTCTCGATCCCCCGGGTCATCAGCACCTTCAAGAGATCGCCGTCGAGGTCCCAGAACATGGACTTACGCACCATGAAGTCGTTCTTGCCTATCCAGATGACTTTCTTGGAGTACCCCTCCTCGTCTTTGGTCTTGTCGTTCGGGATGACCTTGATCTGCCAGCACTTAGTGCCGCCGACATCGGCATCGCTTTTTTCTATCTTGAGAGTGTAGTTGGACAGGATCGGGGCGTTCATGTCGGCGTAGGTAAAATCGCTGCCCATGAAGTTACCGCTCTTGTCCGAGCTGACGAGCTTGATGGTCTGCCGGTTCGAGGGGCGGTAGACCCACATCTGCTCCTCGGCTTTTTCGTAGTCCCAGGCCAGAACGGCCATCCCCTTGACATCGGCGGGCTTCACGAAGCGGTAGAGCTTCTTCTCGATCTTGTCACCTTTCTCTTTCACCAGCTTGGTCTTGACCTCGATGACCCGGCTCTCCCCCCGCTGCGTCCACTTCCCCCCCTGCTTGTCATAGAGCGTCAGCTTCACGGTCCCGTCGGAGCCATCGAGCTCTCTGTTGGCATACGCCTTTCCCAGAATCTGGGCCGCCGTGAGATCACCGGCGAATGCACCGGCAGGAACAAGCCCGGCAACCAGAACAAAACAGGCCAGAAATCTCGTCCTCTCTTTTAAAACATTGCTTCTACTCATGATATCCACCCTTCCGATGATTTGTTTGTGTTTTTCAACGATACTTCGACGCCCTTTCGGCATCAATAATTCTAATTCGTTTTAGGTTCCAAAAATCTCGGTTTGAACACCAACACCACGGCCGGCAGCAGCACCAGGGCGCACACCAGACAGGCGGTGATGGAGACCACCACCAGCAGCCCGAAGAAGCGCACCGGGAAGAACGCCGAAATCACCAGGACGATGAAACCGATCACCACGGAGAGCGCGTTGAACACGATGCCGCGCCCGGTGGTGGTGAGCGTGGTCCTCACCGCCGCTACCGGATCGCTCAGCCGCCGCTCATCCCGGTACCGCCAGAGAAAGTGAATGGTGTAATCGATGCCCACCCCCACCATGATGGAGGAGAGCATGGCTGTGATGAGGTTCAGCTCGATGCCCATGTACCCCATGATGCCGAACAGCATCGCCATCGACACGCTGAGGGGCATCATCGCGATGACCCCCGCCACCACAGAGCGCATCAGGAGGGCCACCAGGATACTGCAGATGACAATCGACAGGAAGAGGCTGAGCAGCTGCCCCCGCACGATGTGCTCCACCAGGTTGGCCATCACGTCCAGGAACCCCCCCACCAGCTTGAAGGGCCCGCCCTTCTGCTGCTTCGCGAGGTAGGCCTTGGTATACTCGACCACCTCCGTGGCGGCGCGGGTCCCGCTGTCCTTCACCTGCGCGATCACCTGGGCGTGCTCGAACTCGGGATCCACAATCTTGTTGAAGTCCTTGGGGGGCGCGCTCAACGAATAGAGCATGAAGTATTCGGCGATTTCCTTCTGGTCATCGGGCACCTTGTTGAACTTGGGATCCCCGCCGTTCATCACCTCGTTCATCTTCCGCATGACCTTGGCGACCGACGTCGTGTTGCCCACCAGGGGGTGTTTCTGGAGGTGGCTCTCCAGCTTGTCGATAGCCTTCATCACCTTGGGATCCTTGATATTCCCCTCCACCACCACGGAAATGTTGGCCCACCCCCCGAGGTTCTTGTTGAGCACCTTGGTGGACTTCCAGATGGGGGCCTCCTGATGATAGAAGCTGAGCGGGTTGGTGTCCACGATGATGAGGACGGCCCCCAGCCCCATGGCCAGGGCCACGGCGAAGAAGGCGATGATGACGGTCTTGGGCCGTCGGGTGATGCGATCGGCGACGCCGAGCATGAGCTTGTCGAGCACGCCCTTCGACGCCTTGATATCCTCGTGGGCCTTGCGTATCGGCTTGGCCTTCGGGAGGATGGCGAGGATCGCGGGGATGAACACCAGGCTGCCCACCATGGCGAACGCCACCCCCACCGTCGCTAGGATACCGAGCTGCTCCGCCGGGATGATGATGTGGGTCATCAGGCAGAGCAGACCGGCCATCGTCGTGATGCCGGTGGCCAGCACCGGGTTGGTGAGCCGGACGATGCCGTTCTTCGCGAGCGTCTTATTGGTGTGCTCGTTCCCCTCGGTGTTGTCCTCCTGATACCGGGCCATGATGTGGATGCCGTAGTTGTTGGCCACGGCCAGCAGGATCACCGGAAGGATCACCGTCACCATGTGGAACCTCCAGCCCAGCAACGGAATCAGCCCGATGACGACAATGATGGCCATGACCGTCATGAGGAAGGGGAGCAGCACCCCCCGGGCCTGGCGGAAGCAGATGAAGAGGAACACCACCATGAGGGCCAGGCCGATGGGCAGGAACTTCTTCATGTCTTTTCGGATATCCTTGGTGAGGCTCACCCGGACGATGGGCATCCCGCCCACGTAGGTGGTCTCCTTTCCCGGATTGTCCTTGACGATCTTCTCGAGCTTGGCCACCACCGCCTCGTCCGAGGCGTCGGTCTTGAGGAAGCCGATGATGGCCGTGTGCTTGAAGTCCTTGGACAGCAGATTGCCGTAGATGAGCTCGTTGTTCTTGAGCTCGTCTCTTAGCCGGGCGAGCTTCTTCTCGCTCGTCGGCACCTTCTTGATGGCCTTCTTCACGCGCATCGCGCCGCCGCCGGCCTGGATATCCTTGGCCGTGAAGATGCTGAGGACCCGATCGAACGCCTTGACCCGTTCCATCTCCTTGGAGAGCTTCTTGACCCGCTCCAGGGTGTCCTTCTTGAGGATGTCATCCCCGGAGACGACGATCATCGCCATATCTGTCCCCCCGAAGAGCTTCTCGATTCGGTCGAGGTTGAGCCGGGTGGGCAGATTGTCCGGGAGCTGGTTCTTCATCTCGGTGTCGAGGGTCACCTTCTTGAGCTGAGTCGCGAAGACGGCCGTGATCGCAAAGAACAGGATGATAAACAGCCAAGCGAACCGGACGACGAAATTGGAAAACTTGTTCTCGCGCATGGGGAATCCTTTTTTCAGAAAGAGATCTTGAGCTCCGTGTATCCGGCGGTCAGCCCGTCCTCCACCATCGCGAAGAGCGAGTTGTCCGGCCCCTGGTAGATCTCCCCTCCCACCGATACGGTCATGGCGTCAGTAATCTTGTAGGAGAGCTGGGGGTAGAGCAGCCACTCGAGGGTGGAGACGTTCAGGAGGCCGAACGCCGTGAGGGTGAGCCGATCCCGCAGGGTTGTCCACATCACCCGGGCGGCTACCCCGTGCTGCACCGGCTCCGACTGGAAGTGGATGAGGCGGTTCCGCAAGGCGAGTGTAGGGGTGATATCATTTTGAATGACGAGCGCCCGCAGATCGGGGTTGCAGTTGTCCGGATAGCAGTCCTCCGTCGGGTCGTTGGTGTACATCGTGTCTCCCGCCACGTCCACCCCGGCGATGGGGAGCTCGTCCATCAGCCCCTCATCGGGCTCGCCGGGGATCTCGGACCAGTCGAAGACATACCGCCCCACATACTGGACGGCGAGGTGAACGTCGCGGAACTTGCGATCGAGTCCGATCACGTAATAGAGATCGGGGTTGGGAGCATAGATTTTATTCTTGTAATCTACCGGATAACGGTAGGCGATCTCCCCCCGCACGGCGAAGTAGTTCTTGACGCTGGCTGCGAAATCGAAGCCCGCAACGTGTTGCTCCCACGCGGTCCGGCTGAGCGTGACGTGCCGAGGACCGCGTTGCGAAATGTTGAAATCCGAGAGAGACAACCCCGGGAAAAGCCCGTATCCGTGGAGGTACGACGCGGACATCTCCACCGATGGAAACAGCAGGTGAAACCGCGCCGCGGCGGTGCCGTTCCCGAGATCCGCGTCCGGATAGGTGGGCTCGTCGAACACCAGCCAATCGGGCGCCACGTTGGAGGGAATCCGAGTGGGTTGGTAGAGCGGTACCCAGGCTCCCTCCAAGCGGATCACCGACATATTGAAGGTCATAAGGAGGGCCAGGTTGCCGAGGCGCCGGTCGTCCTGCTCGGGAGAACGGACGGTCAGATCAATCGGCGTCAGATTGTTGGTGGGGTTGAGCCCGATGGCCCGCCCCCAAACGATGATCTGCTGCCCGAAGCGGATACTCAGCGGACCGATATAGGCGTTGACATACGCCTCCCGAAGCTTGAGCTTGGTGTCCAGCCGTCCGTCCTCGTAGCCGGACCAGACCCGGACCTCGCCCACCGCGTCGCCCCAGTCGCCCTTGTGGACCGTGAGCTTGAGGGCCAGCTCACCGAAGCCCGCCTTAATCTCCGGCCGCGCCAGGTCGGGCATCTTTCCTGCCCAGACATCCCCCCGGATATGGCCTCCGATCTCATAGGAGAACCCGGCGCCGAGCTCCGATGGGGTCTCTTCGTCCTCATCTTCCGCTTCATCCGAAAAGAACTCGTCCTCATCTTCGCCGTACTCATCCTTGTACGAAGGGGCTTCGGTCTCGGACGCCTCATCTTCACTCGGCGAGGCGCCTTCCGCCGAAGCCGCCTCGTCCGCCGAAGCCGTCTCATCAGCAGAGTCACGGGCCGCGTCGGCGGCCTCCCCTCCGTCATCCGCTGCGGACGCGTCTTCCACGTCGGGCTTCCCCCCTGCTTTCGCCTCGCCGCCTGCCCCTTCCGCGTCGGCGGAGGAGTCGTCCGCCTGGGGAGCGGCGAGCGCCGCCTCGGAAAACACCATCCCCGTGAAAACCACGCAATGTATATAGATCCATCCCTTGGTACACCTAAAGCGCCACTTCATCATGTCATCTCCCTTGACAATCCCGCCCCGAGACGGATGACGACGGGCAACGCCTCACCGGCGCCCGTCGAGCTGCATCGATCTCGTAAGCCCCGGTCTATTCGTAGCAGGCGGAGGTTTGTGCGTCCATCAGAGCGGTCGTCTCGCTCGCCTTGATCAGCTCCGCCCCGATCTCCAGACAGTAGGGTTCCGAGTCATCTCGGCAGGCGCTACAATCTGCATTGTAGTCCGGCGCCATCTCGCACGCCTGTTGCTCCGTCGGGTCTTTTAGGGTGTGCAGCATCTGCGCCACCTCCCGGAAATCGAAGGTGCCCGAGAAGGTTCCCCGGCTGATGCCCGCGGCGCCGGTGGCATCGTCGTAGGTGAAGTTGCCGCCGATGAACATGTCGAACAGGGTGGCCGCGGCGTAGGGGTCATCCGCCGAGGGATTGTGGACATAGGTCCTGAAGTCCATGGCTGTGGTGGTGAAATGGGGGTTGGCATCGAGGGTGCCCGTCATGGAGACGGTGACCGTGCAGGGATCGTGCTCCCAGGCGCCGGAGGTCTCGTTCATCACCGCCGTGCCGAGATCGAAGGTCAGGGAATTGTCGGGGTTCACCGCGGTGACCTTGAACATGAGAACAGGAACATACTGACCGAACTCGGGCCCCGACCCCCGCGGGACACTCCAGTTGGAGTCCTTGATTTCGAAAATAATGGTCTTATCGAGCAACACCGTGGGATCATCGAGGGGGGGCGCAACCGGAGCGCTGGTGTCCTCCCCGCCGCCGCTCGTATCGGTCCCGTCCAGGTCCGACTTCTTAGCACAGGCTGTCAGCACCAGCGTGTACCCGAGCAACACGACAATCGCTATCATTTTGTCTTTAAAAAGCATCTTTTCACCTTTCTGACCAAGCTCCTTGGCTCATCGTATCGTCGTCACCCCGATAACCCCTTTCGCGTCCGTATTTAAACACTAAACTCGTTGTAAACAAAGGCCCTATTGCAACTTTTTTGAGCCGCGGGGACGGTATTTTCAGTGTATCAATTATTCCCGTCCGCCCTTAACTTCGGGCCGGTCTCGATTTCATTTCTCCACCCATTCACCGGCGGCCACGACCATGGTGAATCCGGATGCTGCGCTGCCGAGCAGCACCCTGTCGCCGGTCTTCAAATTCCGTTCCTTTAGCAGCTGATCATAGACCACCCCCACTGTCGCGCTGGCGTTGTTGCCGTAGAGGTGATGGGTGTACACTCCCTTGCTCTCATCCGCCTTGACCGCCTTGATTATCTTCCTCGTCATGAACTCGCTCGGCTGATGAAAGACGAAATGATCGATATCCTCCGGCTTCCAGCCCAGCTTCTTGAACACCTTCCGGAGCCTGGGAGCGATGTACTTGTGGAGCTTCATCGTCTCCACGGCAGAAGAGATGAACGATCCGTGGATGGGGACCTGCCCCAGGTCCCAGTGCCCCGGGACGGTGAAGGTATCCGCTGAGATCAGCCGGACGGATCCGTTCGGCCAAGGGGTCCGTCGCACCAGCATACAGGCGGCGGCGTTGCCGATGGTCAACCCCGCGGCCTTGAGGTAGAGATCGGCGGTCGATTGGATGTCGAAGCTGAGAAACTCCCGGGAGAGCTCGGAGGTGCAGACCAGCGCGGTGTTGTAGTCGTCGCGAATGGCGAGCTGCGCACACGCCACCTGCAGCGCCTCCAGGTGACCGACACAGGCCGTGGTCACGTCGAACGCGTGCGTCTCCTTGATGCCCAATGTGGCGGCGACCTCCATGGCCGTCGCGGGCTCGAAATACTCCCTCGCGATCCCGCCGAAAATGACGAGATCAATATCGTCGATAATCTCCTTCAGGGTCAGGCGGTTCTGGGAGACGCAGTGTTCCACCGACTTCACCGCGTATTGCGCCACGCGGGAATCGGCATCGAAGTCCAAATACCGATACTGTGTATTGCACTTGTCGAAGACTTTCTGGATAGCCGCATGGATATTGGTCCATCCGTCCGACGAGCCGGTGTACTCCTTGCGAACCAGCGCGAGGATGTCATTGTTGTTGTACCGGTTGGAAGGGAAGGCGACTCCGGGTCTGGATAGATAGAGCTTGGGAAATGACATGACCGTACTTAACTCACGCTTCCCGGGGACAAGTCCATTGCCTCGTATCTGAAGTCCCCGATTTTCTGTTTGATTCTTCCAAGTGGCATTACAGCTGGGGGGCCGGTCACCAGAAATGATGTAGCCAGTAGCATCTCCTTAGAATTCAACTTTCAACCCTCAAAATCCTGCTTAAACATAGCACAAACTCACAAACCGCGCAGTCACAAACCGCCTTTTATTCCTCACTTTTTGCTCAATGTCGCACCCCCGAGCAAGGCTGCTTTTTTTTCAGGCTCACATGCACCGTTTGAAGGTGAACATCACTCAACGGAACTGGCATTTATCATTTATCGACCAAGTAAAACGATCGCAAAACACATCTACTTTTGACCTTGAAACCGAAAATCTCCGGCGACCAATGAAGAGATTGCCCTTGTTCCCCGTCATACACTTGACTATTATTCAGACATAGAAAAACAAAGCCCAAATTAATGACAAGGAGAAGAGAATGAACCAGAAATCACGCCCACACAGGAGCTGGTACCAAATATTTTTTCTTCTGGGGGTGTGCTCCCTCTGCGCGACGAGTTACGCATCCGATCCGACGATGAAGGTCGAGGATAAAACATTGAAGCTTATCGGCGCTGGGCTTCGGGAGTTTCTTTTCATCGATATTTATCGAATGAGCGCCTACTCGGAAACCGGGAGCTGTAAACCTTCCGACATCGTCTACAAGAATGAAAACAAAGCGCTCCGCCTGAAAATGCTGAGGGATATCCCGGCGGAGCGAATGCGCAGCACCCTCAGGGATACCCTCGAAGCCAACCTGCCCGAAGGGAAACCGAACACCAAGCTGAAAAAGAAGATAGAAGAGTTCCTCGCGCGCTATAAGACAGACTTGAAAAAGGGCTCGTATATCGAGCTCATCTACATCAAGGACAAGGGAACGATCGTCAAGCGGGACGGGGTCAGGCTGGGGATCACCACCGGCAAGGGGTTCGCCGATCTGCTCTGGAAATCCTACTTTGGCGGCAACACCTGCTGCAGCAGCCTGAAATCCGATATCCTCAAGGAGTGTAAAGGAAAGTAAATCCCCGCCCTCTTCGTCCCCGGACCTCAAAAATCAACGCCACAACAACCTCCGCCGCTGTCGCTGAAAGCAGTCGACAACTTTTCCTGACCTCCGCAGAGGTCCCGCAACGCAGTCGTCTGCTGTGCGTAACCTTCGCTGAGCAACTCTCTTTCACTCGACCCATCCGAGGGACCTCCGTCGAGTAACTTTATTCCACTCGACCCGCTCGAAAGACCTTTGCCCCGTAACTTTTTTCCACTCGACCTGTTCGCGGGATACCGTGGGTGAGCAGGAAGCTGCCCTTGAGCGATTTGAGTAACAAATAACTAACAGCTGCAGATTGATCGTGATGACGTTTGACGTTCTATACGCGAAGGGAGTCAGTCGGCCGGCCGCTCAACAGGGCTGGAGGACCGTGAGGAACGAGGGGGCCGGGTTGTTGCACGTCCCGCATACCAGGGCCAAAATCCAGGTCCCGTTGGTATCGATCCCCTGGAAGGGGGTCCCGTCCGCGCGGGTCAGGTTCTGAAGCGAGGCGCTGGTGCCTTCAGAAATCTCCGCCCGGTACCATTGATCGGCGATCAACTCCATATCGAGGAAATTGTCCTCGAAGCCGCAGACATTCAGCGAGGCGTACTGTGCAATGACAACCTCCGTGATGAGATAGGGCTCGAATGTCGAGCCCATGGCGTTCGCCGTCAAATACTGCCAATCGATGTTGACAAGCCCCGCCGCCCCCGCCGCCAGCGGCAGCCGGGTGAGGTTCTTGGCGTTGACGCTGTAGTCCAAAGAGGTGGAGTCATCGGTGATGTTCACCGTGGTGGTGATGGAGTTGTCGTCGAGCGTCAGGAAGAGGAGCATTCGGGTCCCCTTCCCGGCGACCTCGCCGGTCGCCGCCATGACCATATGGGTGTAGGTGTCCGGGCTATATACCGAGCTCTGGCTGTCGAAGTAGGGCATGATCTCCTGCTCGGACAGCGGCGTTCCGAAGGACGTAAAGTTGAGCAACGTCTCGGAGGTCTTCACATCTCTCGTATAGATGGACATCACCGCTACCATGTTCTTCTGCTCCACCTGGTCGAGGTTGATGAGATTCATGAGATCGGTGGGCCCCATCTGCCACACGCTGACGAGCACCATGTCGATGTCGAGCTGGGCGTTGAGGGAATGGCCGATCATGTCTTTGGTCAGCGTGCTCCAGTCGAAGGTGATATTGGAGTTATTGCCGGGAATGGGGACCGTATCGACGAAGAGTGTGCTGCTGAACTCGTAGTTCTGGGCATCCGCCAGATTGACCATGGCGCCCGCGGCCGGCGTCTGGGCACAGACCATCGAGGGGTCGACAGTAAGGTCGCATCCCCCCTCGCCGACAACCCCCGGTCCGCTGTCCGGCAGCGTGTCCTCGGCGGCATCCATACAGCCGAGAAGCAACGCTCCGGTGATGGCGACGGGGATCAATACATTCGTTTTATAATTTGGCTTCATGAGTTCCTCCAATTGTATCACTCTTTGATTCTACCGTTTTTTTCAACCAGCCACCACCTTCTTCAGAGATACTCGAAGGGAGGTCCGTACAGGGATTCCCGCCAGGAGATATATCCTATCGCGCTGCCGATTCCCCAGCCAATCTCCTGGACGATATCGCCATCCGGGCTCACCTCCTGGATCAATCCGTTCGTGGAGAAGACGACCAGTGTATTGCCGTTCGGCAACCGCTTGGCGTCTCCCAGGGATTGGCTGATCAGCCTGTCACTGCTGTACTCCCAGATGAGGGAGGCATCGAAATCGGACTCATCCAGGGAATACTCGAGCGCCCGTGACGCGGCGTTGAATCCGCCGCCCGCCTCACCGCGATTGTTGAAGAGCAGGATGCTGTCCTCCAGGATCTGGTGCTGATGTTGCGCATTCCAGGAGACCTCCGGAAAATCACTGTCATCGCCGCCGAATACCCAAAGCAGCTCGCCGCCGCGGTCGAACTTGATGATGGTGTCCATGCGGAGAATCGACAGGGTGTAGGCATCCTCCGACGGGAGATAGTTGATGGCGTTGGCGTGGCACCATTCCCCCTCTGTCGCACGATCCTCGAAGTGGTCGCGGACCATGAACACTTCGCGGGTGCTGCCGTCCGGCGCCAGCTCGACAACCCGATCACAGGTGCCTTCTCCGGTAGTCTCGTACTCGAAATAGGTGATGGTGCCGTCGGGGAGAACGGTGGCGTCGTGGTGGCGTTTCGGCGCGGAATATGACTCCGTCTCCAGACCGTCCATGGACACCTTGTGCAGGAACCCGCCGTTCGGCCCCGGAACGTTGCCGTTTGCGACGATCATGTGCCGTCCGTCCTCACTCATCATCGCGCGAACATAATCAGCGGTACCGAAGCTGTACCACCAGACGTAGTCACCGTCTTCGTCCATGATGAAGACCCACTTCCCCTGATAGTTGCAGCTAATGACAAACCCCCCTGCCAGGGCATCCGCATCATATACTGTAACCGTTTTGGAGGGCAGGTCCGTGGGAACCTCTCCGGTTTCTATGGTGTAGTCATCGCTCACGTAGGTGTCGCCGTCCCCTTCAGCCCGTATCCTGAAGTGGTATTGGCGCTTCGGCTTCATACCGAGGAGAAGCGTCCTGAAGTTCGGCTGTTCGAGATCCACCGGGGCCGTCCATCGATAATCGGTGTCCAACCCAAACTCGATGACGGCGCTCTCAACAGAAGCATCGACAGACCACTCGACAATACCGACCGTTGATATCTCCGGGCTGATGGCGGCTTCTACAGTAAAAATGGAATCGCCGGCAGGGGCCGGCCCCGTATCACCACCTTCTTCACTCCCGTTGGACGAACCGTCACACCCCGACAGAAGATAGACCACGAGAAAAGCAGCAACCCTCCATCCGCCTTTTCCACAACATGTTAAAAGTAATAATCTAGCAGTCTCCAAGCTATTTCCCAATACAATCTCCTAAATCTTCATTAGAAATTCAGTAGCGAGTCCTGGGGGGGGCCATACAGCGATTCTCTCCAGGTTCCATATCCCACAGGCCCCGCCTGTCCCCAGGCGATTTCGCAGGAAAGCTGTCCCGAAGGATTGACGACATGCATGGCGCCGTTCGATGAATAGGTCACCAGGGTATCCCCATTGGTCATCCGCTTAGCATCGCCCATCGCCATGCTGCTCAGGCCGCCGTCATAGGACCATATCTCACTGGCGGTATAGGAGCTCTCGTCAAAGTTGAACTCGAGGGCCTTCGAGGAACCGAAACCGAAGGGGCCGTTGTTGAAGAAAAGGAAGGTGCCGGGAAGGGTCTGGTGCTGGTGCTGCCGCTCCCAGGAAACCCCCGAGAAATCGCTATTGGTGTTGCCGAAAATCCATTTCACGTTGCCATCCCTGTCGAACTTGATGAACGAGCTGAAGTTGAGCACCGACAGCGTGTACGTCTCCTCTGAATCAATGTAGTTGATTGCGTTGCAGTGGCATCCGTCAGCGGCGGCATGTCCGTCGAAATACTCGCTGATATCAATCACCCGTTTACGGTTATTGGGATCGTTGGGATTGATCTCATAGACCACCTCGCAACTGCTGTCGTCGCTATATTCAAAGTACGTAATGGTTCCGTCCGGAAGCACTGTGACGTCGTGATGGCGCCGGTTGACATTAGAATAAACCATCTCGTTCGTCCCGTCCATATCCACCTTGATCAAGGTACCGCTGTTGGGCCGTCCGGCGACATTTCCATTGGCCAATAACATCGATTTGCCGTCCCAGGTCATCTTCGCCCGGACCCCGTTGTTACCGGAATTCTCGGAAGTATACCACCACACATAGTCGCCGTCCTTGTCCAAGATGAAGGCCGCGCCGTTTCCGCCGTATACGATGCTGACAATGAATCCGCTCTCGAAGCAGTTCGGGGTCTTCGTGACGCTCTTATTGGCAAACCCCGTCGGCGCGCCACCGGTGGTCACCGGATAGTCGTCACTCGTGTAGGTCCCGCCGGCGTCGCTGGCGACCACCCGAAAGCTATACTCCGAAGAGGGTTTCATCCCGAGGAGCAGGGTGCGATATCCCGGCTCGTTGAGGTCGACCGGAGCGACGTATTCCACCTGCCCCCCTCGACCGAATTCAATCGAGGCGCTCGTCAGCGGGCTCTTGTTTAATGACCACTCCACGATACCGACCGTGGGGATGACACTACTCATGGTCAAATTTACATCAAAAACCGCATCTCCGTCTGCGTCGGTATCGGTATCGGTATCACCATCCACATCCGAATCAGTATCACCATCCACATCCGAATCAGTATCCGCATCCGTGTCCGCGTCGGTATCTGCGTCGGTATCCGCATCGCTGTCCGTGTCGGAATCGCTGTCCGTGTCCGCATCGCTGTCCGTGTCCGCATCGCTGTCCGTGTCCGCATCGCTGTCCGTATCCGCATCACTGTCTGTGTCGGAATCGCTGTCCGTATCCGCATCACTGTCTGTGTCGGAATCGCTGTCCATGTCCGCATCGCTGTCCGTGTCCGCGTCGGTATCCGCGTCCATATCACTATCGGAATCCGTATCCGTGTCCGTATCGCTATCTGTATCCGTATCCGTGTCAGTATCGGCGTCGCCTCCCATGCTATCCCCCCCATCCTGCATCCGCGCCGGCTCGGACGAACAAGCGAGGATCCCCCATGCCAAGGCGATACTAATTGCCACGATACTGAAAAATTCTCGTAAAAACATCACTTCCCAACTCCTTTCAAAAACGACTACGAATACTCAAATCTTCCCCGCAAGGGGGTAACGTTGTTAACTGGTTCAGACAGTTTTTACGATAAACTAGTTGTTTGATCGTTATCACTCTCACCAAAAAATTGCTATTGGTGGCCGGCTTTTCAATGTCTATGGACAAAGTAGAGTTGGTAAAATTGTAGAATTCACCAAATACAAGCACCATCAGACAACCCTCCATTAAGGGTTAAGTGTGATGAGACATCAAATCTGGGTAAAAAAAATTCCAACTTAAAGAGAGGACTGATTCCACCCCCCTCCATGCAGCCTTAACCTATTTGTATTTATTAGTTATTTTTCGATCCCTCCGAAATCGGAGCGAATTCATGGGAAGCTGTCAGATCCGGAAAGTCAGGTTACCGGTGAACCCGCTGCCGCCTCCATAGGTTCCTTCATATGATCCCGCGAAGGCAAAAAAGCCCCCCCACCCGCCGATCCCGATGCCGACATAATCAATGGGGAAGAACTCAATTCGCATACCGAGGTCGCCGGAGAAGCCGTTCTTGGTGTGAATGGCCCGGCCGATCTGGAGCTTCCCGGGATCGATGATGCAGCCGCCAATCCGGGTCACAAAGACGAACTCGAAGCGCCAGACCGGCAGGCCATACAAAAACTCGAACTGGATCCGCTTGATGCCGATTTTGCCCTGCTGAAGGACCTTGTCACCGACGGCGGCCTGATACTCCGAATCGTAGCGGTACTCCTTGTAGTACCCTCCGATCTTTTTTTTCCCCTCCTCGTACTTGTTGGTCTTGAGCGCCGTATAGCTGAAGTGAAACCCGAGCCCGAGGGACATGAGCTTGATCCCGGCCGAGATGGCCGGGGTCACACCGGATCCGGTGTAGAAGGACTTCGAGCCCACCACTTTGTCCTCTTCGGGGAGCTCCGACAAGGATTCCCCGGACACGAAGGTCTTCTCTATCTCCATGGATTTGACGCGCATCCATGCCCCCCCCACCGCAGGCGTAGCGTAGAGTCTGATTCCATCCAACGCGTTCGAAACTCCCGGGGCGACTATCACGGAAAGCACCAGAACGGAAAAAATACGTTTTAAGCTCAAATAATTATCACTCCATCTCGGCTGACTTGGCCCGAATGGCGATCGCCAGCTTGTTGAATCCGATACGCTTGGCCAGGTCCATCACGTCGACGACCTTTCCGTGGCGGGAATCTTTATCCGCCCGGACAATGACGATGGTCTCATCGTTCTCCGAATACTCGGCGCGAAGGATCCCTTCGAGCTGCTCAAGCGATACGTTTTTATTATCATACCTCAATTCCCCGTCTTCGCGAATAAGAACTTCAATATCTTTCTTGTGACTGGAGACCTGGTTGAGGGAAGCCTTCGGCAGGTTGATATCCAGATGGGGGTTCTTGACGTAGGTCGCGGTAAGTAGAAAGAAAATGAGCAACAGAAAGACCACATCGACCAGCGGCGTCACCTCCAAAACCACACTCCCCTTTGATTTCCGGCTGGATCCAAAATTCATTTGGTGTCTCCGCTCTCGTCATTGCCTTTCTTGTCGGATTTCTTCTGTTCAGCGTCGCTCTTTTCACCGCTCCCCCGCAGGACCTCGATCAGCCGGCCGGCGCCCTCCTCCAGCTCAATCGTGTGACGGTTGCTCCTCGAGAGCAGATAGCGATATCCCACGAAAGCGACGATGGCCACGCTCATCCCCGCCGCCGTGGTGATCAACGCCTGCCAGATTCCGTTGGCGAGCAGCCCCGGATCGATGGAGCCCTCTCGAGAGGTCCGCACGACCTGCTGGAAGACCTGGATCATTCCGATGACGGTACCGAGAAGACCGAGCAGGGGCTCGATGCTCGCCGTGGTGCCGATGGCCTCGATGTAGCGCTCCATTCGGGAGACCTCCCGCTTGCCCATGTCCTCGAGCGCCATCCTGATCTCCTGGATCGGCCGCCCGGCAGCGTCCAGGCCCGAGAGCAGCAGCCGCCCGAGGGGGGTATCGCTTCGAAGGCACTCCTCCCGGGCCGCCTTGAGGTCCGCCTTTCTCACGAAATCGAGCACCCGATCGAGGACCCCGGCGGGGAGGATACGGGACTCCTGCAGGCTCCAGATCCGCTCCAGAAAGATGGTCAGCGCGATGACCGATCCGAGAGCGATGGGGATCATGATCACACCACCGTGAGACAGGAAATCAAATATCTGTTTCATCTATCCTCCGTTATAGAGCAGATACATACACCAAATTGATATTTCCCGATAGTATTGCCGGCGGCCTCCCGGTACGCCTCGTGCGCTATAGCGGGGTTGCGATTCTTCGTATATAGTTACATCGTGATGAGGCATAAACCGACCTACATTAGCTCATTTCCTCCGAAGAAGCAGCTGCCCTTGATGCCGGGCATCCTCGTTGCCTACACCGGTCCCGGGGAGCCCTCCCAATATTACTACGAGATCGAGGATACCGTGGTCATCGGGAGGGGCGAGAAGTCCCTGATTCTCCCCGATACGGGGATCTCCCGCCGGCATATCCGTATCACCCGGCAAGCCACGACATGTTCCATCGAGGACCTGGGGAGCAAGAACGGCACCTCGCTGAACGGACGCCGGCTTACCGCCGAGCGACGGCTCCCGAATCAGAGCATCATCGCGCTCGGGAACACGCTCTTCGTATACCTCGACGACATCCGGAATTTTCGCATCACCAAAGAGCAACCCACCTGGGGGATGGCGGGCCGGTTCTATACACGGAAGCTGACCCGCGATCTTACCGCCCTCGCCCTCTCTCCGAACCAGGGTATCCTGTTGGCCGGTCCCCAGGGCGCGGGGAAGACCGCCGCAGCCAACACGGTCGCCGAAATGCTCGGTCGAGAAATCTTCTCCCAGCGCGCGTCGGAGTACGACACCGAGTCCGCGATCCTGACCGCTCTTATCGGCGTCAGAGAGCATATCTCGAGCGATGTCATCGAATGTCCCGGCTACATCGACATGGCCGACAGTGGCATCCTGTTTATCACCGACGCCCACCGAATCCCCCGGAGTGTCCAGGATCGGCTGATCCCCCTGCTTGATGATGGGACCTTCCTTCCCATAGGGGCCGCCACCCCGAAGAAAGTGGATCTCCGCCTCATCCTGGCGTCGTCGGAGCCCGGTCCGACCCACGGGATCACCCTCGACATGCTCTCGCGATTAAAAGTGATTAAAATCCCGCCCCTCAGTGAGCGCATCGCGGATATCCCCAGCCTCTTCGAAGGGTTGCTTCGAGAAGCACTCTACCATCTGGGACTCCCGGCCACACCGGTGATCCAGCACTTCGATGCCTCCCACTACCTCACGCTGATGGGACACCGATTCAAAAAGAATAACGTCTATGGCCTCAAGGCCGTCGTGGACTCCGTCGCCCGGGATATCGAGCGGGAGGTGCTTCCGGGTCCCGCCATCAAACGGGCACTATCCAATCTGAAGAGCGGCCTCTCCACCGCCCCGCCCCAGAGCCGCCTCGACGAGGTGACCCGCAAGGTGTCGATGGTCACGGCGGATCTCGACGCCGACGGCGATAGCGAGTAGCGCAGGAAATTCAGTAGGACTTGGCGAAGAGGACGCGTCGTTTGGACGGGTTGCCGCTCTTGATGCAGACGCCCGCCTCGGGCTCGGGCCCCTGACCGTCGAGGGGAACGCAGCGGATGGTGACCTTGGTCTCCTCTTTAATGGCGGCCTCGGTCTCGGCGGCGCCGTCCCAGTGAGCCCACGCGAATTTGGACTCGCCCTCCTTGAAGATCTCCAGAAACTGATCCCAGGTATCGATGAAGACCGTGTTGGCCTCCCGACGGGCCTTGGCCCGCTCGAACAGGGAGGTCTGGAATCCGTCCAGAACGGCGGGGAGGTCAGCGGCGAGCGAATCGAGCCGCAGCTTCTCCTTCCCCTCGGAGACGCGAAGCCTCGTCATCACCTCGCCGGAGGCGATGTCCCGGGGGCCGAGCTCTATTCGGATCGGCACCCCCTTGCGCTCCCAGTCGTAGAACTTCTCCCCCGGTCGCTTGCCCTCCCGGTCGTCGAGCTCCACCGCGACGCCGGAGGCCTTGATATCCGCCGCGAGCTTCTCGGCCGCCTCCATGACGCTCGCCTGCTCCTTGTTCTTGCGGAAGATGGGCACGATGACCGCCTGGATCGGCGCCAGCTTCGGCGGCAGCACCAGGCCGGTGTCATCGGAGTGGGTCATGATGAGCCCGCCGATGAGCCGCGTTGAGACCCCCCAGGAGGTCTGCCACACGTAGTCCATCTTCTTCTCCTCGTTCTGGAACTTGACGTCGAAAGCCTTGCCGAAGTTCTGCCCCAGATCGTGGGAGGTCCCCGCCTGGAGCGCCTTGCCGTCCTGCATCATCGCCTCGATGCAGAGGGTGGAGAGGGCCCCGGCGAACCGCTCGGTGGCGGTCTTCTCGCCCCGAATGACCGGCATGGCCATGACGTTCTCTGCGAAGTCGCCGTAGACGCCGAGCATCCGATGGACCTCCTCCAGGGCCTCCTCGTGGGTGGCGTGGGCGGTGTGACCCTCCTGCCAGAGGAACTCGGTGGTGCGCAGGAACATGCGGGTGTGGAGCTCCCAGCGCATCACGTTGGCCCACTGGTTGATGAGCAGCGGGAGATCCCGGTGGGAATCGATCCACTTGGAGAAGAAGTGTCCGATGATGGTCTCCGAGGTGGGGCGGATGACGTACTCCTCCCCCTCGGGGAGCTGCTTGCCCCCCGCGTGGGTCACCACCGCCAGCTCCGGGGCGAACCCCTCCACGTGCTCCGCCTCCTTGGTGATGAAGGACTTGGGGATGAGCAGCGGAAAATAGGCGTTCTTGTGTCCCGTCTCCTTGAACCGCCGATCCAGATCGGCCTGGATCTTCTCCCAGATGGCGTACCCATGGGGCTTGATGACCATACAGCCTTTCACCACCTTGGCCACCTCGGCCAGGTCCCCCTCCCTCACCACATCCTGGTACCACTTGGGGAAGTCCTCACTCATCGGGGTTATTTTTCCGGTCTCTTCTGGCATCTGGCGTCCTTCCGTTGAAATCGTCAGCCAGCGATAGCACAACTGGTCGGGGCTCGTGAACCCCCATTCCGTCCGGCCGGCGTCGAATGACACCGAAGCCCCCCGGCGCCGCCTAATCCCTTTAAAAATCGGAGAGATTGTAAGTTTGTATAGAAGAATGATAGTTTGATAGGATAAATAAGATGTCTCCCCTCGGGGAAGGCATACGGGTGGTGACGCAATACATAGGAAACATTTTGAAATCGTAACGATTTCTTGGAAAGGATATAAAAATGAGATCTCTGTTTAGGTTGGCCCTCTCCCTTGGGCTCCTCTCGTGCCTGATTCATGTGTCTTGCGAGAGCGATGAAGGTATCTCCCCGAAGTTCGGGGATCAACCGCCGGTCACCGGGGACACCTCGACGCCGGTGGACACCTCGAATCCCATACCGAACGGCACCGATCCCATCAACCAGGAGACCCCGACGGACACGGGGCAACAGTTCAACGCCTGCGCCGGCTGTCAGGGGCTGGAGGGGGTGGATATTCTCGTGGTGGTGGACAACTCTATTTCTATGGGGGAGGAGCAGCAGATCCTCGCCACCGGTTTCTACACCCTCATCAACTCCCTCGTGGCGCCGGTTCAGGGGTGGCCCTACGCCGCCGCCGCCAATGTCCGTGTGGGCATCACCTCCTCGGACCTGGGGGTTCAGTACGGCGGACAGGGCGCCTCGGAGCCCCAGATGGCGCAGCTGATCACCGGCTGCGGCGACGCGGCCAACCCCCTGGGAGATGACGGCATGCTGCTCGCAGCGCCCCCGCCCGAAAATGCCGTCACGGTGGACAGCTATCGGATCAAGTGCGACCCGGACGGCGCCCAGTGTCCTGACCCCACCTGGACCTGCAACCATAACGGCACCGCGGGGCTGTGCATCGCCCCCAACAACGCCGCGCAGGGGCAGGTGGCCTGTAACCCGATCAACGGCGCGTGGGCGGACACCACGGCGGCGGCCCCCACGGACATCGCCCGGAACGTCGCCTGCATGGCCCAGCTCGGCACCGACGGCTGCGGCTTCGAGCAGCAGCTCCAGGCCGGCGTCCGCTCGCTGCAGCGCAACCAGAATTTCATCCGTCCGAACCACCTCCTCGCGGTCCTGGTCGTCTCTGACGAGGAGGACTGCTCCATGAGCACCAACGGTATCTTCTATACACCCGAGTTCCAGGGGCTCAACATCAACACCTCGTGCAACCTCCCGCCCCAGAATGAGACGAACAACCTCTTCAACGCACGCTACTTCTACGACAGCCTCATCGCCGCCAAGGGGGGGAACGCGTCCCAGGTGCTCTTCGCCGCTATCGTGGGCGTGCCGCCGACGCCGGTCTGCCAGGGCACGGGGGACATGATCCAGGGCTGCCTCGCCGATCCCCAGATGCAGTACGCCTCCCAGGAGATCGTCGACCCGGAGACAAACACCACCTACTGGCACTTCGCGCCCGCGTGCGAGCGCGTGGTCGGCAACACCGTGGTGACCAGCGCCCGGCCGGGGCGTCGGTACGTCCAGGTGGCCCAGGAGTTCGGGTGCGCCAGCTACATCTACTCCATCTGCAACGAGGACTGGAGCGACGCCATGACCGAGATCGCCCGCCTCATCGCGAACTGCCTCATCGTCTGATCGGCCGTATCGTTTGATCGGCCCGCCCGCTTCGATGCCCCCTTTTTGTGGCGTCCCCTCCCGAAAGCGGATATGTTGACCCCGGTTGGCATGAAGAACGCGAAACACATCCTATCGATCATTCTCTCCGCGGTGTCCATGATGACCGCCCTCCTCCTGGCGTTTCTGTACGCGCCGATGACCGCCCGGGGCATCATCCAGAAGGTCTTCTACTTTCACATGCCGTCCGCCTATACGATGTACCTCGCCTGGGGGGTCTGCGCGGTGTCGTCGGTGCTCTACCTCGTCAAACGCACCGATCGCTGGGACATGCTGGCCAAGAGCGCCGCCGAGCTTGCCCTCCTCTTCGCCGTCATGGTGATGGTGACGGGCTCCCTCTGGGGACGGAAGGCGTGGGGGGCCTTCTGGACCTGGGATCCCAGGCTCACGTCGTCGCTCCTCTTCACCCTCGTCGTGGCCGCCTACGTGCTGCTCCGCGCCCTCGCCTCCGGGGAGACCGAGCGCCGGTTCTCCGCCGCCCTCGCCATCCTGGGGGCCTGCATCGTCCCCGTCATCCACATCTCGGTCCGGAAGTGGCGGAGCCAGCACCCCACGGTCATTCGGGGCGGGGGAATGGAGCCGGAGATGCTCGTCGCCCTCATCGTGAGCCTCTTCGCGTTCACCGGGCTGTTCGTCCTGCTGCTGCTCCATCGGTACCGGCTGGAGGAGAGCCGCCGCCGGCTCGACGCGCTCACGGAGCGGGCGGCCATCCGGGGGCTCCTCGGAGGTGACGACGGATGACGGTGTTCTTTGTCATGGCGGGGATCGCCTTCGGCGGCCTGGCGGTGCTCCTGACGCTGGCCCACAAGGCCCATGCGCGGACCCGAAAGGCGCTATCGGACGTGAGGTCGGCGATCGGGAGTGAGGAGTCGCGGGATGAGTAACGCCGTTATCTCCCGGATCAGAGGTCCCCATGCCGCGGGGCTCGTTCTGCTGCTCACCCTGCGGGCGCTTCCCGTCGCCGCCGATCCCGCGACACCGGTCGACCGACAACAGACTGCGACCGACAATGACACCCGGGCGTTCGTCCCCGTGGCTCTGGATCAGCGGGAGACCGTCAGCGGCGAGGTGCTGATGTTTTCCGCCTACGCCGTTATCCTCGGGCTTCTGCTGCTCTACGTCTACATGCTCTACCGACGACAGAAGGCGGTGGAACGGGCCGCGGCGGCGCTCGGTCACCGCCTGAAGCGCGACGCCCCTTGAACCCCGATCCCCGGAATTGCCGTCCCGCGCCATACGTTGTTCCCGAGTGAGGTACTGTATTGGTTGATCTCCACCGGCTTATCATCGCCGTCGTCGTCCTCATCGTTGTCTATGCGACCTGCTTCGCGGTGTTCGCCCACTGGGCGCTCTTCAGGCTGGGGGTGCTGAAGCGCGGTCCCTTCAGCGGGGGACCTCCGTCGCGGGTCATCCGCAAGGCCTTCCTCGTCCTCGGCGCTCTCGGCCTTCTCTGTTTCGGCTGGGCGTTCATCGAGCCCTACTTCCCCAGAACGGAGGCGACGCGAATTCCGTCGCCCAAGATCACCCGCCCCGTCCGCATCGTCCACCTGACCGACCTCCACTGCGATGCAACGGAGCGGGCCGAGGAGGCGGTGGTCGAGATGACGCGGGCGCTGACGCCGGATCTCATCCTTTTCACCGGCGACGGCATCAACAGCGACGAGGGCATTCCCCTGTTCCGGCGAACCACCCGCGCCCTCGCGGAGATCGCGCCGCTCTACGGCGTGCGGGGGAACTGGGAGGTGTGGTGGTTCAAGCGGGAGAATCCCTTTCGCGGCAGCGGCCTCCGGGCGCTGAACGGGGAGGCGGTTCCCATAGTGGTCGCCGGCCAGCCCCTCTGGCTCGCCGGGGTGGCCGTGGATCACGAGGGTCGCATGGGCCGAATGCTGAAGCGCATGCCGAAGGACGCCTTCCGGATCGTGATGCACCACTTCCCCGCGGCGGTCCGCCGGGTGGACGGCCGCGCCGATCTCCTGCTCTCGGGGGACACCCACGGCGGCCAGCTGTGCCTGCCGTTCGTCGGCCCCCTCATTCGCATCGCCAGATGGGACCGGAGGTTCTACGCCGCGGGCCTCCACCGGACCCGCCGCGGCCTCTGGCACTACGTGAATCGCGGCGTCGGCATGGAGGGGGGAGACGTCCCGCGGGTCCGCTTCAACTGCCCCCCTGAGGTTGCGCTCATCGAGCTGGTCCCGGAATAGATACCCGATTTGCCCAGAACTTGCCTTTGCTACTACATTGACCTACAGTATCCCACATGAAGGACATCAAGCCACTGAAGAAGCCCGTCAAGATACCACTGATACAGGTGTTCATCGGAAAGTCACTCACCCTCTCGGCCGCCCAGGCCCTGCTCTCGGCCGCCGAGCTCATGAGCGAGGGAGCCGTGGAGACCGAGGCGAGGGTGTACTCGGGCAGCACCCTCTTCTCCATTCCGCTCCACCGGCGGTTCGACTTCGGAAAAGTGGACAACCTCGACGCCCTCGTGGTCTGCGCCGAGCGCTCCCTCCCGCTCCACCTCGGGCTCCTCCGCCTCTCCCGGCGGGAGGCCGAGCGGCGGTGCAGCCCGTTCTTCATCCGCGAGATGAACGCCGAGACCGCGTTCTCACGGAACGGAACGAATCTGCTCATCGACGTGGACGTGGAGTGCCCGCTGGCGGCGGTGGACGAGATGGAAGGTGAGGGATGAAACGCAAGCCGGCTATGGTATACTATGTTAAATTCGGCGGGCAGAATCCGGGAGTTGTCGGCAAGCGATTCGCCGCCGAGCGGAAAAAAAACGGGGAGGATCGAGACGTTGCGCCATCCAGACTCCATAACCCCCGGCCATCTGACGCACCGGGGAGAACCATGAGCAGCTCCTACTCTTTCAAGGAAGTCAGCCGGCTCTTCGATATCACCGAGAGCCGCCTCAGGTATTGGGACCGGTCCGGGTTCCTGTCCCCCTCGGGACACAACGGCCGGCGGCGGTGCTTCACGTTCCAGGACCTCATCGGCGTCCGGTCGGTGAAGACCCTCCTGGACCACGGCATCAGCCTGCAACGAACCCGCCGCATCCTCTACCGGCTCAAGGAAGCCATCCCAAAGTCGACCCAACCCCTCAGCAAGCTGCGCATCATGTCGGACGCCAAGACGATCATCGTCGCGGACGCGGAGCGGGACTTCGACGCGGACACCGGCCAGCTGCTCCTGGACTTCGACGTGAAGAGCTTCGAAGAGGAGGTGGTGTCGGAGTTTCCGGACAAGGTAGCGGAGGAGCGCGTCCTCTCCGCCTATGAGTGGTATCTGGAGGGGTGCGCCCTCGACGAATCCGAGGAGACCCTGGCCCTGGCCGAGGAGGCCTACCACCGGGCCATCCACCTGGATCCCACCCTGGCCAACGCCTACACCAACCTCGGCAACCTGCTCTACCGGACCGGATCCTGCGGGGACGCCAAGGCCCTCTACCGGAAGGCCATCGAGGTGAACGTCAACCAGCCGGAGGCCCACTACAACCTGGGCTTCATCGAGTTCGAGGAGGGGTGTCTCGATACGGCCAAGGAGTGTTTCCGGCAGGCGGTGGCGCTCGACGCCACCTTCGCGGACGCCCACTTCAACCTGGCCATCACCTGCTTCCGCCTGGGGGAGATATCCCAGGCCAAGAAGCAGCTCGAGGTCTACCTCTCCCTCGAGCCCACGGGGCCCTGGGCCGAGGTGGCCAAGCAGCGCCTGCAGGAGATCGGCGAGAAGTAGGCCGCGCTCGATCAGCTCAACAACTGCATCACCACGAGGAAAATCGACGAGCGCGGGCGCCCGCCGGCGGCGTTACAGCGGCACCCCGAGCGCCCCTTGGTGTCGTCACATGCCCCCTCCAGCTGACCGCAGCCGCACGCCCCCGGCGCCTGCTTGAACGGGTCCGCGGGACATCCGTCCTCGCAGTCCGGCACGTCATCCCGGTCAGCGTCGTCGTCCGCCGCCCCGCACCCGCAGATCC
>JBNLED010000237.1:0-21444 GCA_050304755.1 Polyangia bacterium | reverse complement strand
GCGCCTCGGCCCGCGCCGGCGCCACCATCGCCGCCCTCCTGTGCACGCTCTTCTTCGTGAACGCCGTCGCGAATAGAAAGGATGTCCACGCGAATCTCAGCTACTTCAAGGCCGCCCTGCCGTCCGAGTACACCCGGGACCTCGTCGCTTCGATGGAGGAGGAGACCGAGGCGCTGCTGTTCTTCCCGGAGGTGAGCGAGGTTCGGGAGGCCGCGCGCCCCTTCTTCGAGGCGCTGGACAAGCTGTCCGGGAAGTTCAGGGTCACCCTGGTGGACCCGGCGATGGCGCCGGAGGTGGCGCGGCAGCACCGGGTGACCCAGGACGGCACCGTGGTCATCGCCCGGGGCACGAACAGCGAGAAGCTCGTGCTCGGCGACACCATGGACGCGGCCCGGGGCAAGCTCCGATCCCTCGACGCCGAGCTCCAGAAGATGGTGCTCAAGCTCACGGTGGAGCGGAAGACCGTCTACGTCATCAGCGGCCACGGTGAGCGCCCGGAGAGCACATCGGAGGAGGACCCCCGACCGCCCCTCGGCGCCCTCACCAAAATCCTCAAGAGCAGCAACATGTCGGTGAAGAAGCTCGGGCCCGTCGAAGGGCTGGGGGGCGGCGTGCCGGAGGACGCGGCGATGATCGTCTGGACCGATCCGTCGCTGCCGCCCTTCCCGGGGGAGACCGAGGCCATCACCGATTACCTGGACGCCGGCGGTCGCATGCTGCTCACCCTGGATCCGTCGAGTGACGTGGATCTGAAGGGGCTCCTCGACCACCTGGGGCTCCGGTATTCACGGACCCTGCTGGCGAATGACAAGGCCTATATCCCCATCAAGCGGGTGCCCACGGACAAGCACTACCTCATCACCACCGCCTTCTCCTCCCACCCCGCGGTGGGCAGCTTCTCCCGTCAGAAGGGAGTGGTGCCCGTGTTCTTCCCCGGCGTGGGATCGCTGCAGAAGAACGCGGGCGCCAAGCCGAAGATCACCTTCGCGGTGCGCGCCCCCTCCGGCACCTGGGGGGACGACAACGGAGACGGGGTCCGGGGGGAGGGGGAGACCCCCGGGAGCTTCAACCTCGTGGCGGCGGTCTCGGCGAAGACGCAAAAGAAGGGCGCGGGCGGGGTGACCCGGGAGCCCCTGACGGAGGAGATGCGGGTGGTGGTGCTCGCGGACACCGACCTCCTCTCGGATGAATACATCGGCTTCCGCATCGGCGTCTCGGGGATGCCGGGGAACCTGCGGCTGCTCGCCGACTCCCTCGAGTGGCTGGTGGGACAGGGACAGGTGGCGCCCGCCACTGAAGGGGAGGAGGACGTCCGTATCGCGCACACCCGGGACGAGGATGTCTTCTGGTTCTACGTGACGATCTTCGCGGTGCCCCTGCTCATCCTGGGCCTCGGGGTGATCACTCGCTGGGGGCGGGGCAGAGGAAGGAGGGCCAAATGAGGGGAAGGCTATCGCTCATCGTCCACTTCTCCTGGCTGGCGATCGCGGCGGTCGCCGCCTACGTCGTCTACTCGGCCCCGGAGGAGGCCGCCGAGCCCGTGGAGACGCCCATCCTGGATATCGAACTCTCGAAGATCAATCAAATCACCTTCTCACAGGACAACAAGATCGTGGACATCGCGCCGCGTCCGGGGGGCGGCCTGACCGTCTCCGTCTTCAAGCGCGAGGCGGAGGTGCCGGATCCCGAGAAGTGGGACGAGGTGGATACCGAGACAGCCGCGGCGGCCGACGGCGGCGTGCCGGAGGCGCTCGTCGATGAGACGGAGCGGGCGGTGTACCGCGCCAGCCGGGCGCTCGAGGAGACGCTGGAGAAGATCTTCCCCCTGACGGCCAAGCGGAGGCTGGGGGTGCTCGCGGGGGACGAGCTCGGGCGGTTCGGATTCGCCGGGGACGGGGGCAGACTGTCCATCGAGGCCAAGGGGCAGGCTGCGGTCTTCGAGGTCGGCAGCAGCAGCTACGGCGGCACCACCACCTATCTCCGGGAGACCCCCGAGGGGGCGGTGTTCCTCATCTCGGCGGATGTCATCCGCGCCGTGGACCTCTCCAGCCCCCGGTATATGGAGCGGAAGATCCTCGACCTAAAGGAGGACGAGGTCACCGCGGTCACCGTTCAGGCGGAGGAACGGAAGAAGAAGCTCGTGAAGGCGGGCCGCGGTAAGGACGCCACATGGGCGGCCGAGGGGGAGAAGGACGCGCCGAGCGAGATGATGGCCAATTGGGTCGGGGCCCTCTTCCGGATGAACGTCAAGGAGTATCTGCTGGAGACGCCGGAACTCACCCCCCTCGCGACCCTCGACATCGAGAAGGCCGGCAGCCCCTTCGACTCGGTCTCCCTCGCCTGGGCCAAGGGGGAGGACGAGAAGAAGGCGTACTACGCGAAGAGCGGTTACACCGGCGTGTGGGTCCAGCTCTCCCGCCTCAGCGCCGAGAGCGTGGCTTCGGACCTCGAGGCGATCCTCCAGACCGAAGAGTAGGAAACCGGCCTCCCCGTCACGAGCGGACGAGACGAGGTCAGGGCAGGTTGGCCGACATGACCTCCCAGGCGCTGTCGCTGCAATAGGGGCAGCCGTCGCCGACGAGGAGGCCCTTCCCCGTCGTCCCCTCGTCCCCCTTCAGCCACCAGTTCAACCAGGCCAGGTTGATCCGGGTGAAGTCCCCGCCGTTCGGGGCCCACAGGTCTCCGCCGTGGCCGAGGGCCTTGCTGAAATACAGGACCGGGATGCCGAGGGCGCTGATGGCGTCATAGTCGAGCAGGCTGTTCGCGTAGGCCGAGTCGTCCGGGCCGCCCTCCACAAACAGGACCGGCGTGACGATGGTCTCGTAGAACCCCTCCCCGGCCCGGGCCATGCCGGAGCTGGTGAGCCCGAAGGTGGTGATCCGGGGATCGGCGGCGGTCCCCTGGGCCATCAGTCCGCCGCAGGAGAACCCGTCGGCGGCGACCTTTGTCGTGTCAATGCTGTGGTAGTAGGCGCTGCAGGGCTTGCCGTTCTCGGCGATGACCCAGTCGATATAAGCCCGAAGGGGTGCCCCCATCGTGTCCACGTCGCCGGTGAGCATGGGGCGCGACTCCGTGCCCCCGGGCGTACCGTCGGCGACGATGAAATATCCGTGGGAGGCGATCTCGGCCATGGCCGCCGCGTTCGCGCCGCCGTCCCTGGTACAGGCGCCCTCGCCCCAGACGAAGATCGGGAATAGCGCCTCCCCCCCCAACTCCGCGGGACGGTAGATGGTGCCCTCCTCGATCCCCGGGTCACTGTTCGTCTCGACCACCACGTCGTAGGGGCCGCTGCCGGAGGCGTTGATGCTGGTCACCGGTCGTGACTCGGTGCAGGTTACCGGGACGTCGCCGGTGCCGGTGTCGGCGTCCGCATCCGTATCGATGTCGGTGTCCCCATCGGCGTCGGTATCAGCGTCGGTGTCCCCGTCAACATCGGTATCAGCGTCGGTGTCTCCGTCAACATCGGTATCGACGTCGGTGTCCCCGTCAGCGTCAGCGTCGGCATCAACGTCGCTGTCGGCATCCGTATCCCCGTCGGTATCGCTATCAGTGTCGGTGTCGGTGTCAGTGTCGGTGTCGGTGTCGGTGTCAGTGCCGGTGTCGGCGTCGCTATCAGCGTCAGCGTCAGCGTCGGTGTCAGCGTCAGCGTCGGTATCGCTATCAGCGTCGGTATCGGTGTCGGTATCCCCTTCAGCGTCAGTGTCTCCGGGGTCGAGGTCCGGGCTCTCTTCGTTTTCCGACTGCGAGCACATCGGCAATACCCCGAGACTCGCGATCATCAGCACCATCCGCCAAACGCCAGACCCCGCGAGGGTTCCTGTGCCGGCTTTACGGTGCCCCGTCTTGTTGTGAGTTGGCATATCGGCTCCTTTTTTGGTGTAGGTCCCCTCTTTTATAACAAGACCTGCCGCCGATTACGACCGTATTGACCGAGCGACAGCCAGTAGACCGGATCGGCGGACACTAAAAGACAAACCAACACCTTTTTCGAGAGGGGGGCGCCGGGGGAACCGCGACGGCGCTATCAGTCGGCGGTGATGATCTTGGCCACGGTGTCCATGTCGGCCATGGCGCCGGCCTGGAGGGCGACGGCGCCGGAGAGATCGGCGCTCTCCTCGAGGGCCTTCATCTTGGCTTCGTCGAGGAGATCGGAGCCCCGGAAGAGCTTGAGGAGGCGCGTGGGGACGGACAGGGCCACCTCGGCGGCCCAGATGCGGGACTGGGCCTTCATCAGATCGTCGCCCTTGGCCGCGGCCTTGGCCAGGGCCACGGCGGTCTCCACCTCGGCCATGGCGATGGCCATCTCGAAGACGGCGTGCTGCTTGCGGGTGAGCTTGTTCTTGAAGGCCGAGACCGCGCACTCGGAGAGGAACCGGGCGGCCTTCGCCACGGCGGGGCCCCCCACGGTGTCGAGGGGCTCCACCTCGGCGGCCATGTCGTTGTAAAAGGCCCCCTTGGACTTGACGCACTGGCGCATGCGAAACACGCCGACGATGTTCTGCTGGATCTCCGAGGTCCCCTCGTAGATGGTGAGGATGCGGACGTCCCGCTTGATCTTCTCCACCTCGTACTCGGTGCAGTAGCCGTAGCCCCCCAGCGCCTGGATGGCGTCCTCGGCGGCCTTGTTGCCGCTCTCCGTGGCGAAGAACTTGGCCACGGACCCCTCCACCTGGCGATCCGCCTCGCTGGAGTCGAGGAGATCCGCCACGTGCTCGATGTAGGCCTGGGCCGCGGCCAGGCGCACGCTGTTGGGGACGAGCAGCTTGTGGGTGTATCCTTGCTTCTCCCGGAGCAGGGTGCCGAACTGCTTGCGCTCCTTGGAGTAGGCGATGGCCCGCTCGAGGCCCGCCAGGCCGCCGCCGAGCCCGAAGGCCGCCACCATGAGCCGCGTGAACCCGAACACCTCGTTGGACTGCTTGATGCCCTGCCCCTCCTTGGTGCCGACGATGTTCTCCGCCGGGATCACCACGTCCTCGAGGATGACCTGCGCGGTGTTGGAGAGCCTGATGCCGTGCTTCTCCTCCTGCTTGCCCGCCGAGAGCCCCTCAGTGCCCTTCTCCACCACGAAGAAGGTGGGCCCGTCCGGCGCCTTGGCCAGGATGGTGGTGAGATCCGCGATGGCGCCGTTGGAGATGAACTGCTTGATGCCGTTTAGCTTGTAGTGGGTGACGTTGCCGTTCTCGTCGGTGATGCGCTCCGCCTTGGTCTTGAGGTTCTCCACGTTGGAGCCGGCGGTGGGCTCGGTCACGCCGTAGGCCACCACCAGACCCTCGTTGGCGATGCGGGTCATCCACTTGGCCTTCTGCTCGTCGGTGCACCCCACCCGGATGGGATCGGTGCCCAGCGCTACCGCCAGCATGCCGGTGGCCATGCCGAGATCGATCTTGGCGAACTCGCAGGAGAGGCGGTAGACGTCATAGGCGCCGCCCCCCATGCCGTCGTACTCCTCCGGGATGAACACCAGGTGGAGACCCACCTCCTCGCTCAGCATCTCCCGGACCAGGTCCTCGGGGCACCGATCCGCCTCGTCCCACTTGAGCCGCCGGTCGAGGGGCATCTCCCGCTCGGCGAAATCTCTCAGGGTCGAGAGTATGATTTCCAAATCCTCTGCATCGAGTCTTGTAAACTGCATGTGTATTCTCCTGTCGTCGCCCCGCCGACTGCCCGCCGGGGAGAAGAGAATCTACGAGGACTCGGGGCCGGATGTCAACTCATCCCGGAAGGGGAGGGGAAGAAGCCGTCCCCGAAGCCGGCGGCGGCCGACTAGATTCCCTTGACGTCGACGCGGAATTCCCGCCAGCCGTTGCCGCCGCGGCTGTCCCGGACAATCGCCCAGAGGGTGTGCCGGCCGGGAGCCGTCGGGGTCCAGGAGGTAACGTAGGGGCCCCGCCAGTCGATGGCTTGGACCACCGCCGGTGAGATCCGCCCCGACGAGACGAACCACTCCACCTGCAGGAGCTCCTCCAGCTCCTCGGAGATAGCCTCCCCGTTGAAGTCGCGATTGACATACCGCTCCCGACTTCCCTCGGTGAGGCTCACCTCCAGGCGGGTGAAACAGTCGTTGAGATCGCATTCCAGGGCGGCGTGGCCGCTCTCCAGCGACTCCCCGTTCATCGACACGCGATCGATGGAGGGGTTGGTCTGGGGGTAGGTCGGGTCGGCGATGCTCGTCCGCTTCAACGCCGTTACGAGGGGGGCGCCCTCGCAGAAGTCCCGGAAGAGGCGGGCGGTGGAGACACTCGTGAGCCGTGCCGGCGCGTTCAGCTCGCCGGCGCAGAGGAACACCTCGAAGGTGGCGAAGGGCGGCCCGGCGAGGACCACGCTCTTCTCGAGGGGGGTGACCGATATGTGTTGTCCACCGTCATCCGCCGTGCCCACGAAGGTCTCTATCTCGGTCTCGCCGCTGCCGTCCGTGCGGGGATAGAGCACCCGCCAGGCGAACCACAGCGGTCGCGCGCCGTCCTCCGGATCGGTGAAAAGCACCTCGGCCTCGATGGGCTCGCCGTACCGGATCTCGGGCGGGGTGAGGTGAATTGCCATGACCCGGAGCTCATCCGCGACGTGGTCCTCTTCACCGAACGTGAGATCGTAGCACCCCGGAACCGACAGCAATATCATGATGAGAATTCGCCGCATCAGTGCTCCAGTCTCAACCCCAGGCTCGGCAGGACGGGCAGATCGTACACCGCTTTCTTCTGGGTGTAGTCCGCGCTGTAGAGGTAGAATACCGGATTCTGCCGGTTGTAGACATTCTGGACGTCGAGGTAGAGGCTGACCGTCACGGTCTTCCGCTTCCAGGTCTTGTCGATGCGCAGGTCCAGCTGGTGGAAGAGGGGCATCCGGCTCGCGTTCTCTTCCCCCAGAATCCCCGTGTTTCCCCCGTGGAACGTATCAATGAACTGCACCCCCACCACCGGAGTGTAGGGGAACCCGCTCGCCAGGCGGAAGCGGAGGCCGAGGTCGATGCCCCACTTGACGGAAACCCCTGCCACCAGGGTGAGCACGTGGGTCTGATCCCGATCGAAGGCGCGCGGGCGATAGCTCTCGTCCGGGAAGAGCTGGCTGCGCATGAGCGTATAGGAGACCCAACCGAAGAAGTGTCGCCACTGGCGGTGGGTGATCTGGAGCTCCAGCCCGAAGGCCCGCCCCATCCCCGAGTTCTGGAAGTCCCCCGACCCGGGGTGGAAGGTCAGGAGCCGCCGGATGTCCTTGTAGAACCCCTCCATGCCGAACGCGAGGTGCTCGAGCCCCGGTACCCGCTGCTCGATGCCGGCGCTGTAGTGCACGGCGGCGGCCGGATCGAGCCCGCCGGGATCGGTGCTGCGGGAGAGCTGGTACATCTGCGGCGGCTGTTGAAACAGCCCGAATCCGGCCTTGAACGCGGTGAGGGGGGTCGGGGTATGCCGCACCGAGAACCGCCCGTCGACGCTCCAGTCCTCGATAACGCTGTGGTAGTCCGCCCGAAAGCCGTAGACGAGCTGGGTGTTGGGTATCGCCAGGAGCTCCAGCTCGGCATAGAGGGCGGGGTGGGCCTCGAATCGCTTGTGAATATCCGTCACGGGGACCTGCAGGTATCGCTGCTCGAGGCGCTCCTCGTACCAGCCGAAGCCGGAGTCGGTCCCGAGTCGAAGCAGGAGCTCCGGCGACAGGACGAGGGTCAATTCGTCGCGGAGATGGACGGGGAACGCGCGGGTCGTCCGCCACGCGGTGTGGGCCGCCCCCTTGGCGCCGAAGGTACCGACCCCCACCGCGAGCTCGTTGGAGAGCCGCCGGTGAAATCGGTGCCGCCACTGGAGCTCGGCCTGGTAGAGGTGAGAACGGGTGTGGATTTGAGTGCTGATATCGAAGGTACCGTCGAACAGATCGTCGCTGAAGCGGACCTTGTCGTCGGAGCCGAGGAAGAGAAGCCTCAGGTGATTGCGTCGGCTCGGGTGGTAATCGGCGATCGCCTGGAAGTCGTAGTAGCGCGGCGCTGCGGTGAAGCGGAGCTGGTTCTCCAGGAGCCCCGTGCCCTTCAGGATCGCGTCGATGTAGCTCCGCCGGAACGAGGCCGCCACGGACCAGCGGTCCGACACCGGTCCCTCCGCCAGGACGGAGACATCCCAGATGTCCACATCGACATACCCGTGGAACCGCTCCGTCCCCGGTGTCCGGATCTCGATGTCCACCACGCCGCCGATGCCTCGACCGTAGCGCACCGAGAAGTTTCCGGGATAGTAGGCGACGGTGTCGATGAGATCGGAGTTGATGACCGCGTTGACGGCGCCGAAATGGAACACCGTGGGGACGTAGAGGCCGTCGATGAGGCACACGGAGTCGCTGCCGGCGCTGCCGCGGATATAGAGCTCTCCCAAAAGCGCCGGCGGCTTGCCCACACCGGGAAGGGTCTGGATCGCGAGCACCGCGTCGCCGTGGATGCCGGGGATGCGGTTGATCTCCGTCGAGGTGATGCGATGGCGGGTCACCTCTCTGCGGGGCCGCTCGCCGCGGACCACGGTCTCGAAGTCATCGGCCTCGGGCTCGAGGGCCTCCATGAAAACGCCGTCGTCGAGCTGTCGGGAATCGATCTCCCCGTCAGCGGCCGGATCGGCCTCGATCGTCGTGTCGTCTGTTGCTTCCGTTCCACTGATTCCCTTGTCCTGAGCCCTCGCGCCGACCGTGAAAGCCAGAGCGACGGTTATGGGAAGCCCCCCCACCACGACATCGAGGCGGTAACGATGATGATGACGCATCGCGCCTATTCTATCCGAGCCCCTGTGGCGAGTACAGCAAGCGCCATCCAAGATCTCGCCGTAGGCCTTGCGGAGGCAAATATTGGGGACACTAACCTCTTTTGCAGACAAATCGGTGCCACAATGGCCCCATTCACCCATCGGGTTGAGTGCACCTATCGACTGAGTGAACCGCCCGTTTTCGTGTCTATCTGGATTCTGTTTGGGATAATTCTCTTGAGGAGCTCATGGAATCATCCGTTTCCGATGGCTCCCCGGGGCTCGATCTGGGGTCGATCTCAGAACGCGATGGCTTCTCCGCGTTGCTCCCTCAGGCTCATGTGCCCCCCCTCGGACTGCGCTATCGGATTCTTTCGACGCAGATATCGCCCCTGCTCCCGCAACCGCTCTATCTCTTTTCTGACGAACCCTTCGCTGCATCCCTTCTGACACCGCATCCCTCAGCGTGCTCGCTGGGAAAACCGCCCGATTTTCAAGCTTAGCGTGCACAACAGGATATGAAAAGGAGACAACTATCATGAAACTTCTGGGCAAAACGCTTCTATTCACGGTTGCAGCGCTGATGTGTGCCGCCTTGTCTATGTGCTCCCAATCCGAACAGAGGAGCGCGAGCGGCACCGACAGTGATTCCGGTACAGCGGAAGGAGATGCGGACTCGGATGCGGACTCGGACGCCGACGTGGACTCAGATGCGGACGCGGATTCAGACGTGGACGCGGATTCAGACGTGGACGCGGATTCAGACGTGGACGCGGACTCGGACGCCGACGTGGACTCAGATGCGGACGCGGATTCAGACGCGGATGCGGACAGCGATGTCGACGTGGACCCAGATGCGGACGCGGATTCAGACGCGGACGCGGATGCGGACGCCGACGTGGACTCAGGCGCGGATACAGATTCAGACACGGACGCGGACACCGATACGGACACGGACACGGACACGGACAAGGACACCGATACGGATATGGACACCGATGCGGATACCGACACCGATACTGACACGGATGCGGATACCGCCTCCGACACCAATGGAGATGGGGTGCCGAGCGAAGGATGCGGAAAAGCACGGACGCTTGAGAACGGCACTATCACTATTGATAGCAACGGCCAACGCAACTACATCCTGCGCGTGCCCGACAGCTACGACAACACCCATCCCTACCGGCTCGTCTTCGCCTACGCATGGTCCGGCGCCTCGGCCTCCCAGGTCGTGGACGCCAACTACTTCACCTTTGCGACCCAAGACAGTGAGAATACCGTTTTCGCGGCGCCCGATGCCGCGAACGGGGCCGGCTCCTGGAGCAGCTCGGACGTCGATTTCACCGATGCAATCCTCGCGCAGCTCGAAGGCGATCTCTGCATCGACAAGAGTCGCGTCTTCGCAACGGGATTCAGCTTCGGCGGGGCCATGGCCATAGCCCTCGCGTGCACACGAGCGGATGTGTTCCGGGCCGTCGCCTTCTTCTCCGGGGCGGACCTCACCGGTTCCTGTCCCTCGACGCTGACAGCACCGATCGCGTACTTTGCGACGCAGGCAAGCGAGGACGCCAACGGCATGGACATCACCAACCCCATGACCGGGGAGGCGAAGCAGGCCCAGTTTGCCGCCGTCAACGGCTGCACGGCCGATCCCGATTCTCTCAACTTCCCGGGCGTCGGCGAGCCGCATATGTGCACGGTCTATCAAAACTGCTCCGACGGCCACCCCACCCAATACTGCATTTTCAACGGCGCCCACGGATGGGAGCCGGTAGATCCGGGGGAATCGACGAGCTGGGCCCCTGTGGAAGCCTGGAATTTCATCACCCAGTTTTGAGCCCGCTCCTTTGTGGGCGCCCTCTGAACTGTTAAGCAAAATCCCTCAAATTGACCGGTCCCAAAAACAAAAATTCTTTAATTGACGAGACCGAAGCGGTAGAGTTCCGAACACTATGGAGACAGCCGATCAGGAAATCCGTCACGGCGCCGATCCCGAAGGCGGGATATCGAGGCCCCGCGGTCCGTCATTCGAACCGTTCTCTTCGCCGTTCTGGGCCCGAGGCGCCCATCTCCAGACGATCCTCGGGCACGCGCTCAACCGGATCAGCGAGCCTTTGGACAGCGCCCGGCTCGCCGTCGATCTCCCGGACGGCGACCGGCTCGTCCTGATGGTCGATCCGCCGCCGGAGTCTTCGAGGGGAGTGGCGCTCCTGATGCACGGGCTGGGCGGGGACGCGGGCGCCCGGTACATGCTCTCAGTGGCGACCCGCCTGAGGGAGCGGGGGATGGTGACCTACCGCCTGAACCACCGGGCCGCCGGGGCCGGGGGCGGCGTGAGCCGGCGTACCTATCACTCTGGCCTCACGGAAGACGTGGAGGCTGCCGTGAAGGCGGTCACCGCGCGGCACGCCGGTCTGCCCCTCGTACTGGTGGGGTTCTCCATGAGCGGAAATCTCCTCCTGAAGTACCTCGGCGAGCGGGGCAATGCAGACGGCGTCGCCGGTATCGCCGTGAGCCCTCCCGTCGATCTGGCGGCGTGCGTGGCGGCCCTCGAGCGGCCCGTCAATCGAATCTATCACCGCCGCTTCGCCCGGCTGCTCACCGACACCCTCCGGAACAACGCCCGCCTCGCGGAGACGCCTCCGTTGTTCACGGCTTCCCGGGCGCGATCGGTTCGACAATACGATACCGAGGTCACCGCGCCCACCTGGGGGTTCGACAGCGCGGAGCAGTACTACGACAGCCAGAGCGCCCGACGGGTGGTCCGCTACATAGAGATCCCGACGACGGTGATCACGGCGGACGATGATCCGTTCATCCCCACCGCGACGTTCGAGGGGGTGGACTGGCCGAGCGCCGTGACCTTCCACCTGACCCGGGGCGGCGGGCACATGGGCTACATCGGCGGACGGCGCACCCCCTTTGGGGATCGCCGCTGGCTGGACTACGCGGTGACCTGTGTCGCCGACGAGCTCGTCGCTTCGGTTTCCTGAGAGAATTCTATTCCGGCGGGGTCAGGGAAAGCTTGGGCCAGATCTGCTTGACCTGGGCGATGCGCTCCTCGTTGAGCCAGTCCATCTCCACCATCTTCTCCCAGGCGGGCTTGAAGGCGGGATCCAACTCCAGGATGTCCCGCAGGATTTTGAACCCCACCCGCTCGCTCCCCCCCTGGATGCTCTCGGAGGCCACCCAGTAGAGCAGCTCGGGATCCCGGATGCCGTCCGAGGTGAGCAGCCGGGCCACCGTCAGCGCCCGGTTCCGGTACTTGCCGACACGCTTGAAGTTCAACCGGATCTGCCCCTTCCAGGTCTCCAGGCTCTCGTCCGAGCCGGCGAAGGTGATCACCTTCCGCGCGTACTTCTGGATGAAGCTCTCCGCTTCGACCCGCTCCTCGGCCAGGTTGAGGGCCTGTGCGCCGAGCTGGACGAGCTCGGAGGTCCACTCTCCGGGGAGGGCGTCCGGCTGCAGGTGATCCTCCATCCAGGCGGTGACGGTGGCGCCGTCGCCGGCCTTGAGCCGTGACTTCAGGTAGAAGTAATCGAGGGCGGGATGACTGGACTTCTGGCTGCGGTTGACGGCCCGCCGCTCCAGCCTGTCGGCGGCGCCCTTCTTGCGCGCCTCCCGGGACGCCAGGATACGCAGGGCGAAGAGGTTCGGCTCCTCGGACCGCTCCAACACCTCGAGGGCCTTGTCCGGGCGCTCCATCTCGAGGTAGGCCTGGGCCAGCTCGGCGCGAATGGGGCCCCCCTGCAGACGCCGGGACGCCAGCCGGTCGAGAATGGCGAGGGCCTTCTCGTGCCCCTCCACCCGCCAGACCGCGAGGGCCCGGTCGACCTCGAAGCTCACCCCCCCGTCCGCCGCCGCGTTGACCCTATCCGCTGCCGCCTTCACCGACGCCGGATCCGCGTGGGATCGCATCAGATGCGCCATCAACGCGCAGTCGCAGACCTCCTCGGGCTCCTGCCGATGCCAGATCCGGAAGGCCCGCTTCAGGTTCTTGGCGTGCCAGATCCGGATGGATTTCGTGCAGGCGGGGAGGGCCTCCGCCATCGCCTTGGTGAGCTGCTTGATGCCGTCCGCGTCCCCCTCCCGTTTCAGCAGGAAGTAGGTCTCCACCGCGATCAACCCGTCCCGAGCCGTGATCTTCTTGGGAATCCGGGCCTTGGTCTGGGAGAGGTTGCCACTCCGCACCGCGTGGAGCCACCGGAGTGTCCGGACCCTGTGGGGCAGCTTGCCGGTCTCGGCCAGCTTGTCGATGACATCCTTTGCGAGGTTGACCCGGTGGTACTCGAGCAGGCACTGGGCGCGGAGGTCCAGCACCTCCTCCCCCTTGATCTTCGAGTGATCGTTCAGAAAGGAGAGCGTCTTTTCACACCCGTCCTTCTTTCGAATCGCCGTGCCGTACCAGGCCAGCGTGTCCGGGCTCAGGCCCGCCGGGTTCTGCCCGAAAGACTTGACGGCCGCCGCCAGATCCCCGGTGAGGAGCGAGATCCTGCCCTTCAGGTAGAAGCCCATCTTCGACAGCTTGGGGGGCGCGTCGGTCAGCCGCGGCGAAAGGGCATCGAGGCGCTGCTGTAAATCGACGATATCCTTGACATCGGGATCGGGCTCCGACCAGTTCGGCAACTCCACGCGGATGGTCACCAGCGTCGCGTAGAGGTTGGCCGGAGACCGCTTGAGCAGCATCGTCGCGAGCTCCAGCGCGGCCAGGCGGTTGCCGTCCTCCAGCTCCACCATCATCGCCGCCATGATAAAGGGGACGTAATCGACCCCGGCGTCCAGCGCGATGACATAGAGCTCCCGCGCCTCCTCGGTTCTCCCGAGGGCGTTGAGGGAGAGGACCCGCATCATCCTTAGGCGGTTGCTCTCCTTGTGCTTGGCGATCCCGTCGGAGGCCAGCGCCAGGGCCTGCTTGGGATCTCCCTTCAGGTAGGCCCATGCCGATCGGGCGGCGTAGGCGAGCTCCCCCTCCTCGCTGTCGATGGCCTCCACGGCCTCCGCCGCCTTCTCGGACCAGTCCTCGGACCCCCACAGGACGGCCTGCACCAGCACCTGCCACGCCAGGGCGGCCTGCGCCTCCTCGTTCCCGGACTGCTTCTCCACCAGGTGGATGAGAATGTCCTCGGCCACCTGCATCGCCTCTATCGTGCCGTCCACCTCTGCGGCATGGGCCTTCTTGATGGTGTTGGCGATGTTCTTGGCCACCACCACGCTCCGGGTGATCCCGGCCACGGTGAGCAGGATGATGATGACAACAGTAAAGAAGAGCGGCCATTTGACCTTGCGCCAGATGCGAAGTGACTTGGGCATCTCGAAGATGGGGGCGTTGTCGAGGGAGGGTCGCGGATCGGGTCTCAGAGAGTTTCGCGCGATTTTATAGATGTAAGATGGGGTATCGTCCCTTCCTGTCTTCTCCGACGATGAATTGCCCAGGCCGCCCCCCTTGTTCTCCCTATTTTTCATGTTCGCTCCAAACCATCGATTTCAATAGGCAAAATGATCACCGGCCTTCTAGTCGGCTGTATCAGCTACTGAATCTCCGCTCGCGATCCGCTCCTGCACGATGCGGTATTCCTCCCCGAGCTTTCGCTTCCTCTCGAGGGCCTCCACGCGGGCATTCCCCGAGGTGACAAACGTCGGAACCTTCGGATTCTTTTCGGCAAAATCCAAGTACGCCTTCCACGCGGTCAGCGCCGCATCATCGACGCCCTGACGCTCTTTCACCAGGGCGATGTTGAACCTCGCTTTCGCGGCGATTCCCTTCTCCTCGGCCCCCGCCATCGCGACCACGACCCGGAACGCGGCGAGGGCGTCATCGTATCTCTCGAGCCGGGCATAGGCGACGCCGAGATAGAACTTCACGGTCGGAGTATTGGGATTCGCCCGATCAGCGTCTGAAAAGACGGCGATCGCCTCTTCGTATCGGCCGGCGAGGTATAGATTCTGTCCCTGCAGGGTGAGGTTTTGTGGTGTCGGGGCATCCGGCCCCGAGGGCGCCTCGGGCGCGCTCGTCTCGGTGGTCGCGAGCGTCTCCGGTTCGGAGCGGATGACACGGGAAGCCTCCTGGGCGTTCGCCACAAACGGAATGCAGGCTATTCCCAGAAGAGTAATCGCTCGCCTCATCATTAAGAGTTCTCCTTCGGAAAAAATCATTATTACTCAGTTACTCTAACGAGAATCAATGTAACATCATATTGCAAAACGGCGGCAAAGCCAAAATATCAAGGGGGGAATCATTTTTGTTTTGTAGAATCAGGCCTTTAGGATCATAATCCCCCAAGCCGTTTCAGACTCGGCGGTCGAGAAACCGGAAGGAACACATGAGAACCATAAGAGAAATCGGCCCCTCCACCCAACTCTGCGCGATCATCGGCAACCCCGTGGGGCACTCCATGTCCCCGGCCATCCACAACCGGGCGTTCGAGGCGCTGGGGCTCGACTACGTGTATCTGGCGTTTCGCGTCGAGGATGTGGGCGCGGTCCTCGCCGGGATGCGCGCTCTGGAGAATTTCAGGGGGCTCAGCGTGACCATCCCCCACAAGACCGCGGTCATCGATCACCTGGATGACATCGCGGCGGTGGACGCAGGTATCGGGTCGGTGAACACGGTGGTCAACGACAACGGTGTGCTGCGCGGCTTCGGCAGTGACGGTCCGGGGGCGCGGAAGGCCCTCGCTGACAACGGCATCGAGCTCGCCGGCGCCCGCGTCGCGGTTCTCGGATCCGGCGGCGCGGCCCGCGCCATCGCTTTTGATTTCGGATATTTGCCGAAACCTCCGGCGTCCATTTCGCTCCTCGGGGTCATCGAGGACGAGCTGATGGCCCTCGGCCGGGAGCTCCGGGAGAAGACCCCGGTGGAGGTCACCTCGGAGCTCATCACCGAAGATAGCCTGGCGCGGCGCGTGGGGGAGGCCGAGATCATCCTCCATGCAACCCCCGTCGGTATGCACCCCAAGGAGGACGAGAGCCTCGTGCCGAAGGCGCTCCTTCCGCCGAACGCAGCGGTCATGGACATCGTCTACAACCCCCTGAAGACCCGGCTCCTCAGGGAGGCGGAGGAGCGGGGCCTCAAGACCGTCTCCGGCCTCGAGATGTTCGTCAACCAGGCCGCCCTCCAGTTCGAGGCGTGGACCGGCGAGACCGCCCCCGTCGATCTCATGCGGGAGGTGGTTCTCGAGAACCTCGGGTAGCCCGATGCGTCCGAGCTCTCTTTGTCTACCGGAGCGCCCGCCATGCTGAAGGTCTTCCGGAGCAATCGGCTGGAGGAGCTGGCGGAGGCCCTCGCGGAGGTGCTCCGTAGCCCCCTGCGCTCGCCTTTTGATACGGAGTGGATCGCGGTCTCCAGCCAGACCATGCGCACCTGGCTCTCCCGGGAGCTCTCCCTCCGGCTCGGCGTATGGTCCGGCGCCAGGTTCCCCTTTCCGCGGGAGATGATGGACCAGCTGCTCGCCGGGGCCTCCGAAGATCCCCGGCCCGTCTGGGACCCGCTCCCGATCCGCTTCGGGATCCTCGCGCTTCTGCCGGAGATGACGGCGCGCCCCGAGTTCGAGGAGATCCGACGCTACCTCGAGGACGATCGCCATGATCTGAAGCGGGTTCAGCTGGCCGGGCGCATCGCCCACACCTTCGATGAATACATCCTCTACCGGCCGGAGATGATCCTCGCCTGGGAAGAGGGACTGGAGTCCCACTGGCAGGCGGTGCTCTGGCGACGGCTGAAGCAACGCTACGATTTCCGTCACATCGCCGGTATCGCGCGGGAGGTCATCGACCGGGGGACGGTCGAGGCACCGGCGCTCCGGCGGGTCTCGTTCTTCGCGGTCTCCCTGCTCCCGCCCCTCTACTTCCGCGTGCTCTCCGCCCTGGAGGACATCGAGATAGACCTCTTCGCCATCAGCCCGTCGAAGGAGTGGTGGGCGGACATCAAGACCGGACCGCGGCCCGCCCTGACTGCGGATCTCACCGAGAATCCTGAGCTCGAACGGCTCTTTCTCGGCAACCCCGTCCTCTCCTCCCTCGGCCGCCTGGCGCGGGATTTCCAATGGATCCTCGAGGCGTCCGCGCAATACGACGAGCCCGGCAAAGACCGCTACGTCGACCCCGGCGGGACGGACAGGAGCCTGCTCCAGACCGTCCAATCCGACATCCTGAACCTCCGATACCCCGCGCCATTGGAGCGCCCTTCAGACGGATCCATCCGGGTCCACTCGTGCCACAGCCGGATGCGGGAGGTGGAGGTGCTGAAAGACCAACTGCTCGACCTCTTCGAAGCGTCAGAGGGCGCCGTCGGTCCCGATGACGTGGCGGTGCTCGCTCCGGACATCGAGGAGTACGTGCCGTTCATCGACGCGGTGTTCGGCGGCGACGGAGAGCTCCCATTCACCGTGGCCACCGGCGCCTACGGCCAGAGCACCCCGGCCGTCAACGCGGCGCTCCACCTCCTGGATCTCTGCGGCAGCCGGTTGACGGTGAACGAGGTGTTCGATCTGCTCATGAACGAGACCGTCCGCGCCCGCTTCGGGTTCGACGAGGACGAGGTGATCGAGACCCGGCGGTGGATCGCCGAGGCCGGGGTCCGGTGGGGGATGGACGGGGCGCACCGCGGACGGTTCGATCAGCCGGAGAAAGGGGAGAACACCTGGCGGTTCGGCTTGGACCGGCTCCTCCTCGGCGTCGCCCTCCTCCCGGAGAACCGCGAGCTCTTCCGCGGCGTCTCGCCCGTGGTGGACCTGGACTCCCAGGCGGCGGAGGTCCTGGGAAGGCTGGCCGTCTTCCTGGAGACCCTCTTCGAGCACCTCCGGCGTCTGACCGAGCCCCGCCCCGTCGCCGAATGGACCCGGGATATCGAGGCCGCCATCCACCAGATGATCGCGCGCACCGAGACCGTGGAGGCCGAGTATCGGGTGATGCTGTCCACCCTGGCGGATATCGCCCGGGAGGCCTCCGTCGCCGAGTTCGACGCGCCGCTCGATTTCGGTTCCGTTCGGAGCCTCGTCCAGGCCCGCTTCCGGGACCTCAGGATCCGCCGGGGCTGGTATCCCGGCGGGGTGAGCTTCTCGAGCCTGCTGCCCATGCGCAGCATCCCGTTCCAGGTGATCTACCTCCTGGGGATGAACGAGCGGGAGTTCCCCCGGAACCGGAGCGCCCCGGCCTTCGATTTGATGGCGGCCCATCCGCGCATCGGCGATCGCTCCACGCGGACCGACGACCGCCACCTGTTTCTGGAGGCCCTGCTCCAGACCCGTCGGACCCTCGTCATCAGCTGTGTGGGACAGAGCATCAAGGACGGGAGCGCCAAACCCCGCTCGGTGCTGGTGCGGGATCTCCTGGAGACGCTGGCCTCCGGCTACGGCTGCGCCGAGGAGGCCCTCGTCACGGCGCACCCGCTCCAGCCCTTCAGCCCGCGGTACTTCGACGCCGCGCGGGACGAGGGGCTCTTCAGCTACAGTGACATCAACTGCGAGAACGCCCGCGCCACCCTCTCCGCCGAAAAGCGGGAGCGGCCGTTCTTCTCGGACGCCCTGGCCGCTGAGCCGACCCTCGAGGTCGATCTCGAGGCGCTCTGCCGGTTCTTCCAATCCCCCGCGAGGTACCTGATGCGACAACGGGTGGGCGCCCTATATCCCCGCCGCGGGGACGCCATCCCCAAGCGGGAGCCCATCAGCGCGAACGGGCCCGACGACCGGAACGCGCGCCGGCTCCTCCTTGAGCTCCTGCTCGAGGGGACCGAGCGGGAGGTCGCCTTCGATCACCTCCACGCCCAGGGCCTGCTGCCCCTCGGGAGGGCCGGCCGGTCCCGCTTCGACAGCCTGGCGAAGCAGCTCGACGCGCTCGTCGCTCGCACCCTGGCCCGACAGACCGGGGAGCGCAGCCCACCCGTCGAGCTGGATCTCTCCCTCGAGACCTATCAGGGGGAGGTCCGGATCCAGGGCGTCATCGACCGCCTCTGGCCGGACGCGCGGGTGGTGTACAGCCTCTGGCCGCTCTCCGGCAGGACGCTCCTCGACGCGTGGATCAGGCTCCTCGCCCTGCACGCCGCCGGGCTCTCGCGAGCGCCGGAACGCAGCGTCATCGTCAGCCGGAAGCAGACCTCGGACGCCGCAGAGCTCACGCTGGGGGCGCCCGCGGATGCCCAGCGGCTCCTCGCCGATTTACTCGATCTCTTCCGGTTGGGAAACGAGGTCCCCCTCCCCCTTCTACCCGATATCTCCTACCGCTACTGCGAGGAACGGACCGCTCGAAAACCCACCAAGACGCTGGACCTCGGCGTCGAGTGGAACAAGCAGTGCCAGAGGGAGCTGGCCGTGGCCACCGCGTTCCGCGGTGTGACCCCCTTCGACTGGGAGCCCCTGCCCGGCATCACCTTCGACGCCCTCTCCTGGCGGGTCTTCGGCCCCCTGCTGGACGCCCGCCGGTGACCCGGCGCAGCAGGCGGTCGACCGCCTGCCCCCCTGCGGCCTATCCCGCGCTCCAGACGCCGCCGCGCCCCTCACACAGCCCCTGAACGGTGGCGAGTGTGTCGGCGGACACGCCATAGTAGTATTGAACGATATGCCCCGGTGACGAAATGGTGCACCTCCCCGCGACCCCCGCCGTCGGACAGCGGTCATCGGACCACATGCCGTAGTTGACGGCGCAGTCCTGCTCGAGGGCGTCATTCGGGGTGAAGAACTCCTCGCACAGGCGGTAGGAGGGGCCGGAGGTGGGGAACTGCTCCTGATCCTGACAGCTCCCCACGAGGGTGTCCGTGTCACCGTCCGCATCGCTGTCTGTATCGGCGTCGGCGTCCGTATCGGCGTCGGCGTCCGTATCGGCGTCGGCGTCCGTATCGGCGTCGGCGTCCCCGTCTCCGTCAGCGGCGTCACCCGACGCGGTGGCGCCGTCTCCCTCGCACGCCCAGGCGGCGATGACCATACTGAGGCAGACCCATTTTGTAATCCCCGACAAGCTCATCCGTCTCTCCTTTGCTGCCGCTCGATCCCGTGCCGCTCCAGCTTCTTGTATAGGGTGGCCCGGCTGACCCCCAACGCCCGGGCGGCCCTGGTGGCGTTGTCGCCGCATTCGGCGAGCACCTGTTTGATGACCACCACCTCGAACTGGTTGACCCGCTCCTTCAGGCTCCCGGTCCGGGAGAAGTCCCCGCTGGAGGCGGCGCGGGTCAGCCGGGGGGAGAGATCGTCGACCGTGATGGTCCCGCCCCCCGCCATGGTCATGGCCCGGAGCACCTCGTTCTCGAGCTCCCGCACGTTCCCCGGCCACTTTTCGCCCATCAGCACCTCGACGGCCTCCCTGGAGAACGGGGGGGGCGCCTGGGGGGCGTGGCGCGCGGCCAGATGCTCCACCAGGAGGGGGATGTCCTCCCGCCGGTCCGAGAGGGGCGGGATGTCGATCCGCACCACGTTGAGCCGGTAGAAGAGATCCTCCCGGAACCGCCCCGCCCTGACCTCCTCCTCCAGATCCCGGTTCGAGGCCGACAGGATGCGGACGTCCACCGAGATCTCCTCGTTGTCCCCCAGGCTGCGGAAGGTCCCGTCCTGCAGCACCCGGAGGAGGTGGGTCTGCATCTCCTTGTCCATATCGGAGACCTCGTCGAGGAACAGGGTGCCCTTGTCCGCGAGCTTGAAGAGCCCCGGGCGATCCCCCACCGCGCCGGTGAACGCCCCCCGCTTGTGACCGAAGAGCTCGCTGGCGAGGAGCTTCGGGGGAAGCGCGCCGCAGTTCACCGGAACGAAGGGGTTCTCCCGGCGCTCGCTGGCGCCGTGGACGGCCTTGGCCACGAGCTCCTTCCCGGTACCCGACGCGCCGAAGATATAGACCGGAACGTCCGCGAGGGCGATGCGATCGACCATCTTCATCACCCGCTGCATGGCCACGGAGCGCCCCACGATGCCGCATTCCTTCAACCGCTCGGACTCCCCCTTCTGGGTCTTCTGCAGCAGGGCCCCCACCCGTCGCAGGGTACCCTCGCTCGTCGCGAGCTTCGCCTGGAGCTGCTCGGTGAGAAGGTTTATCTCCTGGTTGGCCCGCTTGAGCTCGTTCAGCTGGTTGGTGTTCTCGGACAGCAGCCGGGCGGTCTCCAGCGCGATGGCCGCCTGGGCGCCGAACGCCTCCAGGAGCCGGTGGTCCGCGTCGGTGAACAGCCCCGTCTGCAGGCGGCTGTCCAGATAGATGGCCCCCACCACCCGGCGCTTGATCTTCAGGGGCACCGCGAGGATGGATCGGAGCTTCATCGCGTTGACGCTCACGAAGGTTCGGAAGCGCTCGTCGTCGAGGGCGTCGATGGCCAGGACCGCGCGCCCCTCGCGGACCACCTTCTCCGCCACGGAGCGGCTGAACCGCTTCTCGACCTCTTCGGAGATCTCGTACGAGATAACCTGATCGAGGGTGTCACCGCGGGGCATCACCACCATCCCCCGCTCCGCGCCGGTGAGCTCCACCGCCGACTCCATGATGAGGGACAGCAGCCGCTTGGGATCCCGCTCCCGGGTCAGCGCCTGGGTGATCTCGATCAGCATCTCCAGATCCCGGGACCATCTGTCCGACCCCGCGGTGTCCGCCCCCGGCGGCGGCGCGATCTCCTCCACGCCGATGCCCGCGACGTAGCTCTCCTTGAAGCTGTCTGGCACCTTCTCGAGCACCTGTCCGAAGAGCAGCCGGGCCCGATCGAGCGTCTGCCGGGCGTCGTTCGCCTTCCCCAACCGCCGGAGCGCGCCGGCGCGGATCAGCTCCA
>JBNLED010000236.1:0-9630 GCA_050304755.1 Polyangia bacterium | reverse complement strand
CGGTCCTCAACGGGGAGGGGGATGCCAGGACCCCCATGACGGTGGTGGTCATCTCCACCCTCCTCAACCTCACCCTGGATCCCCTCTTCATGTTCGGGCTCCGCCTGGATATCCGCGGCGCCGCCCTGGCCACCATCTGCTCCCAGTTCTTCACCATCGCCGCGTTCTGCTACGTGGCCTTCATCAAGCGCCGATCGTATGTGGCCTTCAGGTGGCAGCTCTCCTACCTCCGGCCGCGGATGCACCTCCTCGCTCCGGTCCTCCGCATCGGCCTCCCCGCCGCGGTGGGGCAGCTGGTGATGTCCGCGGGATCGATGCTGTACAACCGGGTGGTCGCGGAGTTCGGGCAGGCCGCCGTGGCGGGGTACGGCGCGGGCTCCAAGATCGATCTCGTGGTGGCGCTGCCCATCATCGCCCTCTCGAACGCGGTGCTCAGCGTCGTGGGCATGTTCTCCGGCGCGGGGAGACAGGACCTGGTCCGCGCCACCGTGCTGTACGCCTACCGCTCAGTGCTGTTCGTCACCATCGCGCTCTCCGCCGTGGCCTTCGCCACCTCGAGCACCATCATCAGCGCGTTCACCGACGATCCTGTCGCGCTCCGGACCGGGCACGTCTACCTCCGGTACGTCGTCTTCGCCTACCCGCTCATGGCCTTCGGCATCACCTCCGGACGGATCCTGCAGGGGCTCGGCCTCGGGATCCCGCCCCTCATCCTCACCTTCACCCGCGTGCTCCTCATCGGCGTCTCTACCGCCTACGTCGGTGTCTACGTCTACAAAGCGGATATCGAGACCGTCTGGATCGCCATGATCGCCGGAGCCTTCGTCTCCAACCTCCTCGCGGTCTACTGGATCCGTCGCCATCTCAAGCCGAAGGAGCTGGAGATCCGCACCGCATCGGTGCCCCCTGAGATTCCGTGAGGGCGGTGTCCGCCGCGACCGGGGGACCTACACGATTCCGATGAACTGTTCGTAGACCTCCAAGGACTGGTCCCGGAGGCAGGGGAAGGTCTCGCCGGACAGCACCTCGAGGTAGCACGCCCTCAGCGATTCCTTCTCCTTGTCGGAGGCGCTCCCGGCTTCACCTGGGCGGAGGCGCAGAGCCGAGGGGGCTACATCTGCTTCTGCCGCTCCGCGCCGACGGCGACGATGACGAGGATCCCGAGGGCGATGGGGGCCATGTAGATGCCCTTGTGGAGGGTGAGCCCCTCCCGGAGCGCCCAGGCGGTGCCCAGAGCGAGGGCGGCGTACCCGGCGGAGCAGACCACCAGGAAGGCGAGGAAGCGCACCACCCGTCCGTGGGACTTGGTGAACTGGTTCACCAGCCTGCGGATGTGCCGATCGAGGAGCACGACGATCGCGGCGGTGAGCACCATGACGAGCTCCGACAGGTGGCTGCCGGCCAGCTGGTTCCAAAAAGCGAGGGAAAGTAAGTCTGGAAGGCTCATGGTCTTCTCCTAGGGTCGCTCGCCCTCCGGCGTTTCACCGGACGGGCTGGGGGGCCGTTTCTTGGGGCGCGGATATTTTTCCAGCCGGTGCTGGTCGTATCGCTCGAGGAGCTGCTGGGCGATGGCCTCCCCGAGCATAAGGTAGCCGCTCACCGTGAGGTGCACCCCGTCCTTCTGGGCGAGCCCCTTGACCCGCCATTTATCGAAGGCGCCGGTGCCGCCCATCAGCTCTCTCAGGTTCATGAAGGAGCACCCCACCTCGTCCGCCACCTCCTGCTGGACGCCGATGATGCGATCCAGGCGGTCCTCCTCGTTGTTGATCCGGTACACCTCCCGGTCCATGGGGCCGAGCAGGAGGCACGACGCGTCGGGGCTGCCCGCGCGGATCCGCTCCAGGGCCTGCCTCACCTGGGAGGCGTAGCGCTCCTCGGTGAGGCGTGCGGAGTCCGCCTCGTTGGCGCCGTACATGGTGATGATGAGGTCCGGGGCGCGCTGCTCCACCTGCTCGGCCAGGAGGCTGGCGTCCCAGCGCAGCGGCGTGTGGAAGAAGGCCCCGTTGATCCCGAGGGCGTCGTAGACCACCCCGGGGCCCTCCCGCTCCACGGCCGCGCCGAAGAGGCGCACCTTCGCGCTGTTGACGAGGAGGACCACCCGGTGGGATCTCTCCTTGAGGTCGATCCGGAGCATGCCGGTGCGCAGCTGTTTGGACGCGGTGCAGACCTTCTTGTACTTCTTGTCGTCCACCAGGACCGTGAAGCAACCGCCGCCGGGTTGCCTGAGATAGAAGATGTCGAACCGGGACGCCTTGTTGCCGAAGTAGGTGGTCGGGGAGGTGGACACGGACACCTGGGCGCCCGGCTGGATGGTGTCCACGGCCACCCCGCCGAGCCCGTACCGGCCGTCCTGGACGGCGGGATCCTTGCTGAGGAAGATGCGCCGGGTCTCCCAGCTCCCCTTCACCCCGGTCTCGACGTCCGCCGGCCGGTAGGACCGCCAGGGCTTTCCGAGGTAGACGAAGCCCCTGCCACCGTATCCGAACCGCTTCTGGAGCCCCCGGCGGATGGTCGACGGGAGCACATCGGCCGCGGTGTGGGAGTCGCCGTATTGCAGGATCCTGACCAGCCGCTTTCCCTCTTTGTCCCCGAGGCTGTCGAGGGCGTTGAAGAAACCGCTCATGGGGCCGGTCTCGATGGGAACCAGCTGTCCGAGCCGGAGCTCGTCCCACAGATCGCCGAACGTCACATCCGCCCCGGTGGCATCCCCGTCCGCCTCCTCGGTCTCTTCGGTATCCCGGCCGACATCGGCGTTGTCCGCCGGTTCATCGACCCCGAAATCCCGGTTCCCGTGGGCGGTATCATCCGCGGCGCCCACGTGGGCCAGGGGACAGGAGAACGTCGTGCATCCCACCGCGAGCAGCAGCGCCGTTTTCAACCGCCGGAAGAGCTTGGATATGACCCGGTAGTACATTACCCTACACGATACTACACAAGAATACACCCTGCAAGTATTTGACACATTGTGGTATGCGAAAGGGGTCCGCGTTTGAACGCTCCAGGAGATCAATGGTCCGTATAACACCCCACTCAGCTCAGTCATCGCGCCCCCTCAAAGCGGCGCTCGCGCTGCTGACCTTCCTGTCCATCGAGGAGGTCCTCGCCGACCCCCTCGAGATTCCCGAGGTGGACGAGGTCTACCCGGTGGTGCCCGACTGGCGAAACGCCCGTATCCTCCAGATCGGTGATTCCCAGCTCTCCTATGCGTTCAAGCGGGAAATGGCCCGCCGCTACAGAGCTGAGGGGGCCCGGTTCCGGATGAAGCGCTGGGTCGGATCGCGGACCAAATCGTGGATTATCACCCGGCGGGCCGAGCGACTGATCCGCGCCTATCGGCCCACGGTGGTGGTGGTCACCCTCGGGACCAACGAGATGGAGTGCCCGCAGGAACAGTACGAGCCGTGGGTCCGGGAGTTGGTCAGACACATCGGCGCCAGGATGTGTTACTGGCTGGGACCGCCGCCCCTCATCGAGGACATCCGCGGCTACAACGAGGCCATGCGCGAGATCGTGGCCCCCTGTCGCTACTTCGACTCCAGGCGGCTCGACGCGCCGATACGAAAAGACCACAAGTTCCACCTCACCCGGGCTCAAGGTGAGGCGTGGGCCCGCCTCGTGTGGCGCTGGATGAACGGAAGCTGAATGCTGTTCAACTCCGCAGAATACGCCGGCCTGCTCATCACCGGCGCCGCCGTGAGCTGGCTCTTTCGGCATCAGCTCCGCCTCCGGGGGCTGGTGCTGCTCGGGCTCAGCTTGGCCTTCTATCTCCGCTGGAACATCTCCCACCCGGCGCTGGTGTTGACCCCGGAGCGGTTCTCCCTGATCGAGGCGATCCTGGTCTGCCTGGGGCTCCTCCTCCTCTCCTCCCTCATGGATTTTCTCATCAGCCGCCGGCTGGATATCGCGAGGACCCGCCGGCGGCCGTGGCTCGTCCTGAGCGTCGTCGTAAACCTCGGCATCCTCGCCACCTTCAAGTACTTCGATTTCTTCGCGGCGGAGCTGGGACGACTCCTCGGACGGGGCGGTCCGACCCTCGGGCTCCTGGCCCCAATGGGCATCTCCTTCTACACCTTCCAGACCCTCTCCTACGTGGTCGACGTCTACCGGCGGAAGTCCCCCCCCGCCAGATCCTACGCCGACTACCTGCTCTACCTCTCCTTCTTTCCCCAGCTGGTGATGGGCCCCATCGTGCGGTCCCACGAGCTCCTGCCCCAGATCGAGAGCCCCCCGACCCTCACCGAGGAGGAGGGGAGCCGGAACCTGCTCCGTATCGGAACCGGCCTCGTCAAGAAGCTCGTCATCGCGGACTTCCTCCGGGCCCAGATCGTGGATCCGGTGTTCACCAACCCGGAGATGTACTCCTCCGTGGAGGCGCTGGCCGCGGTGTACGCCTACGCCTTCCAGATCTACGCGGACTTCTCGGGGTATACGGACATCGCCATCGGGTCAGCCGGGCTCATGGGCTTCCGGATCCCGGAGAACTTCCGGGCCCCCTACCGCGCGGAGAACCTCCGGGACTTCTGGCAGCGGTGGCACATCACCCTGTCCGCCTGGCTCCGGGACTACCTCTATATCCCCCTCGGGGGCTCCCGCTGCGCCGCCTGGCGGATCTACCTCAACCTGATGATCACCATGCTCCTCGGCGGGCTCTGGCACGGGCCGGCCCTCACCTTCGTCATCTGGGGGGGGATCCACGGGCTGGCGCTGGTGGCGACGCGGCTCCTGCAGCGGGCGCGGCGCCTCGCCCTTCCCGAGAGATGGTCTCGGGGAATCCGGCTCGCGGTGACCTTCCCGCTGGTGGGGCTCTCCTGGCTCTTCTTCCGCGCGCTGCCCCGGACGTGGCAGCGGGTCCTGGCGGTCCTGCTGACCTTCCACGTGGTGACCCTGGCGTGGGTCTTCTTCCGGGCGCCCACGGTGGACATCGCGACGCGGGTGCTCCGGCAGGTGGCGGCCCTCGACTTCGGCATCGACAACCTGACCGGGTTCGTCCCCGTCGTTCTCCTGGCGGCGGCCCTCACCCACCTCACCCCGGATCGCTGGACGGCGCGGATGCAGCGGGGGTTCCACCGCCTGCCCGCGCCGCTCCAGGCGGTCGCCCTCATCGCCGCGGTGCTCCTGGCGGAGCGGGTCGCGAGCACCGGGGTGTCCCCGTTCATCTACTCGCAGTTCTAGGGCTTTGGGAAGGCGAGCTCGTCGTTCGAGGCGAAGCGGGAATATTCGCCCCCATGGCGCGTTGTGAGGTGAACCATCGACGCGAGGAGGTTGAATGAAGACACGAATGATACTCGGATTGGCGGCGGTCGCGCTGTTGACGGGCGCGGCGGGCTGCGCGGTGCAGACCGTCCAGGGGGCCCGGGAGGCGGCGACGCCCTTGTCGGCGCTGGATCCGTCCGCGATGCAGCAATGGATGGAGGGGAAGACGGACCGGCTGGTGCTGCTGGCCAGAAAGGGCGAGTCGATCAAGCTGAAGATCAAGGGCGATGTGGGGTTCGCCCGGATCGCCGCGGGAGAGAACTCGCTGGAGTTCCTTCAGGACGTCTATCTCTGCATCGATCGAGAGGAGGGGCTGTTGATCAGCCCGGACGGAGAGCGCTTCGCGCCGGTTCATAACCCCCGGGCGTTGAAGAAGCTGTTCGGGAAACGCCGTGGGACGTTCTCCCTCAGGTTCGGCGCGACCGGGGAGGAGGGAACGTTCGTCGAGATCGGCGCGGCGCTGAAGTGAGGCCCGGTGCGCGCCCCTAAGCTGGACTGTCAGAGCGAAGCGCCCCGGCAGCCCCGGTGATCCCAAAGGCAGTCCGCCTCTGAGAGCGCGAATCGCGGGCAATCGGGCGCCTCGCAGTGACGGAAGCATCCCGTGGTTTCCTCACAGCGGCTCCCCGTCCAACGCCACCCCACGGTGGGCACGCCGGGAGCGCAATTCGACTCGTCCGGCACCCCTCCGTCGGTTCCCGCCTGAGGGGCGTCTTGTGCGCAGATGTCGACGTCGGTCTCCCCACAGGTGAGCCTCATCAGGTGCAACGGCGTCGCGGCGTAGTAGTCGATCTCGGCCCTTATCCCATACGGGGATGCGACGTAGAGGGAGTCCCCCTCGGACAGGATGGCCGGCCGGTGTTTGTCGTAGTCATCGCCCTGCCACAGGAGGATGCGCTCGATGGGATATCCCCGCACATCCGTGTGCAGCAGGTAGATGAACTGTCTTTCGCCTTGCGCCTGCGACCAGGCGAACACCCAGCCGTCCGGCGCCGACGCCACCGCCGGAAACGTTTCGATGACCGCCGCTTCCGAAATCAGGAGGATCCGGTCGGTCAGCGCGTTCAACGCCATATCGAATGTCTGGAAGGCAACCGTCACGTGCTCACCCTCCCCCTCCCGAAGCCACAGCAGGACCGCCAGACGGTCGTGCCCCTCCGCGAGCTGAACGCCGCCCCCGTTCGGCAGGGGAAGGCGCTCTACCCACGCCATGCCGGCGTCATCCATCGTTCCGAAGTCGAGGAATCCCTGATCCACGGTGGCGACGATGAACGTCCCGTCCCGGAACAGCAGCGCCGACGGTACGGGCAACCGCGGCCTCCGCGGTAGCACGACGGGGCCGCCGACCTCCCCCCCCGCTTCATCCATCAATTGAATGTTGGCCTCGGACACCCAGAGCACCTCCTCGTCAGACGATTCGTAATCGATTCGGAAGGATGCCAGAAAGCGGCCGTCTCCATAAGCGGCCTCATCACACAGGTGGAAGGGGGAGAGGTCGACCATCGCCCCAAGGGGGTCGCCCTGATGATCGAACCTCTGGAACGCAGCGTTGAGGTTGTTGTATTCGTAGACATCGGTCTGCCAGAACATCCCGAACCCCTCGGGCGTCTTCGCCACCTCCGGCCATGAATGCGCGTTCACCCCGATCCCCTTCTGCTCGCTCACGAAGGAGAGATCCGCCGCGACCTTCGTGAGACAGATGGTCGTGTGCCGATACTGCGGCGTGGATTCATAAAGGATCACCCCTATCTCCCGCCCATCGGAGAAGAGCCGAGGCCACTGTACGGAGTAGGCCTCCGGGGCGAGGGGAACCGAGCCATCGAGCCGGAACCGGCAGGAGGGGGTCGGCCCGAGGTCACGGCCCGAATCCGCTGTCTCCGTCTCTGTACCCGTCTGTGTCTCAGCAGTTTCGGACGGGGCACCCGTCCCGGCGCCCCCTGTTTCGGATGAACGGTAACAGCCGGGGATCGAGATCACAACGGCCAGGAGCGGGAGCCAAATGTCCCGGATCTGAGCTTCCCGATTATCGGTCGCGAGAGGTGTTGTCATCGTCTGCCGCCGGTCTGTAATAGTGTATCACGCCGAGATTGAAGTTAGGCCATCAATTGTCCCCCCATTCGCCGGGGGTCCGATGACGCCCTGCACGCTCCCGCGTGCACAGGTCGACACTGGACGGACAGAGCGGAGGGCGGTAGAGTTCGAGAAGCATCGGGAGTCGACGCAATGCGGCAGGAGGGATGGATGAGCTCAACAGCAGCAATACGGGAGGCCTTCGCGGCCTTCTCAGCCGGTCGGGCGCGGTGAGCCTCCGGGAACCGGTTATTCTCGGGCGCACCGGGCTCGAGGTGGGACGGCTCGGGATCGCGTCCAGCTACCGGGCGCCGGCGGCGGCCTACGAGGCGGCGTTCGAGCAGGGGTGCAATTACTTCACCTGGGGGACCTTTATCAAAGGCCGGTCGAAGGCGATGGGGGAGGCGATCCGAAATATCACCCGGAGCGGGGGGCGGGAGCGGCTGGTGCTCGCCCTCTGGAGCTACGCCCACTCGAGCTTCGTCACCCGGCGGACCTTTCAGAGCGGGCTCAAGGCGCTCGGGCTCGATTACGCGGATATCCTCATCCTCGGCTACTTCTCCAATCCGCCGAGCCGGCGAATCCGGGACGGCGCCCTGGCCCTCCGGGAGCAGGGGCTCGTCCGACATCTGGCGGTCTCCGGGCACAACCGGAAGGTCTTTCCTTCGCTGGCGGAAGACGATGCGTACGGCGCCTTTCATATCCGGTACAATGCGGTGCACCGCGGCGCCGAGGAGGACGCCTTCCAGCGCCTCGAGGCGCCTCCCCCGGGGGTCGTCTCCTTTACCGGCACAAACTGGGGGCAGCTCCTCGATCCGAAGCGGATGCCCCCCGGGGAGACCGCCCCCACGGCCGCGGACTGCTATCAATTCGTCCTCTCCCACCCGGCGGTGAGCGTCTGTATGACCGGACCGCGAACGCGGGAGGAGATGTCCGAGAACCTCCGCCTCCTCGACCGCGGCCCCATGACCGAAGGGGAGCTGGCCAGGATGCGCCGGATCGGTGATTTCATCTACCGGAACGGCGGCAAGGGGTAAGTCGACCGGTCCCTTTCCATATATATTCCGCCGATAGGAAGAAATTAGAAGAGGGTGCGCTCGCCTCGCGACGGAGCAACAGGAATCTCCGATCGACGGAAACTCGCAGAATTCGGGGACGCTCCCGGCCGAGCGGAGGTGCCTCGCCGATCGCCGCGCGGCGCACCGAGCGGATTGTTTTCGCTTCAGTGAGTTGTGACCCGTCAACCCTTCGCGGCCATCTCACAAAACGAAAAAATAGTGAAGCGACTTGCTTGCATTACTTAAGTACTCGGTTATCTGAGCCAATGTGAAGCAAAATTGTGGAGTTTTCGATGAAGCTTACGACCAGAGGCGAATACGGATTGCGGGTGATGCTCGAACTGGCGCGGAATCGGGGAAGCGGGCCGATCCTGGTGGACCATATCGCGAAGCGGCAGGACATCTCCGGCAACTACATCCACGTGCTGGTGACCGCGCTTCGCAAGGCGGGGCTCGTCCGGACGACTCGGGGACCGGGCGGCGGCTACGCGCTGAACGTCACCCCTCAGGGGGTCAGCATACTACAGATCATCGAGGCGCTGGAGGGCCGACGACCGTGGGGGGAATGCACCGACGACGCGGAGGCGTCACGGCAGGCGTCGGCTTCCGTGGTCCGAGATCTCTGGTGTGAGGTCGTCCGGATGGTGGAGGATCACTTGTCGAGCCAAACGCTGGCCGACCTCGTGAAGAGACAGCAAGCCGCCGAGGCGGCGGAGCCCATGTATTACATCTGAGGAAAGGAGCTCAGTCATGCCGAAGATATACGAAAACAACAGCCTGAGCATCGGCAACACCCCGCTGGTGCGGCTCAACCGCATTACCGAGGGGGCCGGCGCCACGGTCGTCGTGAAGGTGGAGGGGCGGAATCCGGCCAACTCGGTCAAGTGCCGGATCGGCGCCGCCATGATCCGGGACGCGGAGAAACGGGGGATCCTGAAGCCCGGGTCCAAAGACGTGACGGTCATCGAGCCGACGTCGGGCAACACCGGCATCGCCCTGGCCTTTGTGTGCGCGGCGCGGGGATACCCCCTGACGCTCACCATGCCCGACAGCATGTCCCTGGAGCGCCGCCGGATGCTGGCGGCCTTCGGTGCCAAACTCATATTGACCGAGGGCGCCAAAGGGATGAAGGGCGCCATCGCCAGGGCGGAGGAGCTGGCGGCGAGCGACGCGGATCACTATTTCCTGCCGCAGCAGTTCAACAACCCGGCCAACCCCGAGATCCATTTCAACACCACCGGTCCGGAGATCT
>JBNLED010000235.1:0-70433 GCA_050304755.1 Polyangia bacterium | reverse complement strand
AGTCACCAGGCCGCCCCCGTCGATGACGATCCGCGGGCCGGTGTCGTTGAAGACCTTCGCGGTCTCTTCCATGACGATGGTGACGGGATCGGAGCCGCAGTCGAAGGTGATCACGCCCCCCGCCGCCACCGCGTCCACCACCGCCGCTGAGGTGCAGCTCTCGGGGGTGCCGTCGCCGACGACCCGATCCGGGTCGGCCGCCGCCTCCGCCATCGCTTCGTCCGGCACCGGGGCGTCGCCCTCCTCGAACCCCGCCTGGGGCATGTCGTCGGTCATCTGCGTGTATTGGACGTCCTCGTTCCCGCCCTCGAACGCCGCGCCCGGATCGGATTCGTCCTCATCCCCCCTGCACGATACGAGCAGGAGGCCGAGGGAAAACGCGAATAACCGTCTGAGCATGAGACCCTCCTTGGCTATTTTAGACCGGTAGTAATTGTATCGTATAACTGTAGGATGATCACTTGATTTGTGGCGATCGCTCGATTTGGAGTGTCAAATCCCGACGGTTACCGATCTACTCCGCGTCGGCCAGCGCCTCGGCGTCCGGACGGTACTGGGCCTCCTCGCCGATGCCCGAGTAGTCGGTCCAGGTGCCGGGCTTCTCCCGGACGTCCATGTGGACGAACACGGAGTTGGGGTAGTACCCGGCGCCCACGTTGGGGAGCCGCCGGATGTATTCGAAGAGCTCCTTGCGGTCCACCCCCTGGACGCGGAAGTCCAGAGCCCTGCCGGTGTTGTGCCTGGAGACCACCTGCCCGGCCTTGTGGGGCCGGTAGCCGGAGACCAGCTCGATGGTGCGTCCGGGATACCGCTCCGCCACCCGCTGCAGCATGTGGATGAGCCGGGGGTGGAGGAGCTTGCTCTTCTGATTTTTGCTCCGTGCCCCCGAGAGGCGGCTGAGGATACGGCGGCTGCGGGGGGAGACCTTGCCGGAATTGTTGAGCAGCCTGAGGGTCGCTGACTGGTTGTTCCACACGCTCACGAAGTGAACCGGCTGGATGGTGAACCCCTGGGTCCGAACGGGGACCACCTTCCTGGCGCCGGGGATCAGGATTGTGTCCCCCGCGTTCAGCGGCGTGTTTTTTTCGATGCCGTTGGCCTCGGCGATGCGATCGCCGCTCGTGTTGTAGGCCCGCGCGATGATCCAGAGGGACTGGCCGGGCTGCACCTCGTGGCGGACACCGCCTCGCACCTTCTCGCCGCTCTTGACGAGGGTATCGATCTTCTCGGGGCGGACCGGCGCCTCCTCGTCCTCCGGAATGACCAGGGTCCGGCCGAGCTCGAGGGGAGCGGTTGGGGAGAGCTTGTTCTCGGCGGCCAGCGCCTTGATGGTCACGCCGTGCTTCTTGGCGACGGCGCCGAGGGTGTCCCCCTTCCGCACCACGTGACCGCGGGCGCCGCCCCGGAGGGTGTGGGGGATCTCCAGCGCCTGGCCCGCCCTGACGGCCTGACCCCTCCGGAGCCCGTTCAGCGATCGCAGATCGTCCTGGGAGACGCCGTGGAAGTCGGCGATGCGGGCCACCGAGTCCCCGGATCTCACGGTGTACGTCGCCCCGGTCACCTCTCCGGGCTCGGGGATCTCCAGCTTCCGTCCCACGCGAAACGGTCCCCCGGGGGCCATGTGGTTGAACCGGTAGAGCTCCGCCACGGTGATGTTGAACCGGGCCGCCACCGCCCCCGGGGTATCCCCCTTTTCGATGGTGTACGTCTTGCGCGGTTTGGCGTGGGGGGCTCCGGAGATCAGGATCAGGGCGAGCAGTGTTGTGAGAGCGGTCCGTTTCATTTCAGCCCTTCGACGCTTGACTTTAAATAATTATTTCCCAAATGTCCCGAAAAAAGGGTGCACGCTCAGGTGCGCCCCTACAACGATTTCGAATGGTTACGTAGGAGCGGACCGATGTGTCCGCCCTTCTCGGATCAGTTCTTGTGGAGCCCGTCCACCGGGCGAAGGGTGGACGCACTCAAGGCGGGCAGGATGGTGGCGAGCAGACAGATGATGAACGCGATGCCGGCGGTGACGACGAAGTCGAGGGGCTCGAGGCGCACCGGCAGGTGATCGATGAGGTAGACGCTGGGATCGAGGGGCCAGCCCACTTTGTAGAGGAGCAGGCAGACGCTGAAGCCGACGAACAGGCCGATGCCGATGCCGATGAGCCCCACCATCAGCCCGATGTGCAGGAAGATGCCGGCGATGCCGCCATGGGTGGCCCCCATGGACTTGAGGATGGCGATCTCCCGCTTCTTGTCGAAGACCATCATCACCAGGGTGGCGATGATGTTGAACGCCGCCAGGCCCACGATGACCGCGAGCACCATGATGAGGGCAGCCTTCTGCATCTTGAGGGCGGTGAAGAGGTGCTCGTTGAGCATCATCCAGTCCACGGTGTGGTAGGGGCCCCTGCCGAGGATCTCCTTGATCTGCCTCGCGATGGCCTTGACCTTGTAGCGATCGTGCAGGGTAATCTCCACGCCGGTGACCGTGTCGCCGTGGTTGAAGAAGCGCTGGGCCTGGTAGTAGTCCACGTAGGCGAGCTTGGTGTCGTACTCGAGGAAGCCCGCGTAGAACATGCCCACCACCTTGAAGCTGAGGGTGCGGGGGGTGTCCTCGGTGGGGGCCCAGCCGAAGACATCGAGGCCGATGAGGGGGGTGGTGACCTGGACGTAGTCCCCGAGCTCCGCCTCGAGATGCTCGGCCAGCTTCTGACCGAGGACGATCCCGGGGACCGCGTCATCGGGGACCGGCGTGGGCTCCGCGGCGGGCGCTCGCTCGACACCGGCATCCCTCGGCGCGAGCGCCGCGTCCACCTTCTCGGAGAGGGGCTCGTCAATCCGGGGCTTCTCCGCCGGCCTGGCCCCTGGTAGGCGCAGCCCGTCCAGGCTCCCCTCGACGATGTGCTGGGGGAGGTCGAGCACCTGTCCGATGAGGTTCGGATCCACCCCCTTGAGCAGCATCCCCGTGGTCTTCTCCCCCTTCGAGACCATCATCTCCTGGATGACGAACGGCGCGACTCCCTTTATCTCTTCCAGCTGCCGCGCCTTCTCCATTACCTCCCGATACTCGGTGAAGTCGATGCCGTACTTCATGACGAGGAGGTGCGCGTTGACGCCGAGCACCTTGTCGGTGAACTCATCCTCGAAGCCGGACGAGATGGAGATCACCACCGAAAGGGAGGCCACGCCGAGGGCGACCCCCACGATAGCGATGATACCGATGGCGGAGATGGAGCTCTTCTTTCGAGACCGCAGATATCTGCCGCCGATGAATGTCGGGTACCCGGTCATCGCCCCCCTATACCTTGCGGGCACCGGACTTGCAAGCCTGCCGTGAAGCTCAGATGCGACAGCCGCCGCCCTCCTGACGGGACTGGCCGTCGAGGAGGTCGTCCGTGATCATCGCGACGCCGGGACAGGGCTCTCCCCTGAGGACGGAGAGGGACTGCTTGAGGGCGGCCTCGGTCTGCTCTCCGACGAGGCGGGCGACCTCTTTGTCGAGCTCATCCAGAAAGAGGAAGGTGGGGACTCCCACCAGTCGGAACTGATTCACGTAGCGCCGGTTCTCGGGCCGGTCGATGTCGATGGTGCGAATCTGAACGCCCTTCCGGTCGCACTGTTGCTTGAGGGCGTCCACCACCGGCTTCATCTTCCGGCAGACCGGGCACCCGTCTTTATAGACGGCCACCATCACCGGCAGGTCTCGGGGGAGCGCCTCCGGCGCGTCGTCGGCCCGGTCTGACAGCGCGATAGCTGACGGCGGCGGCGGGGCGATCGCCTCGGCGATGTCGACCACCAGCATCCCGGCGATGAACAGGAGCACCACGCCGATGACCTTCTCCACCGTCGGCAGGTACCGCGAGATCCGGCCGATCAGCCGCATCCCGGCCTCGGCGAACGCCGCCGTCAGGAGCAGCGGGAGGGCGAACCCCAGGCCGTAGAGGGAGAGATAGAGCGCTCCCGTCGCGGGACTCGCGGCGGCGGAGGCCGTGTAGGTCAGCACCGAGCCGAGCACCGGTCCCACGCAGGGAGACCAGCCGGCGGCGAACACGATCCCCATGACGAACGCGTTGACGACGCCGAAGCGGGTCCGGACCCTCCGATCATCCGCCTTGACGACTCGATCCAGGAGGGGCACGCGAAGAATGCCGAGAAACTTCAGCGCGAACCCCGTGACGAGGAGCGCCCCCACCCCCTGCATGAGGATCTTGTGGCCGCTCAAGAAGGCCCCGATGGAGGACGCGCCGAGCCCCATGAGGGTGAAGACGAGGATGAAGCCCAGCGCGAAGACGCCGGCCCGCGTCATCAGTTGGCCCCTCCCCCGGCGGTCCATTCCGGTGATGCCGCCGCCGGTGAGGGCCGCGAGATACACGGGGATGAGCGGAAGCACGCAAGGGGTGAGGAAGGTCAGGATTCCCGCCGCGAACACTGTGATGATGGATATCGACATAGTCTCGATCGCCTTTCGTCTCTCTTAATAGAGATTTCATGGGAATGGAGGGTGGCGGTTTTTTTGCCGCGCCCTCATTCATCGGTTTTTTCCCGACCGTGCCAGTTGAGCATTGACCTGTCGGCTTCGGTCCAGCACACTTTCCCTATGCTGAAGGACAAACACATAATGATTTCGGGCGGGGCCGGGTTTATAGGGACGCGGTTGATCCGCCGGCTCATCGAGGACAACCGGATCACCGTGCTGGACACGCTGCACCGGAACGCCCTGGCGGAGTCGGGGCTCGGGGATCACCCGAACCTGACGTTGATCGAGGGGGATGTGCGGGATCCGGAGGCGGTGAAACGGGCCATGGCCGCGGCGACCCATGTGGTGCACCTGGCCTCCATCGCCGGGGTGGACACGGTGATGAACAACCCGCTGCTCACTATGGAGGTCTGCATCAAGGGGACGTTCAACATGCTCGAGGCGGCGGTAGCCCGCGGGGGCCTGGAGCGCTTCGTGGATTTCTCCACCTCCGAGGTGTTCGGCCAGTACGCCTACCGGGTCACCGAGGTGGACGTGACCTCCCTCGGTCGGGTGGGGGAGGCCCGGTGGACCTATGCGGTCTCCAAGCTGGCCACGGAGCACCTGTGCCACGTCATGTACCAGACCGAGGATCTGCCCACGGTCACCGTGCGGCCGTTCAATATCTTCGGTCCGGGGCAGGTGGGGACCGGCGCCATCCACGCGTTCGTGGTGCGGGCCATCGCGAACGAGCCCCTCAAGGTGCACAACGAAGGGGAGCAGATCCGGGCCTGGTGTTACGTGGACGATTTGATCGACGGGCTGCTCCTTACCCTCTCGTCGCCGGAGGCGGTGGGCCATACGTTCAACATCGGGAACCCCAAGACCGCGATCACTGTGTACCACCTGGCCAAGACCATCGTCGAGATCGCGGGCTCCGACTCCGAGGTGGTGCACGTAGAGTGGCCCCACACGGACGTGGAGCTCAGGGTGCCGGATATCTCCTCCGCGAGGGAGCGTCTCGGCTTCGACCCCAAGTTCGACCTTCACGCCGGTCTCGAGCGGACCATCGCGTGGTACCGCGATCGGCGCGCATGAGACCCGTAATCCCGTGGGAGTGAGCTGACGAAAGCGCGAACCATTGGAGAGAGAGAGCCTCATCAGAGCCCTGACCCTGACCGCCGCGCCCAAGAGGGAGGCCGCGCTTCGCGATCTGGGTCCCCCCGAGACCCTGTTGGGGGCCGTCGCCGATATTCTCCTGCAGGAGGGGGATCCCGATCTCCGGGCCAACGGCTTCGACTACTTCGAGCGGTGCGGCGCGGAGGTCCTGATGATGAACCACCACACCGACGGGTGGTTCGAGAAGCTCAAGGTCCACATCCCCCAGTTCGACGCCCTCAAACGGGTGCTGGGGGAGCGCTTTCTGGCCTACGCTTTCATATTGGGGATTCAAATCCGAGCCCTGAACGTGGACCCGAAGTCCCCCCTCAACACGGCAATCCACTTCACCCTGAACGACGACGAGGAGCAGGTGCTCAGCCTCGGGGATTTCCGCCTCCAGGTGGTGCAGGCGCTTCTGCACGAGCACCGGCCGGCGTACGTGCCCAGGCTCCCCTTCGAGACCGAGGCGGCCATCGGGCTGCTGGGTGCCAAGAACCTGCTGGTCGCCCCGCTGTTCGACATATCCCTCGACCGGATCTTCCTGGCGAGCCTCGATCCCGCGTCTCCCCGGTACCTGGTCGTCTACCGCACGCCGGACGATCTGGAGGTCGTCTCGCTCGACGTCTTCCTCGAGACAATACGCGTCAACCTCCGGCGGGACCTCGCCGGGATGGCCGAGCGATCGTTCTCCCTCGATCTGATGGCGGTGGAGAAGGCCCGCAATGCCGCGGTGGAGGGAAACTCCCACAAGGTCGTCTCCGTGCTGTCGTCGTGGCCGGGGCTCCTCACGATGCTCCCCAAGACCCCGGTGGGTAGTCAGCTCAACCCCGAACAGCTCTCCCTCATCGGCGAGGGGATCGCCCTCCTGGGGGAGGCCCTGGAGAAGCTGGAGACGGGGACCTGGTCCGAGGAGCTTTACAAGCTCGGGCTGATGCTGGTGCGGGAGGGACCCTCCGCGGGGCGGCTCCTCCGGAATCTGGGGCGGCAGATGAACCTGAAGGGGGAGTACGGGGTGGCCATCGGATTGTTGAAGCGGGCCCTGGCCCTGGGACAGCCGGAGGCGGAGGTGATGCGGGATCTCGGGCACGCGTTCCTGAAGCAGGGAAAGGTGGTGGCCGCCGCCGCGCTCCTCGAGGCGGCGGGCGCCCGGGGGGAGACCGGCGGCGGCCTCGACGCCGATCTGCGAGAGGTCCGGGAGCGCCTGCGAGAGGCCGGGGTGGCGTGGGCGGTGCCCCTCCCGAAGGTCGGTGAACCATGAGCCATGTCTGCAAGGAGGCGGGGGTGGTCGTCCGCGCGGAGGCGCATCATATCTACGTCCGGATCGAGCGGGCGGACGCGTGCCACGGCTGCGAGGCGGAGGGCGCCTGCCGCACCCTCGGGGGAAAGGCCAAAGCGGTGGAGCTCCGGGTGGAGAACACCCTGGACGCGAAGCCCGGCGACACGGTGGTGCTGGCCCTCCCCGAGGTGAACGTCCTCAAGGCCTCCGCGGCGGTCTACCTGATCCCGGCGGCGACCCTCATCGGGGGCGCCCTCGCCGGCAACCGGATCGGCCCGGGGGAGGACCTCTCGGCGCTCCTCGGCGCCGCGGCCGGGCTCCTGGTCGGTCTGGGGCTGAGCCGGCTGATCGGCCGCCGCCTCGGCGACGACCCCCGCTATGTGCCGAAGCTCGTCGAGATTATTTCGCCTAGAGAATAGCGTCGAGAATCGCGCCTTCCCTGAATCAGGGGGTGACGCGGTTGATGGAGCCATCCGCCCCGTAGGTGAGGGAAGCGTACCTGACGCAGCGCTTCGTGGTCTCGCCCCCCGAGCAGGAGGAGTCGTGGTAGAAGAGATACCAATTGCCCTGGAACTCCACGATGGAGTGGTGGGTGGTCCACCCTGAATTGTGGCTGGGCAGGACCACTCCCTGGTAGGTGAAGGGGCCCATGGGATTGTCGCTGGTGGCGTAGATGATCTGGCACGAGGGGCCGGTGGAGTAGGAGAGGTAGTAGGTGTCGTTGTACTTGTGCATCCAGGCCCCCTCGAAGAACGTCTCCCCGCCTGAAATCTGGACCACCTGGACGTCTCCGTCGAACTCCAGCATGTTGTCCTTGAATTTCGCGATCCGCGGGGTTTGCTGCCCGGCGCCCCCGTTTCCATTGTCGTCGGAGCAATTCGAAGGGTCATAGTCTCCGGTGGCGTAGCACTCGAGCTGTCCCCCCCAGTTGCCGCCGAACACCATGTAGGCCTGTCCGTCATCATCGACGAAGACCGTGGGGTCGATGCTGTAGCTGCCCGGAATGGGCTCCGGCTCCGGCGTGTAGGGTCCCTCCGGAGAATCCGCAACGGCGACGCCCATGTGGAAGATGCCGCCGCTGTCCTTTGCGGGGAAGTAGAAATAGTATTTACCGTTCTTGTAGGCCGCGTCCGGTGCCCACGCGTACTGCCGGGCCCAGGGCACATCGTCCAGGCTGACGATCACCCCGTGATCCTCGAAGTCGCCGTTCTGGTTGAGGGAGAAGGCGTGGTAGTCAATCATGTTGAACCCTGCGGCGTTGTCCTGATCGTGGGAGGGAAAGAAGAAGAGCCGGCAGTCGAACACATGGGCGGAGGGATCGGCGGTGTATTGATTATCGATCAGGCGGGTCCGCTCCGGCGGCATGGTGTACGCGATATCTTCGCACTGCTCGTCGCCCGTATCCGTAGCCGCTCCGGTGCCCGTGTCCGTATCGCTGTCCGTGTCGGCGTCGGTATCCGCGTCAGTGTCGCCATCGGTGTCGGCATCGGTGTCGGCATCGGTGTCGGCATCGGTGTCGCCGTCAGCGTCGGTATCCGCATCGGTATCGCCGTCGGTGTCGGTATCCGCATCGGTGTCTGCATCCGAGTCGGTGTCTGCATCCGAGTCGGTGTCTGCATCCGAGTCGGTGTCTGCATCCGAGTCGGTGTCGGCGTCGGTGTCGGTGTCGGCGTCGGCATCGGTGTCGGCGTCCGAGTCGGTGTCGGCGTCGGCATCGGTGTCGGCATCTGCATCAGCGTCGGTGTCCGAGTCGGTGTCGGTGTCGGTGTCGGTGTACGCGCCGGTTCCGGTGTCCCCGGTGCTTACCCCCGGGTCTTCTTCACCGCAGCCTGCTGTCCACGACAAGATCAGCAGCAGCGTCAATGGCAACATTGTGTATTGTTTCATTCTTTCCTCCAAACAGATTAAGAGTCTCGCAGTCATTCTACGATATTATGTTGTTGTACGGCTCTTGATTAGCTCACCTTGGCGGCTATTTTGTCACGTTTTATAGAAATATTCTGCATAAATGAAGGGGCGAATCTTGTATTCGCCCGATTTTGTATTCACCCGACCCCGACCCGGTGCCGGAAAGAGGGGCCGGGGCCATGAACCACCGGGTCACCACCGATCACCGCCAGGCAGCCGATGTGGACGCCGAGTCCGGCCGGTGTTCCGGCTACGGATTCAGGACTTCCAGCTGGAACGCCACGGTGTCGGAGGTGTTGCCGTCATCGGCGGTGATGGAGATGTCAGAGATGATGCCCGCGTCGCCCGCCTGGGGCGTTCCCCGAAACAGATCGTCCCCGTCTAAGTCCAGCCAGGCCGGCAGCCCCCTTGCGGTGACCGATGCCCCGACCGGTCCGTTCATCTCCAATCGATAGCGATATTCCTCCCCCACCACGGCCGTCTCCTCCGGTATCGCGAAGATGTCGAGCGCGTCGGTGAGCTCCGGCGATCGGGGGAGGCATTCGATGGGGACGGCGTCCCGGTAGTTCACGATGTCTAGAGGATGAATCAGCAGCACCTGATCGGCGTACCCGAGGCGGAATTTTCCGCCGACCTCTCCGGCCGCCTGGTCGGCGGCGGCGACGAACGGAATCTGGTGAAGGCGCCACGTGTCGTCAATCGTGAAGTGAAACTGAACGGACTTGTTCCAGGGAGACGCGTCCAGCTCGAAAACGAACCCGGTCCGGCATTCTCCTGCCGCTGCGCTCTCGCAGCGGATCCAGAACGACGCGAACAGGACATCGCCGGCGGCGATATCGTTGATTGTCATCTGCAGCATCTGGGTCCCCGTGGGGTCGGTCATCCCCCCGACCATCTCGGCTCTCCATGCCTGAGTGAAGGTCTGCCCGGTGATTTCCTCCAGGGTCACGACAGCATCATTGAAGTGTGTCCAGTCCTCCAAGCCGCCGATCGCGGACACCCCGCCCGGAAGCGGATCGGGACAGGCATCGGCGGTGTCCGTGTGGGCATCGGTATCCGCGTCGGTGTCGGCGTCTACGTCAGGGCCGGTATCCGCATCCGTACCGTCGAGCCCCGCGCCCGTGGCCGTGTCGGAATTCCTGTCAACCCTCTCGATGGCGATCTGCCCGCACCCCAGGGCCACCGCGGCGAGGAGGCCCATCCCTATCAATAGATTGGCGGTTGGGAGAGAGGCGGGACGCCTCAACGGGGAGCAACCCGACATTCTAATAGTATAAGCCTCGCCCTCATCGTCACAAGAGGCGGGGACGGTTCCCGAGCGTCGGTTCAATCCCCCGCTATTTTGTACCGGCACGGATTTGTTGTTATTTTCTACTCCGTTTGATTAAATGGGGCATTGATCTGGCAATAGAAACAATGGCTATTGACTCCGTTTTTTCAATGGGCTGCTCGACCAGATTCGATAGTCCCTGCATATTTCGCGAGGTATCGGGTAAAAAAACGCGGACTCGCCTCAAAATAGCCGAAAATCGCACGCCCCTTTTATTCAGGCGGGTGCACTACTCGAGAGTGAGGGCTGTTTCCAAATGATGAAAAAGGCCATTCTACTAACACTCCATATAGGTTTGAACAGTGTGTCCTGTACTGACGAGGGTGTAAAAGAGGCGGAACACGGCGACACCTTCCAATACCCGTCTGAGAATGATTTGGAATTCGAAACGGCCTCCGATACGACCGTGGGCTCGGGAGATAGCGACACCGACACAGACACGGACGCCGACGCGGACACCGACGCTGACACGGATGCCGACGCCGACACGGATACGGATTCGGACGGAGACAGCGATTCGGACACTGATGTGGATGCAGACGGAGACACCGACGCCGACACCGATGCGGATATAGACACCGACAGTGATACGGATACCGACGGTGACACGGATACCGAACCGGAAGTCGATACGGAAACCGATACGGAGGGGCGACCGTTGCGGATTTGCGATGAGCCGGACCCCTGGCCGGTTCCCTCTTCCCACTATATCGTCGGGAGCGGCACCCCCGAGAGCTGCACCGAGGAGGCCCTCCGCGCGGCCGTCGGCGCCGGGGGCTACATCACCTTCGACTGCGGTGCGTCCCCGGTCATCATCTCCGTCGGGGCCGAAATCGGGGCCGGGACGGAGACCGTGGTTGACGGCGAGGCGGGAGATGTCACGCTGGACGGCGGCGGGACGACCCGTATCCTTTCGGCGCCGAGCAACGGCTCCCTGTCGGTCCGCAACCTGCGGTTCATCAACGGCAGCGCTCCGGCGAGCGAGGAGGCGGACGGGATCGGCGGCGCCGTGGCCGGCAACTGGCGGAGCCGGGTCGAGGTCCGCGATTGCGTCTTCGAGGACAACACCGCCGGGCGCGGCGGCGGAGCGGTGTCGGTCTGGACCGGCAGCGCGCTGACCATCGTGGGCAGCCGGTTCATGAGGAACCGCTCCTTTTACGGCGGCGCCGTCTATAGCCTCCTCTCGCCCCTGCAGGTGATCAACTCCGTCTTCGAGGACAACGAGACCATCGACAACGGCTGGGGCGAGGGCGGGGCCATCGGGACGGACGGCGCCTCCGAAAGCCCCGAGGACGACGAGGGGGGCCTCATCGAGATATGTGGCTCAAAGATCCGGAACAACCGCGGGCTCCGGAGCGGCGGCGGGGTCTACATCTGGGCCTATCCACCGGACCAGGTGATGGTCGATCGGACGCTCGTCGAGAAAAACACCGTCGGCGAGGGGGGGCTCGGCGGCGGCATGCGGGTCAGCAACGGCGAGATCGTCATCCGGGCGTCGAGCCTCGTCTCGAACACCAGCGAGAATCACGCCGGCGGTCTGTATCTGGACTGCGCGCCCACCTGCACCCTCGCGAATGTCACGCTCCACGGAAATCAGGCCGAGTCCTACGGCGGTGCCATTAGCAGCGGCGGGCCGGTCATCGTAAACAACACCACCTTCTCGCGGAATTTCGCGGGGGGGCATGGCGGGGCGCTCTTCGGCGGCGGCTTCGAGGTGCACAACAGCATCTTCGTCGACAACAGCGCGGGCAATCCCTGGGGCCAGGCCTACAGCTGCGGCGAGACGGGCACGGGGGATCACGTGTTGCAGTGGCTGAGCGAATCCGGGGACGCCGGGTCGGACCGATGTACGCCTGACATTATCGTCGCCGATCCCCTGCTCGATGCCGAGCCCGGTGACCACGGCGGGCCGACACCGACCCTCCTCCTTGGGGGCGGCAGCCCGGCGCTGGGGGCCGGCGTCGGCTGCGAAGTCACGGACCAGCGGGGGGAGACCCGGGACCCGGACGCCTGTGACCTGGGCGCGGTGGAGCTGCCGTGACGGGCTCGCCCTCGGATTAGAGATTCCAAGACCAAGAATCACACCGCAGATAGGCCTTGCGGAGGCGGTCGGACGTCACGGCCTTCCGAACGAAAAATTGACGAACGATCCGTTCGCTTTCCGGCGACGAGAACTACTTACAGAACGACAGCGAAGCGCTTCAAAGGGCTTCTCGTATTCGAAAAGACCGGATTGGATGGCCTAATAAGGACTGTGGGAGTCAACGAGACAGGAAAGAGAAATATTTCACATGAGAGAAGACCAGCTGATGATTTGGAATCTCTGTATCGTGGGCGTCTTCGCGTTCGGTTGCGCAACCTCGGACGACGGCGCCGATGGTCCGGACACGGGCGCAGGCGATGCGGACAGTGATACGGACAGCGACGCGGATACGGACAGCGACGCGGATACGGACAGCGACGCGGATACGGACAGCGACGCGGATACGGACAGCGACGCGGATACGGATACCGATGCCGACACGGATACCGATGCCGACACGGACACCGATGCCGACACGGACAGCGACGCGGATACGGATGCCGATGCCGACACCGACAGCGACGCGGATGCGGACACCGATGCGGATATCGACGCCGATGCCGACACGGACGCAGACAGTGATTCGGATACTGATGCGGACACGGATACCGATACCGATACTGACGGAGACGGGGACACGGACGCCGATGGGGATACTGACGCGGATACGGACGCGGATACAGACGCGGATACGGACGCGGATACGGACGCGGATACCGATGTCCCCACCCTCCCTGGCGATATCGCGGCCGCGGCGGGGACCCCTTTCGTGGCGGCCCACGCCCTCACTCGGGCGCTGTTCGCGGACTACGATGGTCCCCTGTTCACCGTGCTGCGCGCCTCGGATGAGCAGGAGATGGATATCGGCGTCGTGTCCGCCGGCGGGCTCGTGGACCTGGCAACCCTGGAGTCCTTCTGCGCGGGCACCGCGTGTAAGCTGACCACGCTGTATGACCAGACCGAGAACGCCAACGACATGTGGCGGGGGGACGTGGAATGGAACATGCCCGGCACCCCGAAATCCTGCGACCTGTTGGATGTCGAGTATTGGGAGATGTCCGACGGGACGCGGATCCCCATCGCCCTCGAGCAGGGCTTCCCACCCGCGGGCAGCTGGAAGGATCGGTCCCAGTGCCTCAGGAACCGGGATCAGACCACGAACATGCCCCTCGGCGCCGAGCCCCAGACCACCTACTCCATCTTCCACGCCAAGTATGTGAACGATAACTGCTGCTTCAACTACGGCAACACGGGCGACCAGATCCACTACACTGGTCCCGGGACCTTGAGCGCGCTCAACTTCTCGAAGATCAAGTTCTGGTCGAAGGGGGAGGGGGAGGGGCCGTGGCCCATGGTCGACTGGGAGCAGGGGGTGTACGCCGGGAACGTCGCGAAGTGCGACTCAGGGGCGGCGTGCGACCGGCCGGGGGAGTGCAACTGCACCGAGACCGGGGAGAACCCCAACCCGTCCGTGCCCCACGAGATCGTGACGGTCCTCTTCAAGCACGACGGGGTCGCCCATTGGCAGGTCAAGGCCGGGAACGCGCAGGAGGGGACGCTTTCGGTCCATGTCGATCTGCCGACCCTGCCCGAGGGGGGATACTCTCCCCTCCAGCAGGAGGGCGGGCTGGCCCTCGGCGAGGGGGGGGCGGGGGATCCGAACGGCTCCGGCGGGTTCTCCGAGGGGGCGGTCATCGCCGGGGAGACCACCGACGAAACCGATGAGGCGATTCAGGCGAGCATCGTGAGCGTCTACGGACGATAACCTGCCGGACCCCCCCTCAAAGATCGCGGCTATTATCAGAAATAGACCTGGAATTGGGAGACGTAGGTGTAGTCCATGCTGCGCTGATAGCGATACCAGTCAATCCCGAAGTTGTTGTCCCATTTGAACTGCGATTTGAAGAAGAACAGCCCGAGCCCCCCTGCGAACTCGGAGATCGCGTTGTCCGCCCCCGGGGGATTGACGTAACTGTAGCGGAATACGGGCTCCACCCACCCCTTGATCGCGTACCCGGCCTGCCCGTGCATCGCGTACCCCATCAGCTCCGGTGACTCGTAGAAGTGGCCTTCGGCGCTGTAGACGAAGTTGATGCCGCCGCTCAGGGTCAGGTGGTATGCCTTGAAGATGCCGTCGGCCTCCCAACGCAGAAAACTCCGCTGGTCCCCGTCCCCGTCGAAGTCCGCCTGTATGGACGCTGCGATCCCACCCCTCGGAGGACCGCCGTCCTGATCCGACGCGTAGTACCCCTTCAGGCCGCCCCAGTTGTATCCAAAGCGTCCGATGAGCGTGGGCTTCATCTTCGCGGGATAGTTGGTGACGGTGACCTCCTCGAGGGGGGCTTCCGTCACCGGAATAAGCTCACCGCTCGCATCGGGTTGATGGGGATGAACCACCCCGGTCACGATCGGCATGGCGCTGGTGCCGTTGTAAACCCCGAGGGTCCACTCGAGCCCCTTCGCGACGACGAAGTTGTTGCCGATCTCCGCTCCGATATCGACGCCGTGACCGATGGGGAGCCCCGTCTTCGCGTAGTTGTACGCGGTGGCGTCCAGCACGAACGCCCGCTCGATGGGGGAGGTCAAAAAGAAGCGGGCATAGGGCTTCTTGCCCTGGCCCACCCGGAAGTAGAGCTTTTTGGGGACCGCCTCGTACACGAAATACATGTAGTAGACCTTGAACTCGCCGTTCCCGAAATCCGGCATCATCATATAGGTCAGTCGTTTGGTGAACAGGTGCCCGAAGAACAGGATGGCGGAGGCGGGGTTGGAGACCCGGGAGACGAATCCCCGCCTCGCGGGGGCGACGACCTGATTGGTGTAGTGGTATCTCAGCTTGAAGAGCCCGTTGAGCTGGAGCCGGAACCGCTCGTCGAGGGTCTGCAGATAGAATCCGTAGCGATATCCCACGGCCACCTGATCCCGGTCGTCGGTCCAGAGCCGCCGGTCGGTGGTCTCGTCGATGCGTCCTTGCAGCTCCGGGGATCCGCTCGAAGAGGCATCCCCCTCACCCGCGTGGGAGACTCGAGCCAACAGGCACGAGCACAATGTCGCGATGAGCACGGCGCTCCTCCCGCGGTTCTCAATGCCTCTCGAATCGTGTCGGTTCATCTTTCTTGGGGGGCTCCTTTCATCCGGTCGACCTGTCAGTTTAGCAGTGCCCCCGTCTTCCAAAAACGAACGGATAATCCCTTGGAATTTCTACAAATGGAGAAGCTCTTGACGCGGCGTTGCCTGCCGAAAGTCGATGCGTCAAGTTTTGGTAACGTGTCCGCCTCCGCTCGCTGGGCGAGGCTACGGCGAGGTCTTGGACTCACAATTCGAAATCGAAGTTCTCGCCGTAGACGTTTGCGCCCCTCCGCAGACTACGGCGGCGTTCTTCTGTCTACTGGTGGTCCTCGCAGACGAAGCGGGCCTCGAACGAATCGCAGCTCGCGTCGATCCATTCGAGTCCCATCGAGGAGGACAACGCAGCAGCAGGGCGTGAGGGCAAGCGAGAGTCGATCAATTTTAATCCGAAGCGGTCTGGGGGCGGCGCCGGCCTTTCTCGCCAATCGTACCGAACAGGCGCGACGGCTACTTGCCGGAGGTGCCGGAGACCTTGAAGGCGCTGTCCACTCCCCTGGCGGGGACATCGACGGTCAGCAATCCGTTTTGGGCATCCCATGTCGCGCTGACGGGCTCGCCGTCCAGGAACAACGGCGTCTCGCCGGAGAGTCCGTGATAGATGATCTGGTAGGATCGGTTGTCGGGCGCACCGTCGTAGGTCCCCTGGGCCGCGCTGATCTCCACGCCGAGATCCTGGTCCGTGTAGGTGATCTCGGTCAACCGGGACTCCCCCTGGGTCCTGAACTTCTCGGTGACCCCGTCATCCTCATAGAGCTCGAAGGTGCCGTCTGCGCCGGTGTAGATGTGCACCCGGAGCTCGTCCGCGGGGATGAAGAAGGTGGAGAGCGCGTAGGGGGCCATCGGAACGATGGCGCCGGCCTTGACGAAGACCGGAAGATGCCCGGTGGGGGCGCTGATGCTCTCCGTCGTGTCGCCGCCGTACTTCGTGTCGTCCCAGAAGTCGTACCAGTCCCCCGCCGGGAACCACACGGAGACGCTGTTGCCGCCGTCGGAGCAGTTGGGGGCCACGAGCATCTCCCGTCCCCACATGTACTGCATGTCGCGTTCCCACGCGGTCTCGTTCTCCCGATCCTCGAGGAACATGGACCGGGCCATGGGGACGCCGGTGGCCTGGGCGATGCGCGCGTAGGAGTAAATGAAGGGAATCATCTCGTACCGGACGGTGATGTAGGTCCGGGCGGTGTCCTGACATGTGCCGTTGCGCTGGAGTGGCCACCGCTTGTGCCCTGGCCCGTGGGGCTTCCAGATCGGGGTGAAGCTGCCGAACGCGATATCCCACTGCCGGTAGAGGTTGTCCTCGCTGACCGATACATTGAAGTGACCGCCCGCGTCGTGGTTGAAGTAGGGGAATCCGGAGATCCCCGAGGACTGGAGCGCCCGCACCTGGTAGGCCATGTCCCTCCAGTTGCTGTCCAGGTCGCCGGTCCAGTGGGCTCCCCAGCGCTGGGCGCCGGCGGTGATCCCGCGGCTCCAGAAGTAGGGGCGCTTGGACTCGCCCATGGCCGGGTCCCAGCCCTCCGCGACGCAGGACTTCTGCAGGTTGAGGTGGTAGTTGATGGACTCCTCCGCCCAGCGCTTGCCGCTCCAGAGGGTCGTGGAGTGGTTGTGGTCCGGGTAGTCGAACTCATCGAGCCAGATCGCGTCGCCGGGGTAGCCGAGGGCCGGATCGAACGCGTTGTCGAAGAACAGATCCCATATCCACTGCCTCGTATCGGGGTTGGTGAAATCGGGACAATCATTGGTGCCCGAGATGCTGAAGCTGTTGTTCCAGCTCGGGTTCAACGGGATGCCCGGCCGGTTGAGGTCGAGGGTCACCGTGACCCCGTTCTCGTCGCACCACCGCTTGTATCCCGCCGGGTCCGGGAACTGGTCGGCCCGCCAAGCGAACCAGGAGTTCTTCTGTCCGGAGACCGCCTCGTTCGAGGCCCGCCAGGCGTTGTCGTTGACCTGGTGGTCGAAGGCGAAGCCGGCGTCCCGGTGGCTGGTGATCATCTGCTTCCACCAGGACTCGCCGTCGTTGTTCGGATCGGATTTGTCCGAGAGGTGCAGGCCGAAGAGGGAGCGTTGGGGGAGCCGGGGGCGCCCGGTGAGCTGGGTGTAGCGGTCCACCACCTTGGTGAGCTCGGGGCCGGCGATGAAGAAATAGTCCATCTGGCCGCCGAACCCTTCCCCGTTGATAGAGAGGGAATAGGTGTTGCTGCGGCCCAGGTTGATGGTGTGGGTGAAGGTCGTGTTGAGGAAGACACCGTAACCTCGAGATGACAGGTAGAACGGCGCGACGAGCGCCCCCTCGCTGCCGCTGCGGACGGTCAGGCTGCTCCCCGCCCGATCGAGGCTCTCGACCCGCCCGTACGCCTCGTGCCCCAGGCCCGCGAAGTGCTCCCCCGCCACCGGTGTGAAGGACTCCGTTATCGATTCGCCCCAGGATATCCCCTCGCTCTCGGTCAGCACGGGCTCGGACTGGCCGGTGATGGAGAAGGCGATGCGCAGCGGATCCTTCGTGATGGAGAGGGAGACGCCGTCGGGGGCGGTGGTCCTCACCGTCATCGAGGTCTCCTCGTCGACGACCCTCAGCCCGCCGTCCCAATCATGCCGTTCCACCATTTCATACTGGTCGTCCGGGTAGAAAGTATCCCCGGCCTCGATGGCCTGGATCCGCACCATGTAGTCCCCGTATGCGGTGATCCGGAGCGTCTCACCGGCGCTGCCGGTGACATCGACGCTCTTTACGGGCGGTTCCGTATAGGTGTCGGTGTCCGCATCGGTGTCCCCGTCCGTGTCCGCATCGGTGTCGCCATCGGTGTCCGCGTCGGTGTCGGCGTCGGCGTCGGCGTCCCCGTCCGCGTCGGTATCCGCGTCCGCATCGGTGTCCCCGTCGGTGTCCGTATCGGTGTCGGTGTCCATGTCCGAATCCGAATCGGAATCGATGTCCGTGTCACTGTCGGTATCCGAATCAGCGTCGGTATCCGAATCGGCGTCCGTGTCGGAATCGGCGTCCGAATCCGAGTCGGAATCGGTGTCGGCATCCGCATCGGTATCCGTGTCGGTGTCGCTGTCGGAATCAGTGTCCGAGTCGGAATCGGTGTCGGCATCGCCGTAGGCGGTGTCCGTCCCGGCGTCGTTGGATCCCTCCTCCGCAGCACACCCGAACGCGAGCCAAAGGGCCGCGTACAGCGCCCAATGCGGTCCGTTCCTTCTCGTCATTATTCCCGATATTCTTCGCATCGTGCTTATAACCCCTTTCCTGGCAGTCCCTTGAAACCATTTTCGCCACTCTCAAGTGGACCATACTCCAGAAAACGGGTAGCAGTTTTTTCACATGGACGAAAAGTTGATTAATATCAACTGTTTAAGGTCCGCACATCTCAATCTGGGGGTCGATGCAACGGAATTCGTCGAGGCCGAAGAAGGCGAGGATGGCCTCTTCCTCATAGTCGAAGGAGTGATCCTCGTTCGGGGCGGACCACGCCTCGAAGACGGTATAGCCGCAGTCGTCTGTCCAGAACTGACGGTCATAGTTGGTGACCGACGTGGTGATGCTGTCGGTGGAGCTCGGGGCGGCGTCCAGGTCTAGGACATTCGTCCACTGTTCGATGGATTCCCCGAAGTTGTTGTAGCTGATGGTCGGATCGTTCACGCCGTGGAAGATCTGGACCCTGGGACGGTGGCCGTCATACCCTGCATACATCCCCCTCGCCAGATCCCCCCACTCCTCGGCGGTCCTGTTGGAGTTGCCCCCCGCGCAGACGCCGCCCCACTGATTGGAGTCGCTGTAGCCGTCCGCCCAGCAGCCGGCAGGAACCCCGGCCCTCGCCGAGCCCGCCTTGAAGATATCGGGATATACCGCCAGCATGGCCTGGGTCATCATCGCCCCCGAGGACCCCCCCATGATATAGACCCGTTCTGGATCGCCGTTGTATTCCGAGATGACGTACTGCACCATCTGGGCGACGGCCTGGGTATCCCCGCCGCCGTCGTGGGTGAGGGATTGGTCAGTCCCCACGTCCCAGCAGTTGCGATCCGTGGCCTCCGGGAAAATCATAATGAAACCGATGTTGTTCGCCGCTTCCCGGACTCTGGTGACTGCACCGATGTACCCCTGGACGGGGGTCCCGCAGGAGTGGCAGGCCACCACAATGGGGGGGTTGCTCGGCAGGGTCGGGGGAACTTGGATATACATGTTGACATAGCTCGGGACGCCGTCCGCGCCCCAGGTTCCACGGTCGACCTGGGTGACTTGACCGCTCCCCCCCGAAGCTGCGCGATCGTCGACACACTCCCCGACACCGGTGCCGGTGTCGTTCTGCATCCCCGTGCCGGTATCCGTTTCGGTGTCTGCATCAGCGTCGGTATCGGCGTCGGTGTCACCGTCTGTGTCGGTGTCGGTGTCGGTGTCGGCATCCGTGTCGGTGTCGGCGTCAGTGTCGCCGTCAGTGTCGCTATCAGCGTCGGTATCGGCGTCGGTGTCGGCGTCAGTGTCGACGTCAGTGTCGCTATCAGCGTCGGTATCGGCGTCAGTGTCGGTGTCGGTGTCGGCGTCGGCGTCGGAATCCGTGTCGGAATCGGCGTCGGTGTCGGTATCGGTGTCGGAATCCGAGTCGACGTCAGTATCAGCGTCTGAATCGGAATCGGTGTCGGTATCGGAATCGGTGTCGGTATCGGCGTCGGCATCCGTGTCGGTATCCGCATCCGCTGCGCTAGTGTCGCCGATGCCGCCGTCCGGCTCGCCTTCGTTCGAGGTACAGCCGAACAGGACCACTGCGGCAAGTATTAATGGTGTGAATTCTTGTTTCATGGTTCCCTACCTTAGCAGCTCGGCCGCGGCCCAGAGAACCGGCGCCTGACCGTGACCATCGCCGGTGATCGGGTTCTTGGCCATATACGCCTCCGGTGAGGCCTCGTACCAGGTCCCCGGACAGATGTCTCGCACATCACCATTGTCGGCGATTTTTGTCAACAGGCCATTCCAGGCCTTTTCAACCACGGGCACATAGGTGTCCGCCGAAAGCACCCCCCGCCGGACACCGGCGATCATGGCATAGGTGAACATGGCGGAGCACGAGGACTCCTCCCAGTTGGCCGGATTGTCCGGCAGGTCGACGACCTGATACCAGAGGCCGTTGTCGCTCTGGAACGGCAGTAGCCCCTCCATCATTCGCAGATACCCGTTTTCAATGGTGGCGTAGAGATCGTGGTCTTTGGGGATATCACGCATGATCTCCGCCATGCCCGAGGCGAACCAGCCGTTGCCGCGTCCCCAGTGGGTGCGGGCCTCATTGATGTTGTGGAAGAACAGGCCGTTGTCCTGCTGGAATTCGAGGTAGTGTGCCATAGTGGTGGCCATGAAGTCCACGTACTTTGGGTCATCCGTGCCTCGGTAGGCCTCAATCTGCAAGCCGGTCATCATGAACATATCGTCGATGGCGTCGCGGGTCTGGTTGGTGACCTGCTGCTCATCGGCGATGGCGGTGCCGAGGGGCAGGTAGCTCTCGTCATTCGTCTGGAGATAGATCTCCAAGGGCACCATTCCGAAGATGTACAAGTCGACATGGGGGCTGGACCGGTTGATGATGTCATCCACGATCCTCGGCTTGAACACATCGAACTTGGAGACCAGCGAGTCGAGCAGGGTCTGCTCCCCGGTCAGTCCGGCCACCCCCAATGAGCCGTACCACTCACACGCGGTCTTGTAGCCGTCTCCCGGATACTCCCCGCCGGGGGAGGGGATGAGATTGCTGAAGTTCAACGGCCTGCTCTGGAAGCGATTGGCCAGCCGGAGTCCGATCTCCTCCGCTGACGTCCTCAGGGATTCCAGCGGGTTATCGAGCTCCCCGGTTCCGGTACCCGTATCCGGCGATTCGGTGACCGTATCGGCATCCGCGTCGGTATCCGCATCGGTGTCGGCGTCGCCGTCGGTGTCGGTATCGGAATCAGCGTCGGTGTCGACATCGGTGTCGGCCTCGGTGTCGGCGTCGGTGTCGCCGTCCGCATCCGTGTCGGAATCTGTATCACTGTCGGTATCGGTATCGGCGTCCGCATCGGTGTCGGTGTCCGCGTCGGTGTCGGTGTCCGCGTCTGTGTCGCTGTCTGTGTCGGCATCGGTGTCGGTGTCGGCATCAGTGTCGGTGTCGGTATCCGTGTCCGCGTCGGCATCCGTGTCGGTGTCCGCATCGGCATCGGTATCGGCATCGGCGTCCGTATCGGTGTCCATGTCGACATCGGTGTCCCCGGACGTATCATTTCCGGAGCCGCCGTCCACCGCCTCATCAGAGCTCGTACAACCGGACGCGGAGGCCATAATCGTTGCAGAAACGAGACAATAAGTGATCCGCTGTATCTGGGCTTTGGTCCGAGAAAAGATCCCTTCATATTTTGTCATAACAGTTCCCTTCAGGTGCTGTCGGATTTCTGATCATTCGAGTTCACTGACTTTCAATAATGCCTACCAGGTTAAAATCGTATCCCTGCGCAGATTGACGCGGTCCTCACTAGCCCGTTTGGAAAGGCGTCTATCTGAGACGAGGCGGTCCTCGTCGGGCCTCGTTGTCCGTCTCAGGCCGCTCATCCTGACCGGCACCACTCGCCGCTATTAAAGGTGAGATGGCCGACGATCTATCAAACTGTAGTAGGCATACCCCCCAAAAAACGGGTGTGGGATTTTTATGGATACGGGATCGACGGGGGCGCCGGCCTCGAATCACGGCAGGTTCGCCGACTTCATTTCTCAAGTTGGAATTTTTCACTCAGAATAGGTACCCGTTTCTCAGATGTAGAGCCCCCTTAACTATTATGAGATAATCAGTGTATGATGAAATAATGAATGTCGGCATACCCATCTCCCTAAATGATCTCCAGCTCGCACAATCGGCCCTGACGGACAGCAAGGCCGAGGAGAAGCTGTTCTGTAGACTCTACCCACGGATATTGAAGATTGTCTGGTTGGTGTTGGGGAACGGAAGGCAGGCTGAGGATGTCGCGCAGATCGCAGCCCTCCAGGTGTTCAAGAGCCTGGACAGCTTCAAAGGGCTCGGAACCATTGAGGCGTGGGCAGAACGGATCGCCTATCGCACGGCGACGAAGGAAAGCAAGAAGGAGAAAAGGAAGAACGAGATGTTCATGTCGCTGAAGGAGCAGGATGGCATACATCTCGAGACGCCCGAAATTGCCGCCTCGCGGCGACAACTAATTGAGATGCTGATTTACAAAATGAAACATATCCCGGAGAAGCGGCGCGTTCCGCTGTTGCTCCATTTGGCCTACGGTTATACCGTGAGGGAAGTGTCCGACCTCACGGAGACGTCGCGGAATACGATAAAGGCGAGGCTGAAGACCGCGTATCGCGAGCTCAGAGTCATCCTGAATCAGAATCCTGATCTCCTCGAGGTGATGGAGGAGGACAGGCTATGAGGGATACCATGGGTGATGCGGGGCTGTCCTGCTTGGCGGCGGAGGCCCTCCTCGAAAAGCAGTTCGCGGAAGAGCCGCTTTTGGACCGGGAGAACCTGGCGGTACAGGCGCACCTCGCGGAATGCCCGGAATGCCGGCGGGTGGTCGATTGGATGTCCGCACTCCCCACCCAGGCGGAGGCCCACGCGGAGAGGCGTTTCCACTCGGGGCTCGATGCCGCCTATCAGACTTCGATGAAGAAGCGGGCCCAGCTTCAAAACCGGGACTATTTCAAAAAACTGGCGATGGCGTCGGCCGTGGCCGCGATACTAGTCGTCGTGATGTTCGTCCGACCGTGGCCCTTCGACGGGGCTCGGCGGGACGCTGCAGCGGTGGTCGCCGTCGAGTGCCGGCCCGTTCCTCCAGAGGAGATGGTGTCGGGGGTTGTCATAACCTATTGTGACGACGAGTCCCCCGACGTGTTCATCACTAACGACGGCGACGTCAGAGTAGGGGTGCAGGGGGGCACCGTGGGGATGCTCATCGATCCGAATCGTCCCCGTAAACGAAAAGTATCCGTGGTGACCCCTCAAGGGGAGGTCAGGGTCAAGGGGACGATGTTCACGGTCAAAGTCGATAAGAGAAGCAGCCAGGTGGAGGTGTTTCGCGGCGTGGTCGAGTTCGTCCCCACGGCGACCGCCGGTGAGACGCTCCTCGTAAAGGCGGGCCAGGGGGCCGATCTGCGGCGGCAGCGGGTATTCGCGATCTCCGCGCCCCGAACCGCTTCGATTCGACAGGTGCTCTACACAGAGAATCGTCAGCGCCTGTCGGAACCGGCGTCGCCTGTCGGCGAGCTGGCCGAATCGACATCGGGAGAGACGGCGATTGCCCTCGATGAAAGTGATCCCGCGGCGGCGGCCCGGCGTTCGCCGTCCGAACGGCCCTTCGCCCCCCCCGTTTCGAGCGCGCGGCCCGGCGCGACGCCGTCCAAGCGCGGTGTCCCCAGCATAGACCGCCTGATTCACGAGGCACAGGCCTGCCTGATCGCCCGCGACTGGCGGTGCGCGTCATCTCGATATCGGGGGATTCTCAAACACTATCCGAAACGTCCGGAGTCGACCGCCGCGCTGATCAGCCTGGCCCGAATCGAGCTCCGTCATCTCGGCAAGCCGAGAGAGGCGCTGGACCACTACCGGACCTATCAGAAACGGGCGCCCGACGGGCCGATGGCCGAGGAGGCGCTCTTCGGGATCGCGACGACCTATCGACGGCTCGGGGAGAAGGCCCTGGAGCGGGCGACGCTGCGGCGATTCATAGAGCGGTTTCCCGGAAGCTCCCAGATCAAACGGGCGCACCGGCGCTTGAACCAGTTGGATAGATAACGGAAGCGGTCTAAAACCGGACGAGCGCGCCGAGCTGGTAGATCAGCTTCACGTCGAACGGCTCGAGCTCCTCGGTGGGATTGCCGTCCGCGCGCCGGATTCGAAAGACGGTTTCGTTAATCGCCAGGCTCGCGCCCATCCTGCCGAAGATGCCGATCCGCTCCCGGTAGGTCCACCCCGCGTAGAGAAACGGCACGAACGAGTGAATCCCGTTGTAGTTGTCCCTTCGTGAGCGGATGGTCTCATCGACGGCGGTGGTCGAATACGATCGGAGGTCCACGGAGTAGGAGACGCCCAGGCGGATTTCGAGGGGCCGGATGAGCAGCCGGGCGGCCGCGTGCACATCGATCTGCCTGGAGACGAGGCGAATCCTGAGCGCCTCGTTCGAGAAGGTCGCCGGCGCGTACAGGCTCAGGGAGACGGCGGCGAAGATCCAGCGATGTGGGCAGAGGCCGGCGCCGAGGGTTCCGCCGTGGATCGGCATGGCGGGCGCCGCGAGAGTGCCGGAATAGGCCAGGTGGATTTCGAACCGGCGCCCTGGCGTCTCCTCTGCCTCGGGGGCGGGTGGTGGCGGTTTTGGCTCGGATGTCGGCACCTGCGCGGAGGTCCGGGAGAGGATGAGCCCCTCGATCATGATGGCGGCGACCACCGCGATGGCGTCGTAGCGGCTGGATTGGTTGCTCAGGTCGATGTCGATGATTCGGCTGGAGAACTGCCCGCCGGCGGCATCCGGTACAAAGAAATGGATCTGGCACGGATCCCCGTCTTCGATCCAGAACACCAGCGCCGCCTGATGCGCTGCGGCCAGGCTCGGCGCGCTCACGGCGAGGTCGGGGTTGATGGGCGCGGCGCGGTCCAGCATCAGGGAGGCCACGGATAGCTGGGCGCGTATCGCCGTAAAGAGCGCGGCGTCCGACGGGTTGGGCTCCGGATGGTCGATGAAGATGACGCGGGGACGACCTCCCGGCGGGCCGGTTTGCCCCGCGCAGGGGAGGGCGATGAGAAGGAGGGTGACGTTCAGCAGACATATCGTCGAGATGAGGCTTCTTTTTGAATCTGGATTTCGCGACACCCTCGCAAGCGAGGATCCACATCGGACAAGGTCTCTCGACGACAAGGCGACCTCGAAACGGGGAACCGCTATTTTTTCATATCTGCTCAATGTCACTGGTCATTACTAAACTAATCAGTTCTTCAAAACACCTCGAGAGAACGGCGCCCTCGAAGAGACCGATAATCGGCATTCCCTAAAAAATATGGAGCGGATCGCACCGGTCTGTAGTGATATCGATTTTCAAAGCTATTATAACGTATAGACAGGAGTCATCTGGTGCAAGGTTTATATAGAACGCTGATTTCGGGGCTGGCTTGCGTCGCGACGGGGCACCCGATCACTCTCCTCGGCGCGGTGACCACGCTCAATCTGTGGGCGGGGTTCGACGGGTGTACCGGGACGGCGTCGGATGTGGGGAACGGTTGTCAGGCGTACGCTTCCTCCGAGTGTGACGAGGGCGTCGAGGTGTGGCTCTGTACGTCGCCTGGGACCGAGTCGCAGCATGGAAACGCGAGCATCGCCTGGCCGATTCTCAAGCAGTACCGGTCGCCCCGATGAAAAAAGTTGAAAATGGGAGCCCCGCTCTGGACGCGGTCCTGGCCCGGCTGCGGGCGGCCCACCGGCGCGATCCCCTCCCGAGCCTCGGCACACGGAGAAGGTGGCTCGAGCGCCTGGAGACCCTCGTTCGCCGCCATCGGAACGATATCTGTGAGGCGATCCGCCGGGACTTCGGCCACCGCTCGATACACGACAGCATGATGGGGGACGTCTGGGTAACGGTGAACCACATCCGCTACGTCCGACGGCGGCTCCGGCGGTGGATGCGGCCCCGGGGGGCGCGCGCCAACTGGGTCTTCCTCCCGGGCCGGGCCCAGGTGGTGCCCCAGCCCAAGGGGGTGGTGGGGATCATCTCCCCCTGGAACTACCCGGTGATGCTGGCCCTCGTGCCGCTGGCGGGGGCGCTGGCCGCGGGAAACCGGGTGCTGCTCAAGCTGTCGGAGCATACCCCCGAGACTTCGGCGCTCCTGGCCGACCTCCTCTCCGAGGTGTTCGAGGAGACCGAGGTCGCGCCGGTCACGGGCGGTCCGGACCTCGGGAGGGCGGTGACCCGGCTCCCCCTCGATCACCTGTTGTTCACCGGGGGGAACGCGGTGGGGCGGAAGGTGGCCCTCGCGGCCGCCGAGAACCTGGTGCCAGTGACCCTGGAGCTCGGGGGCAAGTGCCCGGTCCTCTACAACGCGTCCTGGCCCGTGGAGAGCTTCGCGGACCGGGTGGCGCAGGGCAAGTGCTTTACCGCGGGCCAGTCCTGTGTGGCGCCGGACTACCTGTTAATCCCGGAAGGTCAAGAGCGGGCGGTGGTCTCCGCCCTGACCCAGGCGGTGGCGCGCCGCTATCCGACCCTGATCGACAACCCGGACTACTCCGGCGTGGCCAGCCCCGCGCGGCTCTCGCGGCTGATCGCGCTGGTCGAAGAGGCTGTGGAAAAGGGGGCCGAGAAGATCGAGATCAACCCTGCGGGCGAGCGCCTCGACGGGGATAGGAAGATGCCCCTCACCCTGCTCCTCGATACCCCGGAGGAGGCCCAGGTGATGCGGGAGGAGATCTTCGGACCGGTGCTCCCCATCGTCACCTACCGAACCCTCGACGACGCCCTCGACTACATCAACGACCGCCCCGCTCCCCTCGCGCTCTACGTCTTCGACCGCGATCGGGCCCGGGTCCGCCGGGTGCTCCACGAGACCCGCGCCGGGGGCGTCACCGTCAACGACACCCTCCTCCACTTCATCTGCGACGACCTCCCCCGGTTCGCCTTCGGGAACAGCGGTCACGGCGGCTACTACGGCAAGGCCAGCTTCGATACCTTCACCCACTACAAGAGCCTCTTCTATCAGGGACGGTTCGCCGCCACCGGGCTCTTCGCGCCCCCCTACGGTCGCCTCATAGAGCGGCTCCTCCGCTTCCTGATCGGGGGGTAGCCGGCAGCAGCTGATGGCAGCTCTCTTTACATGGCGTCAGTGCTTCGAGGACACTTCCAGTATTATGGAGTGCCCCGGAATTCCTACTCGATGAGTGCGTTCCGTATGGCGGTAGTCCGCCTGTGGCATCAGGCCATCAGTCGCCGGAGTCAGAACGGCAAGATGCCCTGGAAACGCATGAGTAGACTGGCGAAGAACTGGCTGCCGACGGCCCGAATCACGCACCCTTATCCGGAACAGCGCTTGCGCGTCTGACCCGAGGCAGGAGCCCGGTGCGTTAGCAGCGCCCGCCGGGATCTGTGCGGGGGGTGCCCCGGAAGCGGGGAATTCCTACCGCGACGTCCCCTCCGTCCCGAGGTCCCGAGAAACATTTAGAACTGTGTGAAGAAAGTCCAAACCTCTTGAGGATTCCATGTCGTGGACTGTCCCGGGTCCTTTGGCGACGGGTCGTGACCGTTGCTGCCGTCGAACGCGCACCAGCGGACCGGGTGCCCGGCCGAGCACCCCTCGTAGGTCGTGCAGATGTGCGTGCCGCTGTTGTCCGCGGGCTCGGGCGGATTCTGCGGCGTGCAGCCGTTGACCTGGACGAAGTGATCGCGCAGCGATCTTCCCATGTCCGGGGTGCACGTCCCATCGTCGAGACCGTGTGAGGCGTAGTACGCGATGGGCGTGTTGCCTCCCTCGCAACCGCTGAGCTCCCCGCCGGCGTAAACCGCCACGGCCCTAAAGACATCCGCACGAGCACAGGCTATAGCGTAGGACATGCCGCCGCCGTAGCTGAACCCGTTCGCGAAAATGCGGCTTTCATCGATACAGAGATCGTTTTCGACCTGGTCGAGAATATCGTCGGTAAACGTCAGGTCGCGGCCGCCCGTATTAGCCCAACCGGCGTCGATTCCGTCGGGTGCGACGAAGACAGTGCTGCCCTCCGAAAGATCCCAAAGCCCATAGAAGGGACTCTGTGTCGTGTAACAATCAATCCCTTCGCTGTGGCAGTCGACGACCTGCTCCGCGCTGCCGGACCACCAGTGGTAGGCGATCACCAACCGGTGCGGCAGATTATTGTCGTAATTGTCGGGATACCACAAAATGTAACGGCGGCTCGTGCCGCTGCTCTGAATAGTGATGGTGCTCCTGTTCTCGAGCGTGGGCGTCTTGCCGCAGCCGGCGCTCCTGACCACATCGGCGTCCGTGTCCACATCCGTGTCGGCGTCCGTATCCACATCGGTGTCGGCGTCCGTATCCACATCGGTGTCGGCGTCCGTATCCACATCCGTGTCGGCGTCCGTATCCACATCCGTGTCGGCGTCTGTATCCACATCCGTGTCGGCATCCGAATCAGCATCCGCGTCGCCGTCTGCGTCCGTGTCCGTGTCGGCATCCGAGTCCGCGTCGCTGTCAGCGTCCGTATCCGTGTCGGCATCCGAGTCCGCGTCGCTGTCCGTGTCCGTGTCGGCATCCGAGTCCGCGTCGCTGTCGGCATCGGCGTCGGTATCCGAATCCGCGTCGCTGTCGCTGTCGGTGTCGCTGTCGCTGTCGGTGTCGCTGTCGCTGTCCGTATCCGTATCAGCGTCCGCGTCCGTATCTGAATCGGCGTCCGCGTCGGTATCTGAATCAGCGTCTCCACCAACATCGGTCGACCACGAAGTTTCCGAAGATGTATCCCCACTATTCGAGGGATCGCTCTCCGCGCAAGAAATCTGCACCACGCAGACTACAGCCCATAGACAAACCAGTCGTCTCATTTTCTAAACCTTTCCTTCAAGCGAGCCCGGATAGTATTCCCTTTCGGACTCGTCGGCGATAATACCACACCGAGTTCGAAGCATCGCCGCTGCTCCTTATGCCGATGCTGCCTCCCCCCGAAGTTACAGCGCGATTCGCTGGAAACACGTAGTCCTCTGTCGACACCAGGCCGGTGTCCGGCATCTGACCGATGGTGGAGATGGCCCCGCTGTCGTGCAAACGGCTCATCGCATCGAATATTCGATTGTAACTTGCATTGAATCTCCTACACGTGGTCGAAGAGCGTAGTCATATTAAAAGCCCTCTTCGAACTACGCGTCAAGAGTTCATTTTTTTCTCATAGCATCAACACCTTACACCGTGAACCGAATTCTTGTTGTCTCGGTATTGTGTTTGGGTGCAAGAGCGGTTGTCCGCGCATAGGGAGAACGTCCTCTCGCACTGCAAAGATTCTCTGAAAGTGAAGGTTTCGGCCACCAGGACGCACGTGCCCATTGACCGAGAGGCCGTTTCTTTGACAGTGGATTTTGGTGCCCGTAGGCATTGTAGAGGGATGGGGTCCTTTCTTCAATGCTCGTGGCGTTTCGGCAATTAAGGGCCTAGACAAAGACATTTTATCACATAGTGTCTGCTCATGGCGCGACCAATCAGAGAAGACTACAGGGGCGCATGGCACCATGTCATGAACCGCGGTAGAAACCGGGCAAAGATATTTCTGAATGACGACGACGCACTCGATTTTTAGAACACCATCGATGACATGATAGAGCGTTTTGGCATAGAGGTGCACGCCTATTCGCTGATGCCGAATCACCATCTCCTGCTGGTCAGGTCGCCGCTTGGCAATCTGTCTTCCGCGATGAAAAACTTGGGCGCCACGTACACCTAGCGCTTCAATCGCCGACACCGGCGAAACGGCTCGCTTTTTCGCGGACGGTTCAAGAGCCAGCTCGTGAGATACGAGGCGTATCACATGTACCTCGTGGCCTATATCCATCTGAACCCGTTGAGGGCCGGGCTGACACCCGGCTGGACGGCGTTCGGGGATGGACGAGCCATAGGCGCTACATGGGTAAGGACCAGGAGCCGGAATGGTTGACCACGGAGGTGTTCGCGGGCTGGTAGAGGCGATCTGTCAAATAACCGGAGCGAGCGCTGAAAGACTGAAAGAGAGCGTTCGCGGGCGCGGAGGGAATTCGAACGGCGATTCGCGGTGTGGGCGCTGCAGAGGAGCACGTACATGACGCATCGGAAGGTTAGCGAGGTTCTCGGCATGACGCTCCACACGTCTTCGTGGTCTCATCTCCCCACGGAAACAGGTCTCTACAAGTCTCCCTGGGTTACAAATCGAACGCCTCTTTCAGGTCCGGGTCCATCTCGCCGTCATCGTCTACGGTCATGAACCAATGCTGCCAGGGGATCTCCAGCTCTTCGAAGATATCCACGAGGTCGGTGGTGTAGCGAACGCGGTCCTCTTTGGTGCTGGAGCGATCATAGGCGCCGAACTCGTTGCAGATCACCGGCACATTGTTGTCGACTGCCCACTGTTTGGCATCGATAATTTGGTTTTTCATCCATGATTTGAAACCTTCTCGGTAATATTGGTTGAGCGCGGAGATGATCCACGATTCGGTGTTGGGTGAGAATCCGAAGTCCGAGGAGTATTCCGACCAGCGATCCTTCGAATAGGGGTAGGGGATGTCCCTGACGGTGCCCATGCCGCTCCAGGTCGCACCTTGGTGGGTGAACACGAACGGCTCGTAGAAATGAAAAACGTAGATAATGTTGTCGTCGTCGAACGGGTCGCGCCGGATGAGCGGAGAGATGGCGTTCCAGCTCACGTCGCCGAAGAGGATCGTGTGGGTGGTGTCCGCGCTCCGGATACCGTCGATGATCTCTGTGGCGAAGTCGGTCCAATCGGATTGATCAACCGCGTCGACCCCACCGGCGAGCTCGGGCTCGTTCATGATCTCGTAAAAGAGGTCGACGCGCGGACTGTCGGCAAAATGGCCGGCCACCGCGGTCCAGAGCCGAACCACCGCGTCCATGTACCGATCATTGCTCATATCAAAGGAATTGTCGTACTGATGATAATCGATGGTAAGGCTCATACCCGTCGCCGCGGTCCATTGGTCGAAGTTGTCGAGGATCTCGAAGAGCACCTCCTCGATGGCGAAATCCGCATCCCCCTCGAGGTGGGCGTCGCGATCGGCGATGTACAGATCGAGGTCGATGGGCAGCCTGAGGGCTTTGAACCCGTTGTCCGCCAGCGCGTTGACATAGGTTTCATCGTATTTATACGATTCAAATTTATCTTCCTCCAGCCAGTTGGTGATGTTGTATCCCTTGTCCAGCGTTTCCATGGCTAGCGCCTGTAACGGATTGTCGATTTCGAGGCTGTCGAGGGTCTCCTCCTCGGGGGGCTCCGGGTCGTGTATGATCAGATCCGTGTCCGTCTCGGCGTCGATGGATTCCAGGAAAGCGACGTCGTCGATGAGGACCTCGCCTTCGTCGCCGGTGGCGCCTTTGACCTGCCAGCCGAGGTTGACCGTATTCTCGAGGTTGAACGCCACGAGCCTCCCCCACCCGTCCTGCGCGAAATCGGTGAAGGGCAGAGTGGCGCGGGTCCACTGTTCCGCCGCCGGTACGGTAACGTGGTAATCGTCCCAATCGGTCACATCTAAAATCTGCACCATCGTGATGTGGGCGTTTCCTTTGTACATGTAAGTGACGCCGCCGAAAACGGAGGCATCATACGGCGTCTCCTCATCGCCGAGGTTGACTCCCCAGCCGACGTAGGGGTCGTACTGCCAGTCTCCCTGGTCGAGCGCGTAGCTCACGGCAAGCGACCGCTCGGATTCGTATCCCTCACCGGTGGCGGTCACCTGATCATCCTCTTCGGTGACGGTCACCGTGGAGGCGCCTTCGTCATTGGAATCGTCATAGGTGTACCATCCGTTGCCGACGAGCGGTACATAGTCCCCATCCTCGAAGTCATCGATGAGCAGGGCCTGCTGGTACTCGATGTTCGAGTCCCCCGAGCCGGTGTCGGTGTCATTGGTGTCGGTAGCGGTTTCAGAATCCTTGTCCTTCGAGGCGTTAGGCTTTTTCGTATCGTTCGAATCATCACCTCCGCATTGCGCCAGTATTGCTACCGTGAGGAGAACCCAGATCAATCTTGCACTCACTTCCATCGAAGATATCAACGACATTTTCTCTTTTACCTCGCTATTCATGACAGGTTGCATAATCTGTTTTGCAACTGTTTGAGGTGTAACCTCAATGAAAAAAATGTGCCGATTTCAAAGCGGCGGCGGGGGAAGCGCGGAAAGAGGGGCCTGTAGGGGTGGGCTTGTCAAAAAAAGATAACTTATTCCAGCGAGTTATCGTCTGACGGGTCAGCAGCGTCTCGCGGTGGCGTTTTTGATGATCCGCGCGGACGGTCGGGATCAAGTGTCAGAATTTGAGATTAGAGAAGGCGGTGTGTCCAATTTTGGGATCGAACGGTTGGGATTCCCCCGAGGGCGTTCGAGCTCCGTTGACTCGCCTAACCCCTCGACTGCTGCTATTCGAATTCCAGCTGAGGCGGCGACCTGGCCGGTGCGATCGGCGGTGGCTCTGCTGATCATGGAGTTGGACGTTGGACGATGAACCCCTCCGTATTCATCCGAATCAATTATGACAACATCCGGTTCCGTACCGATGTCCGAAATCGGCGCTAGACGATATCGCAGCGAACCCAAATTGTCATTCCAGACGACCTGAATCGAGTTTCCTATTGAAGAAATCGCCGCCGGTCCCCCGACAACGCCATCGAGGACCTGCCGCGAAGTGTTGCATCGTCTTGGCGAACACACAAGTTGATTATTGGTGGTCTCGCTCATTCGCGATAAATCCTCCTCGCGCCTCAGGGCATTGCCCCGGTCTTTTTGAATTCATCGAGCTCGACATCGGAGAGCCTCTTCAGGGACGAGCGCCCCCTCAATTCTGCAGCGCCTCTTCAAGATGCCCCAACGAAATTCAGCTCACCGTACCCGAAACTGTCTCCCACCTGGCCGCCGCACCAATTGTGCGCGTCAACGCTGTTCACGCCCTGCTTCATCAGCTTCCTCTCACATATCTCAAAGAACGAGCTCGCCGGTTCAGAGTCCGTCGCAAGGGCTGATAATTTCGATTCTGACGCTGCGCTCTTCTTATCCAGCGCGGCAGTCTTGGTTTTTGCGCCTGCCATCTCCCGAAGCTCGCTCTCAGGAGCAGCCTTACTCGTCGAACCGGTTTGTCCCTCGTTCGTTTCAGGCCCGATACCCTCCTCGACGAAAGGACTGCAGCCCACGCCCATCAGCCAGAGAACCATCCCGCACGGAACGTATCTTCTCGAAGAATTGCTCATTTCGACCCGGCCCTTCCCATTGCCAATCCCAACGAATTATATAGAAAAATTTCCAGTAGGTCTGGCGCTTTTTATGACGGTGGGCATGGAGATACCATTTAGAAAGTGCAGAAATCATGTCCGTCCGTGCGCCGGCACAAACCGGCGAGATGTAGAGAATGAGAGATTCTTACGCCGGGAGATCCCACGTCGGCCCAGCAAACCAGGGACCGGGCATAGGACCGGGAAGCCCTGCAAAGCGCGCTGGACCGGATACGGCAAGCAGCTCGTAACGATAAGGAGCTGAGGTTCACCGCGCTCTGGCATCACGTGTACGAATTACGGCGGCCGCGAGAGCGTTCAAGACCTCCGCCACCATCAATGGCGGTAGAAGAAAGCCCGTGGCGAGACGATCATCGTGCGCTTTGCCGGCAGAATATCTTGATCCGAGGTCGAAAAGCAGGGGCGAGCGGCCGGTCCAACGGCTGCTGCCTCATGATGTTGTTGACGCCGAGGACGGGGGTGTATCCCCGGCCCTTTTGAAAGCTTTGCTCGGCGTTGCCCAACGCTTCTTTGATGTAGGCCCTTTGTTCAGCGCTGCTCTTCTCTTTGAGCTCCGGCGGGACGGCGATCTGAAACTGCCAGACTTCGATGAACTTGGATTTGTCCACTTTCTGTCCGCGACGTCTGGCGTTGTGATAACGGGTCTGGTTCAGCATCTCGAGTGAAAAAAGTAACATGAAATTGGGGATTGATGCCTACTTATAAATTTGCAGAGCCCCCCCGTGGGGGCCTTCCCGTGGGAGTGTCGGCGTCTTCCCACAGGCGTGTGAGGTCTTCCCGCAAGGGGGCAGCTCTTCCCGCAGGGGCGTGAGCATCTTCCCGCAGGGGGGGCGGGGTTTTCTGCGGGGTGTGGGCATCTTCCCGCAGATCGGGGAGATCTTCCCACAGGGGTATCGAGTCTTCCCGCAGGGGTGTCAGCTGTTCCCACAGGGGGGGGCAGATCTTTCCGCAGGAATAACCGGCGTGCGCCGAATCATCTCCCAATCTTAGCGGGAAACGCGTATGCTCTCACCTTCGTTTTATACTTTTCCGAGGGACCTTGGGCCAGCGGCGAGGGCCGCTCGTAACTGTCACCCGTTGAGATGTCACCGCCTCAAAACATCGTTTCGTGTTGCGTACCGGGAATTTTCGTTCATAACGTTTTTATCATCAACACCCATTCAACACGACAATGGACAAAGGAGGCAGACATGCCGGCAAAGAAACCCATGACCAAGACAGAGGTAGTCAACTACCTCGCCGAAAAGTATGACCTCACGAAGGCGACCTCGAAGGGCATCCTGGAGGAGCTCGGTGCGCTGGCCGCCAAGCAGACAAAGAGCGCTGGGGAGTTCACGATTCCCGGGGTGGGGAAGCTCGTCAAACAGAAACGCAAGGCGAGGATGGGGCGCAATCCGCAGACCGGCGAGGCCATCAAGATCCCCGCCAAGACCGTCGTGAAGATGCGCCTCTCCAAGGCCTTCAAGGATACGGTGGTGCCGCCGAAGAAATAGCCGGCGGTTCGCGTCCAGCGCTCAAGGTGATCCCACTACAACCGGCGTCGTCCTCCGCGCGATCCGGCGCTTGATCCTCGACAGTGGGGTTCCACCAGGGGTCCTTGTGGATCAGATAATCCGCGGCCGTCAGGTTCAAACCGAGACCGCCGGCTTTCGGACTGATGAAAGACCTCTCCCAAACCCGATTGAAAGGCGTCGATACTCTTCGTTCGTTGTCCCTTCGGCGTGCTTCCATCCTGGTATTGATAGGCGATCCCCCCTTCTTCAATATCTCCGAGGTTTCCGATCGCCCGACGGTAACCTGGGGGCGCGACCGCGGCCTGCCGAAGTAGCGTCATTACTGCTCCTGTGACCTCTTGAGCTCGCCCTCCGGCAGGTCCGCGTCGAACTGGATGCGCTGTCCCGAAAGGAGCCTGTCGCATTCGATCGTCAGGACGGGCTCGGCCCCGCCCGCCGGGATCTCGTATTCGCGGCGGTCGCCGGGGAGCAACTCCCTCAGGGAGTCGGGAGAGCGGACGCCGTCCACCGCGACGTACGCATCATAGTAGATGGGGGCGATCCCGGTGTTCTCCACGGCGACGAGGGAGCGGGAGGAAGAGGCCCGGAAGGATCGCACCCGGAAGCGATACCCCAGGGCCATGCCGGCGTCGCGGATCCGGTCGAAGGGGTGATAGTCCGGTTGGTCGTTGCCGATCATGTAGGTGACGTTGTACTCGCCAGCCAGGGTCTCGAAGGGGATCCCGTGGGGGCCGGAAGGGAGATCCAGCGCGTGCTGCTGATCATAGTCGGTGAAGTAGCTGAGTTCTCCCCCCACCGGGGAGGCGAGCCGCTTTTCGGCGCCGAAGAAGTCGAAGCATTCCTTGTTGTAGTCGCCGTGGTCCTCGTGGAGGAATGAATCATCGAACAGCCCGAACGGGATCTCCTTGAGCTCGGGCAACGCTTCGAAGGGGGTGTTGGAACCATCGGCGGCGTCGATGGAGATGCTCCAGTGGAGTGTGCGGAACGCGGCCTCGAGATGGCGGAAAAACTCCTCCTGGTAGGCCATGTCCGGGAAGTTCTCTCCCAGGGATTCGCCGGGGTCGTAGATGTGATACTCGCCCCAGAGGCCGAACCCCACCTGCAGGAAGGCGAGCCGCTCGTCGTCGTCGTAGCGGGCGGCGAGCTCGGAGTAGAAGGTCTTGGTGAACGCCTGGAGCTCCGGATGGGACCAGTCCGGAAAACCCGTGGGGCGGCCCTCGGAGTCGGCGGTTGTCTCGGTATAGTCATCGAGCGCCTTGATGTAGCCGGGGACCGTCGTCGGCGATCCGGGGTAGACGTAGTAGAAGCGGAGCACCGCCTGGTGGTCGTGGGAGGCGATATCATCCAGCAACCCTTCCACTCCGTCCCAGCGCCAGGCGGAAGGATCGGCGTCGACGGCGATATCGTCGAACGCCATATAGGAGTACTCGAGGGCGATCGCCTCCGATCCGCTGTCCGGGTGATCGTTCCACAGCACCATCCCGGTCATCGGCTGAACGTCCGTCACCGCGCTCGTCAGGGGGACGTCCACCAGCCCCGGGTCTGCGGTGAGGGTATCCGTGTCTCCATCGGCGTCCGTGTCTCCGTCGGCGTCCGTGTCGGTATCAGCATCCGTATCGCCGTCGGCGTCCGTGTCTGTGTCTGTATCGCCGTCTGTGTCTGTATCGCCGTCCGTGTCTGTATCGGTGTCCATGTCGCTGTCTGTATCGGCGTCCGTATCACCGTCAGCGTCCGTGTCGGTATCGGCGTCACCGTCGCTATCGGTATCGCCGTCCGAACCGCCGGTATCCGTGGATTCATCGCCCCCGTCTGCCGGGGCGGACTCTTCGGCCTTCTGGCACCCTCCCAGCAAAGAGAGCAGCCACACCATGAGAAAAAGCATTGAGAGTTTCATTTGATCCCCTTGCGCGTTCGGATTGTCCTGTCTCGATATTCTAACATTCCCCACGCCAGGGGCAAAGCGCTATACGGTGCTCAGCTGATCCCTCAGCGGGCGAAGCCGTTTCCGCACACCGGAGACACTCATCCCCACCTCTTCGGCGACTTCGCGCACGGTCATGCCGTCCAGTAGATGCATCACGGCCATGGCGCGCGTGGACTCCCGCTGCCTCGCGAACAGTCTGCTGATCAGGTTCGCGGCGATGAAGCGATCCTCGGGGGCCGCCGTATGGGCGATTCGTTGAAGCAAATCCGTCCCCGCGGTTTCCCTGTTTCTCGCCGCGGCCCTGAGCTTGTTGAGGCATACGTTGGTCGCTATCCGATACAACAGACCGCTGGGGGAATCATCCGCGAGACGCTCCCGATTTCGCAAGACATTGACAAAGGTATCCTGCAGGGCATCCAACGCCGCCTCCTCGCTTCCGAGGAGTTTTCGGCAACGACGAAGTACCATGGGAGCGTACCGGGTGTAGTATGCCTCCACGTCAACCGCAGCGGTCTTCGACTGCCGGTCCGTCCGGACGTCGGAATTCGACGAAAGCCCCTGATGTGTTCCCAATGTCGCCGTTGTATGACCATCCATGAATTCTCCGTATCGCCCCGGTCCTTGTGCTAGCATCGCTATCTCCATGGTTGTAACGGGATTGCCCCGCGGCACGACGCGGAAGCCAATACCGTGCCAACGGGTAATGTCGTTTGATTTCGAGCGGGACAACGTGGCAGCCATCCCTGGAGATCCGACTTTTGGTATACCAATATGATACACCGTTCTCAAATTGCGCCAGGCGTCGGAGGATGGATCCGATGATGAAGCGCTTTTGCCGCGTTCAGGCCGCGCGACCTTGGCGTAGATGGTCGGCAACACGAACATGTTGTGATGCCACCCACCAGGGCCAAGGGGAGGTTGACCATGATGATGAGGGCGTGCTTGACGTTTCAGGACATCCGACATGGTGGGGGTTTCATTTTGGTTCTTCTTTCCGTTCTCAAGCTATTCGGCGAGCGCTCTGGGGAAGAGTATGTTGTTCTCCAGATGAATGTGTTTCATCAGCTCGGTCTCCAGCTCGGCCAGGGCCCGGTAGAGCTCTCGCCAGCTCGCGCAGGCGTCTTGCGGAAGACGGAAATCGTGGGTGAGCTCCCGAATACGTCTCAGGTTTCGTCCGTGATCGTCGTGCTCGTGGAGCATCACCTGCACCGGCATGTGGGCGATTTGGCCCCGCCCGGCGATGATCAACGGGAAGAGGATCTGCTCCTCTTTGGCGAGGTGGCTCTCTACGGCCAGCTGAATATCGGCGAGAAGCTTGGAGAGCCCGGTCGGGCAATCGGGCTTGTCCGCGTGAACCGCCTCGACCTTGACGGCGAGATCGACGAGCCGCGGCACCTCGACCTTGAGGGGCTCGTGATAGGTCTTCAAGATATGCGAAATGAGATCCTCCAATGGACGTTGATCCCAGCGGACCTCCTTGTCCGAGCCGGGCGTCTGTGCTTCGATTTCCCGAAAGAGCGCCTCTGGATCCAATCCTTCTGCTCGGCACGCCTGATCGATGGACTGCTGTCCACCGCAGCAGAAATCGAGCCCGTGTTGATGCAGCACCTTCGCGGCAACCGGCATCTCCGTGACCAACTCCCCGAGTGTTCTATTGATATTCATCATGTCTGACCTCCTTGTCATCGACCGGCATCCGGTCGCATAGCTTCTTTTTGCGCGGCGCGTCTCACCGTCAAATAGCTGAAAGAGCAAGGTGTGTGCCGAAAGCTATAGTGATACATATCAGTGGGTTATTCAGATATGTTGCTATATGTACAACAGCAAGAAAGTTGCGAATAACGCAACATTGTTGTATCGATCGCAACAATGGATCCCTTAGAAGCCATCGTCGCCATAGCCTCGGATTTGACCGCCGCCCTCTCTTCGGAGGAACGATATGAACGTTTGCTGGACGCACTTCATCGGGTCATTCCCTTCGACGCGTCATCGTTGCTCCGATTGGAGGGCGACTCCCTCGTTCCCATCGTCTCCATGGGGCTGTCACCCGACGCCATGGGAAGGCGGTACCGGCTGAAGGAGCAGCCTCGCCTGGAGATCATCTGCCGATCCGAGGCTCCCGTGCTCTTCCCGAGTGACAGCAACCTGCCGGACCCCTTCGACGGGTTGCTCGGTGACGAGGGTGGGTTCACCCATGTCCACGCCTGCCTCGGGTGTCCGCTTCGGATTGGTGATGAGCTCATCGGCGCGTTGACCGCCGACGCCGTACAACCAAACGCGTTCGATGATATCGACCAACGCTTCCTCGCCGCCATCGGGGCCCTGGCGGCGGCGGAGATGCGAACGACCCATCTGATTGAAGCCCTGGAGAAGAGTGCGGAGAAGAGCGGTTTGATCGCGCGGGATCTCATGCGAGACGTGAAGCTGCGTCAAGGGAGCGACATGATCGGCACCACGAAGTTGATGCAGCGTCTGAGGGAGGACATTGATCTCGTCGCCCGCTCGGACTTCACGGTCCTCATCATGGGAGAGACCGGCGTGGGCAAGGAGCTCGTCGCCACGGCGGTGCACGCGGCATCGAAGCGCAAAGACGAGCCCATGCTCTACGTCAACTGCGCGGCGCTGCCCGAGAGCCTCGCCGACAGCGAGCTCTTTGGTCATGTCCGGGGCTCGTTCACCGGAGCCACCGCCGACCGCGCCGGCAAGTTCGAGGTGGCGGACAAGGGCACCTTGTTTCTGGACGAGATCGGCGAGCTGCCCCTCTCCTTGCAGCCCAAGCTCCTCCGCGCCTTGCAGCAGGGGGAAATCCAACGGGTCGGGTCGGACCGAATCACCACGGCCGATGTGCGTGTCGTTGCCGCGACCAACCGGGACCTCGCGGCCGAAGTCAACGCCGGACACTATCGCGCGGATCTGTTTCATCGGCTCAACGTGTATCCGCTCCGCGTGCCTTCCCTTCGAGAGCGTGTGGACGATGTTCCCCTTCTCGCAGGGTTCTTCTGCGATTTGAACCGCACCCGCCTGGGGCTCGGGCCGATACGGCTGGAACCGGAAGCCATCGACGCACTCAAGGCCTACCCCTGGCCTGGAAACGTGAGAGAGTTGGAGAACGTATTGTCGCGGGTGACGCTCAAGGCCGCCGCAGGTATCCCTCGGGGAGAGCCGGTTCTCATTACGATCGCACATCTCGGCTCGGATTTCGCTCGGGTAACGCGCAGCGTGCCCAGGGAAGCATTCGCACTGGAATCAGAGGCATCGCCCATCGATATCAAGGAAGCGACGCGTGACTTCCAACGCTCGCTGATAAGGCAAGCCCTGACGACACACCAGGGCAACTGGTCCTCGGCCGCCCGATCCCTCGGAATGCATCGCAGCAACTTTCATCACTTGGCCGTGCGCTTGGGGTTGAAGTGATGCGTCTTCGGCAAGAAGACCGGATGGAACCTGGTGGTGGGCGGCAGCTCGCCGAGAAACGAGAGCGTATGGTGAAATTCGTCGACCGGATGGGCATCGAGGAAGTGAAGGAAGCGCTATGCTGACGGAGCGATTTCCGGTTCTTGCGAAGCGCGGGAGGGGTCCGATATCTGGGGGGGCATCTCCTGCTCTCTGGTGGGTCGCCGTGCTCGTTTGTGGCTTGATGGTTAGTGGGTGCAAAAATAACGACTCGACCGTTGGCGGCAACCCCCATGACTCGGTTCCTAATACATCAATCGAGAGTCCCCCTGCCAAGCAGGTCGCCACTGCCGCGAAGCCCAAGACGCACGACCCTGAACATCCGCCGATAGACTGCCCATTGCGAAAACAGGGTATAGATCCATCCCACTTGAAGCCGTTCGATGACGTCGAGAAGTACATCGCCTTTCTGGATCGCGCCGACCGCGCCGTGTGGCAGAAGCCCGACGAGGTAGTGGCGGCCCTCGGATTGGAGGGCGCGGAGACGGTCTTCGACCTCGGGGCCGGCTCCGGTTACTTCAGCTTCCGCTTCGCCGAGGCCCTGCCGGCGGGCAACGTCATCGCGGCGGACACGGAGCCCGAGATGGTCAGGCATATCCACCATCGGGCGATGGAGGGCGGCATCGAGAACATCGAGGCGAAGGTCATCACGCCGACTGATCCGGGGGTGACGGCCGACACGGATCTCGTGTTTGTCTGCGATGTGCTCCACCACGTCTCGGATCGCCAGGCGTGGCTCGCCAAGCTGGTCGGTCAGATGAAGCCCGGGGCGCGCCTCGCGCTCGTCGAATTCAAAGAGGGGAACTTACCGGAGGGCCCCCCCGAGGCCGCGAAGATTCCTCGCGGAAAGCTCGTGGCGCTGGTCACAAAAGCAGGGCTCTCGCTCGAGGTGGAGCATGCGAAGCTGCTTCCGTACCAGGTCTTTCTGGTCTTCAAAAAACCTTGATGAGACCGAGGTTGTCAGTCAATGATTCGAGCGCGATTCGATTCATGAGAAGAGGGAAGGGGACTCGACATCGACATTCGGGTCACTTCAAGTATTTTTCCGGGGTCTTGTCGAACTGCGGTTTGCACCCGGGGCAACAAAACGCGTAGTACTTGCCCTTGTACTTCGAAAACGTGGTCTCCTTCGAGACCGTGAACTCGTTGCCCATAACCGGGCACTTGGCCTTGGTCCCAACGGCGGGTTTCTTCTTGAACCCGTTCTTGGCACTCTTCGCCGCGCCTTTGTCCTGTCCGTGATGACCTTTGCCCGCGGCGTGTTGGTCCCCATGATGCATGGGGTGACCGTGTTCGGCGGCCAAAGCGTTGCCGCCTTGAAGAAGCCCAACGGTGAGCAGGCCCCCGGTCGCCATGGCAGATAACATTGTGCGTACCATCTTCTTCTCCTTTGTCATTCCGCGTCTCCGCGGGTCTTATCAATGCTGTCCCCAATTTCGAGCAAGCGTCATGCCATCCTTCGACAAACGAATGATTCCGAGCGCGAGCGCGACAGACCACCGGTGACATCGACGGGGGAATAAACAATAGTCTAAAAGGCGTTTGAGAATATTCTCTACTTCATATCGTTTGAATCGTCACACCTCTTTAAAACTCGGAACCTCTCTCCGTGGCACGCTTATTGCTCCTTAAGATGGTTCGGAGCGTCGAGAGGAAGGCACACCACATGGAAGCGAGAACAAACATATGAGGATGCTGTACCGAACCGGTTTACAACCCAACAACGCAGGACGGCCGATGGGAGCTTTGCGATGAAACGAAAAGCAGTAATAACGGGGGCTCTGTTGATTCTCATCTCTCCGCTTCAGAGTGTGGCGGAGGACGACCTGAACGCGCTCGCCGAGGAGGCGGTCCGCGTGAACCCCAGGCTCTCGGTCATGGAGAGGCAGGTCGAAGCGCTGAAGTACAAGTCCAAGGCGGTGCAGAAGTGGATGGATCCGGTGGTGGCCGTGGAGTACTCCAACTTCCCCGTGAACTCCTGGGCGCTCGGCGACTCCCCGATGACCGGCATTCAGCTCAAGGTGACCCAGACCTTTCCCTTCCCCGGCAAGAACGACAAACGCGAGGCGGTGTCCCTGGCCGAGGCGAAGGCAACGAAGATGGATCGGGAGGAGATGGCGGTGCAGCTCAAGGGCGCCGTGAAAGAGGGCTATCTGTCGCTCACCCTCGTACGACAGCTGAAGGCGGTGACGGAGGAGCACATCGCCGCCGTGGACAGGATCCTCGAATCCGTGCGCCTCAGATACGAGGTGGGCCGCGGCAACCAGCAGGACGTGCTGCGCATGGCCCTGCTCAAAGACCGGCTGACCGAAGAGCTGGAGGAATTCGATAAGAAGGCTCGGGAGATCACCGCGTCGATCAACAACGCGCTCCACAGGGGGCCTCGAACCCAGATCGACACGCCGAAAGCCGCCACGTCGGTCGTCCCGCCATCCGACTTGGACGCGCTCATCGCAGAGGCCAAGGAGAACCGTCCCGCGTTGTTCGCGCTGGACGAGAGGGCGCGCGCGTCGAGGCTCGCGGCGGACCAGGCGGCCTATGAGCGAAGGCCGGACTTCTCTGTGTGGCTCGGCTATCGATTTCGCGCGGAGGTGGGCATGGATGACGGCACGGACCAGATGTCCATCGGCGCGGCCATTCCGATTCCCTTCGATTACCTCGGCACGACGGACGCGAAGCGAGCGGCGCACCTGGAGCAGGCCAAGGCCACCGAGTATCAGAAGAGCGCGGTGATAGACGAGATCGGGACCGATATAGAAAGAAGCCTCGCCGCGTGGCAGAGAGCCTACTCGAAAGAAAAGAACTACTCGGAGACGCTGGTGCCCGCGGCCCAAAGAACCCTGGAGTCCGCGATGCTCGCGTACGAGACCGATCGGGCGGACTTCTTCTCCATCTACCGCTCCGAGGTCGATTTGATCGAGTTCGAGCGAGCGATTCACTCGGCCCGAATGACCACCCGGCGGATGAAGGCAAAGATCGAAACCACGATTGGAAAAGAGATCGAAACCGTCGCGGGCAGCGACGCAAGCGGGGTGAGCCGATGAGTGGGAAAGTGAAAAAGGTGATAATCGTCACGGGGCTGTTGGCGCTGGTCGCAGGCGGGATTTTCACGGCGTTCCAACTGGGGCAGCCCGATTTCCTGCCCGGAACAACCGAAGAAAAAAACGCGGAGAACCACCCGCTGTACACCTGTCCCATGCATCCCACCGTGGTTCAGGAGGCGCCGGGAACCTGCCCCATCTGCAAGATGGATCTGGTCCCCATGGCGGAGGGACGCGGCACCCAGAAGGAAGCGGCGCATCCGCCGCAGGCGTCCGTAGAAGCGAGCGGAAAAACGCATGATGCCGGCGCCGGGGATGAGACCGCGCCGATTGCCTTTGACGAAAAACCGGCGGTCGGGACCCGGGCCAAGTGCCCGGTGATGGGCAATGTCTTCGAGGTGAACGAGAACACCCTGCACTCCGAATACCTGGGCAAGCACTATGTCTTCTGTTGCCCGGGCTGCAAGCCGCAGTTCGACGCGGATCCGGAGAGGTATCTGAGTCCGGCGGAGGATGAAGTGATCTCCCGCGATGGTCATGCCCACGAACAGCCGGAGGACGAACACGCGAACCACGTCCACGTGAACGGCTTCGACGGGATGCCGCCGGTGGGGACCAAGGCGTTCTGTCCTGTCATGCAGAACGATTTTACCGTTACGAAGGAAACCGCGAGCAGCGAATACCAGGGCAAGACCTATGTCTTCTGTTGCGCCATGTGCAAGCCGATATTCGACAAGAACCCAGAGCGGTACGTGAAGATGCTCGGGAAACAGCCGGCGGCCGGGACCGCGTCCCCCGAGGTCCCCTCGGGAAAATCCGGCGATAGAAAAATCAAATACTGGGTCGCGCCGATGGATCCGACCTACATTCGAGACGAGCCTGGCAAGTCCCCCATGGGCATGGACCTGGTGCCGGTGTACGAGGATGAGAGCGCGGGGACCTCGGATGATGGCAAGACCATCCGGATTGACCCGGTGGTGGTGCAGAACATGGGGGTCCGGGTGGCCAAGGTCACGCACGGTCCCATCTTCCGGCACGTGCGCACCATCGGCGAGGTGGAGGTGGCCGAGGACGAGGTCTCCGTCGTCAACCTCCGGTTCAACGGATGGATCGAGCGCATTTTCGTGGACGAAACGGGTCAGAAGGTGAAGCGCGGGCAGCCGCTCTTCAACGTCTACTCCCCGGAGCTGATGGCGGCCCAGGAGGAGTACCTGCTCGCGGTGCGCACCGAGGGACCGGACGGAAGACTGGCACGCTCGGCGGCCCGGCGGATGGAGCTGTGGGGCATCGGCCCCCGGTATCTGAAGCGAATTGCCTCGGACGGCAAGGCCTCGAAGACCCTCACCATCTACGCCCCCCGTTCGGGTTACGTGCTTCACAAAAATGTCGTGCTCGGCGCCCACGTGAACTCCGGGGCCGATCTCTACCGCATCGGCGATCTCGACCGCATCTGGGTGAACACCGAGGTGTACGAGTACGACGCCCCGTGGATCTCCGTGGGGCAGCCGGCGTCCATCGAGCTCACCTCTCAGCAAGGCAAGGCGTGGGAGGGAACGGTGTCATACGTTTACCCGACCCTGAACCGCAAATCGCGAACCCTGCGAGTCCGCCTGGAGTTCGAGAACCCCGGGATCGACCTGAAACCCGGAATGCTGGCCATTGTGCGCATCGAGACCCGACGCAAGGACCACGCCGTCACGGTGCCCTCCGAGGCGGTGCTCCACTCCGGGGAGCGGCGCATCGTGTTTGTCGTCAGGGGGTACGGCAAGTACGAACCCCGGGAGGTGGTCACCGGGCTTGTGGCCGACAACCACAAGACCGAAATTCTGGAAGGTCTCACCAAGGGCGAGGAGGTGGTGGTCTCCGGGCAGTTCCTGCTCGATTCGGAAAGCCAGCTCCAGGAGGCGGTGTCCAAGCTGTTGGCGGCGCGTCTGCAGTCAAAAAAGAAAGGCCAGTACCAGGCGGACGACAAGGTCGATGGCAAGGGGGCCGGCGGCGATACCTACTGGACCTGCGGCATGCACCCGGAGGTGGTCCAGGACGGCCCCGGCACGTGTCCCAAGTGCGGCATGGATCTCGTGGAGAAGAAGCGCTGACGGAGGATACCTGTCATGATTAAATGGATCATCGAGAAGAGCGTCAAGAACCGCTTCCTCGTCATCGTGCTCGCCATGGTCGTACTGGCCTTGGGCGCCTCCGCCATGCTCAACATGCCGGTGGACGCCATCCCCGACCTTTCGGACGTGCAGGTCATCGTCTTCACCCGGTTCCCGGGCCAGTCTCCCCAGGTGGTGGAGGACCAGGTGACCTATCCCCTCACCACCTCCATGTTGTCGGTGCCCTATGCCAAGACCGTACGCGGTTACTCGTTCTTCGGCTTCTCCATGGTGTATGTCATCTTCGAGGACGGCACCGATCTCTACTGGGCGCGCTCCCGGGTGCTCGAGTACCTGAATGTCGTGCAGGGCAGGCTCCCGGAGGGGGTCACCCCGGAGCTGGGTCCCGACGCCACGGGGGTGGGGTGGGTCTATCAATACACGCTGACGTCGGACCGACACGACCTGGCCGAGCTCCGCTCCATCCAGGACTGGTACCTGCGCTACGAGCTGATGAGCCTGCCCGGCGTGGCCGAGGTGGCGAGCGCGGGCGGGTTCATAAAGCAGTACCAGGTGGAGGTGGATCCCGAGAAGCTGCGGGCGTTCGGGCTCACCCTCAAGCAGATCAACACGGCCATCAAGGATTCCAACATCGACGTGGGGGGGCGTCTGCTGGAGATGGCGGAGACAGAGTTCATGGTCCGAGGCAAGGGATATATTCGCTCTTTGGACGATCTCCGGAACATCCCGGTAGGGGTGGACGTCGAAACCCACACCCCCATCATGCTCTCCCAGGTCGCGGAGATCGGCATCGGGCCGGACATCCGGCGCGGGATCATCGAGATGGGGGGCAAAGGCGAGGCGGTCTCCGGTATCATCGTCATGCGATTCGGCGAGAACGGCTTGGAGGTCATCCAGCGGGTCAAGCAACGACTCGAAGAGCTCAAGAAGGGGTTGCCGGAGGGCATCCGGATTCACACCTCCTATGATCGATCAACGCTCATCGGCAAGGCCATCGACACGCTGAAGACCAAGCTCGTGGAGGAGATGATCGTCGTCGCCATCGTGATCATATTGTTTCTGCTCCACGTGCGCTCCGCCCTGGTGGCGATCATCACCCTGCCCGCGGGCATCCTGCTCAGCTTTCTCGTGATGGGGCTTATCGGCATCAATGCCAACATCATGAGCCTCGGGGGAATCGCCATCGCCATCGGGGTGATGGTGGACGCCTCGGTGGTGATGGTGGAGAACCTCCACAAGCACCGGGAGCGGGACTCGGGGCTCACCCACCAGGAGATGGTCATCAAGGCGGCCCAGGAGGTGGGCCCGGCGCTCTTCTTTTCGCTACTCATCATCACCGTGAGCTTCCTGCCGGTTTTTACCCTGGAGCAGCAGGAAGGCCGGCTCTTCAGACCGCTGGCCTACACCAAGACCTTCGCCATGGCCGCGTCCTCTGTCCTGGCCATCACCATCATCCCCGTGCTGATGTTCTACTTCGTCAGGGGCAAGATGCTCAGCGAGAAAAAACACCCCTTGAGCCGCTTCTTCATCTGGATCTACAAGCCGATCATCCGCCTCGTGCTCCGGTTTCCCGTGGCGACGATCCTGCTGGCGATTGGGGTAACCGCGGCTTCCGTGTGGCCGTATACGCAGCTCGGCAGTGAGTTCATGCCGCCCCTCAACGAGGGAGACCTGCTCTACATGCCCACCACGCCCCCCGGCATCAGCATTACCAAGGCCAAGGAGCTGCTGCAGCAGACCGACAAGCTCATCGCCTCCCATCCCCAGGTAAAGCACGTGCTCGGCAAGATCGGCCGGGCCGAGACCGCCACCGATCCGGCGCCTTTGTCGATGATCGAGACGGTGATTCAGCTCGATGATCCCGAGACCTGGCCCGAGGGAAAGACCATCGAGGATATCATCAAGGAGCTGGACGGGATGATACAGTTTCCGGGCCTCACCAACGCCTGGACCATGCCCATCAAGACCCGCATCGATATGCTCGCCACCGGGATCAAGACCCCGGTGGGCATCAAGCTGATGGGGGACGACTTGGAGCAGCTCTCGGAGATCGGGCAGAAAATCGAAGCGCTCCTCAGGGAGCTGAAAGACACGGCGTCGGTCTACTCGGAACGGGTCGTCGGGGGGAACTACGTCGACATCGATATTCGGCGGCAGGACGCGGCGCGGTTCGGCCTGACGGTGGGGGACGTGCAACGCGTGGTCCGCAGCGCCATCGGCGGCATGAATGTGAGCAAGACGGTGGAGGGGCTGGAACGGTATCCGATCAACGTGCGATACCCGCGGGAGCTTCGAAACAATGTGGAGAAGCTCAAAGAGCTCACCGTACCGACCCCCATGGGGCACGGGGTGGCGCTGGCCCAGGTGGCCGATGTCAGCATCAGCAAGGGCCCGCCGATGATCAAGAGCGAGAACGCCCGTCGGACCGCCTGGATCTTCGTGGATCTCAAGACCGCCGATGTGGGGGGCTACGTGGAGACGGCCAAGAAGCTGCTCGCCGACAAGCTCGGCCGCACCGAGGGGGTCTCCATCGTCTGGTCGGGCCAGTACGAGTACATGGAGCGGGTGAACAAGCGGTTGATGACGGTGGTCCCGATTACCCTCGCCCTCATCTTCGTGCTCTTGTTTCTGCACTTCAGGAACGCCACCGAGACGACCATCGTGATGCTGACCCTCCCCTTCGCCCTGGTGGGCGGGGTCTGGCTGCTCTACTGGTTCGACTTCAACGTATCGGTGGCGGTGGCGGTCGGGTTCATCGCGCTGGCCGGGCTCGCCGCAGAGACCGGGGTGGTGATGCTGGTCTACCTCGACGAAACCTATGATCGCTGGCGTGCCGAGGGGCGTCTCCACACGCTCTCCGACCTCAAGGCCATCGTCATCGAGGGCGCCGTGGATCGCCTACGCCCAAAGCTCATGACGGTGACGACCACCACCATCGGGCTTCTGCCCATCATGTTCGGCACCGAGACCGGCACGAGAATCATGAAGCGCATCGCCGCGCCCATGGTGGGCGGCATGGTCTCCTCCACCATCCTGACCCTGGTCATCATCCCGGCTATCTACTTTCTCTGGAAGCGCCTCTCACTGGGAAGCGTAACGACGGACGGGACCGTCGGGGATGCGGCAGCGCAGTTGTCCGAGCCCGCGGAGGCCGATGAGATCCCGGCCGCCGAGGAGAAAGATCTTCCTTCGGACAAGGACGAGGGAAGCGGACAGGAGGGGGATGAGCCTGCGGACGAGGATGCCGACGCGGGCGTTTGCGAAGGTTGAAGCGCTGGTGGTCCTTCGAAGTGCGATTGAACGTTTGAAAAACCGAATCCTCTTGTCTATGTGGGAAGCCACGATGCTTGGAGAGTGAGAATCCCTCTGTCTTTTTGTTGTGAAAATCTATAATATGCGGCGGTTGCAGAACGATGTAGGGCATCGCTGCAACATCGGATTAATGTGTAAAAAGCAGAATTCAGGAAACGAGATAGCTCTATGGCATGAAGAAATACGCAGCAGCAAACAACGTCGCTCATATCGAGTTTAATCAGGGCACACTGGAGATTAGGGGGGGACCTGACATGGCGTTACTGCCCGCTTCGTGTGTATGGGACGAGCGCGCGCGTTGCTATCGGGCGCCGGCGGTGTCCTACGCCGAGGTCGTCATGACTTTCGTTCGCGGGAAGGTCGCATACGAAGACGACGCCAGAGACTACGAAACGCTGGACGATGGTTTGCGAATCAAGCGCGAACCGAGGCCCTTTCAGTCCGAGGCCTTGGACGCATGGAATCACGCTGGGGGCCGCGGGGTTGTCGTGCTGCCCACCGGCGCCGGCAAGAGCCACGTGGCGCTGATGTCTATCGATGCGAAGCGAAGGAGTACCTTGGTGGTGGCGCCCACGCTCGACCTCGTGAGGCAGTGGTACGACCTGCTGCGATCGAGCTTCGACGTTTCCGTGGGCGTCATCGGGGGAGGCGACTATTCCGTCGAACCGCTGACTGTCACGACTTACGATTCGGCATACATTCACATGGAGCACTTGGGCGCCAAGTTCGGTCTCGTCGTATTCGACGAGTGCCACCACCTGCCGGGAGACGCCTACGGTCTCTCGGCACGTTTCTGTCTGGCGCCGTACCGACTCGGCCTCTCGGCGACGCCGGAGCGGGTCGACGGCCGTCACACCGAGCTCGACGAGCTGGTCGGGCCGCTCGTATACCGGCGCGACATACGGGAAATGACCGGAGAATACCTGGCGGAGTACGACGTGGAGAGGATCGCGGTGGAGCTGAGCCCCGAGGAGCTCGAGGAATACCAGAATGCGCGAAGCATCTATCGAAGCTTCGTCTCCTCTGCGGGAATTCAAATGGGCTCTCCCGAGGGATGGAACCAATTCGTCATCCAATCGGCCCGTACCCCGGCGGGGCGTCGCGCCATGGAGGCCTATCAACGCCAACGCCGCCTTGCCTTCACGGCGCCGTCAAAGCTCGAATATGTCGACTATCTCTTGCATCGGCATCGCGGCGACAAGACGATTCTCTTCACCCAGGACAACGCCACCGCTTACGCCATCTCACGCCGTTTTCTTGTTCCCGTCATCACTCATCAGACCAAGGTGACGGAGCGCAGCGCGATCCTGTCCGGCCTGGCAGACGGGACCTATACCGCGATAGCAACCTCGAAGGTACTCAACGAGGGCGTCGACGTACCGGAGGCCAACGTCGCCGTTGTCGTATCCGGCAGCGGGTCTGTGCGCGAACATGTGCAGCGGCTCGGACGAATACTGCGCAAGAAGAGGGATGGTACCCGGGCCGTGTTGTATGAGTTAGTCGCAAACAACACCAGCGAGGCGTTCGTGAGCAAGCGCAGGAGGGACCACGTTGCTTACCGTTGACCTCGTCCGGGCGTTCAGAAGAGGCGACCGTCTGTGCCTCCGTCAGATGAGCCATCAAGTGAGACAGCGGGCGTACACCATGGCACAAGCCTACCTCGATATAGCCGAGGGCCACTTGGATAAGACCCGTGAAGATTTTGACACCAGGTGCAAATCCGTCGACGTACACGTTCGGGATCGAAAACTGGCGGCCGGCCTCCTGAAGCTTGTGTTGGATCGCTGCGATTTTGAAGTGTCCGCAGATATCGACCCTCCCTTGCTGCGGGAAGCCGTTTTCAAGGAGGCGAGCCGCCAGAGACAAGCCGCGGAGCAGGCGTTGAGATTTGATCGCGGTTTTGTGATGAGCGAAGCGGGTAAACAGTTCGGGCTCCCTGTCGATGAGGTCGACCGCCTACTATATGCAGATCTCAAGGGCGCTCATCGTCTCGTCTCTTTTGAGTCGATATCTCCGACACACCTGGTTGACTTATATGAGAAGCGTCAAGGCCAAGGTGTGCTGCTCAAGGCGACCCGTGTCGCGGTATCGGTTCGTTCAATGAACCCCGGATCATACCGGAGACTCTTTCACAAGCTCAAGTTTCTCGGTCTGTTGCATGTCATCCGACCTTTGGAAAAGGGCGGATATCTCATCGACATCGATGGGCCGTTCAGCATGTTCCGTTCGGTCACCAAGTACGGTATCAAGCTGGCCATGTTGGTACCGGCTCTCGACGAATGCGGGAGATGGAAGCTCGACGCTGAAGTGCTGTGGGGCAAAGAGAAGCAGCTGTTGACCTTCCATCTGGAAGGGGGCGGCGATGGTGAGACAGCTGAGCACGACGCCGCGTCCAGGCCGGCGGACGATGTCGCTGTTTTGGTTGAACGGTTCGATGCCCTCGAAACCGAATGGATGGTCGCGCCTTCGACCGACATCCTCGAGTTACCCGGCGTGGGGCTCTGTATTCCCGATCTTCAGTTCGTCCACAACGGAACGGGCGAGGTGGTGTATCTCGAGGTGATGGGGTTCTGGAGCCGTGACGCGGTGTGGAAAAGGGTCGAGCTGGTGGAGGCCGGTCTGCCTCAGCGTGTCATTTTTGCCGTATCAAAGCGCCTGCGGGTCAGCGAGCAGGTTCTGCCGACCGACCTTCCAGGCTCTCTTTACGTGTACAAGGGTGTCATGAGCGCCAGTCGTCTCGCGGAATTGCTGAACGAATAGACGAGCTCGGAGTTCAGCAAGCAGTTGCATCCTGCATCGCGACCCTATCCGGGCGAACTTGCACATAGCTGTCACCGGGACGCAAGTCGACCCTTTGGGGATCTTCAAGATGACCCAGCAGAAGTGTTACTGCATACGTCAAGGGACGCCCGATGCGAATCCGGATACTATCGAGATTCCTTTCGATGCGTCGGTAAACCGCCTCAACAAAACCGGGCGTGCTTTCGATAGAGCCCATGGCCTGTCACCGTTTCTTCAGGAAGCGCTCCTCTGTTGCTTGTCCTTTTTCTTTTGCTCCCTCTCCTCTTGTTTGCGGGCTTTTTGTTTGTTTGCCTTCTGCTTATCTTTTTTTCCACCTTTATCGCCCATATTCATCTCTCCCTTTCTCGAATGTTATGTAATTTGCAGTTTCGTTCATGGCAACGGTACCTCGAATTCGACATCGACTTCGAACACTGCCGTGTGTCCCTACAGGTTATGCGTGTATGGCGCCCCGACATTCCGGCTGCAAAAAATCAGCCAAATATTGCTCGATTTCGAGAATACACTTGGCATGAGGTATGCATTCAATTAACCGAATTTCGCAAGAAAAGGCCTCCTGGTGAAAGTGCGAAATCGAGAAAAAGGGGTGAATAAAAAAAAATCTTACCGGACGAGACCAGAGTGTCGTGCCGCAAGATTACAAGGTTTCAACCACTATGTGTACGGTTGAACCGTGGCACAGGAGAAGACGATGAGAGTACAAGTAAACACCGATGGCGATATCGAAGGGCACGAGAAGATGATTGATCAGATCAGAAACTCGGTGAATAGCGCGCTGGAACAAACCGGCGCTCGCATTACGCGGGTGGAGATCCGCTTGAGCGGGGTCATCCGCCGAAAACGAGGCCAGAACAGTAATCGTTGCATGATGAAAGCCCTCTTCGTAGGACGCAAACCCATCACCGTCACCCACCAATCCACGACCTTGAAGCAAGCTGTCGATTGTGCCGTAGATAGGTTGAGCAGACTGATCGAGAACAGCGTTGATAGGGCGCGTCATCAAGACGGTCGCAGGACCGCCAAAAACCTGTCTGATCCGGAGCTCATATAGATAGAAGGAGTCTGAAAGAACATAATGCCTATTCAATATCGGTTATTCAACTCAAATCTTGCCCTGAAGCTGCGGTTCGCATAAAGTCACTTGCATGATCCATCCTTACGACAATGCCACACAGACCCGCTGGGACCGGGGCGAGCTCAAGGTCCAGCTCAGCCTGCCCGGTAATCCGCGGCCAATAGGATTCTGTGATGGAAGCCCAGAGGACATCGCCGAGCTGCTCTCCATCGCCGAGGCCGAAGGCGCCGACGACGTGAAGATCCAAAAGAAGCGTCTCAAGAGTGGACGCGAAATCTGGACCCTGGGGGGTCCGGGCTGAGCTGGTCGATTCAAGCATTTTACCTTTTGAGCATGTTCAGGGCCGATCCTGCCTTGAACCATTCGATCTGTTGCGCATTCAGTGAGTGCTCGACCTGAATCTGCTCTTCGATCCCGTTCGGATGATGCAGGGTAAGCATCAGTTGAGAGCCATATGCGAGTTCCGATAGGCCGCTGATGCTGATAAGGTCCGCCTCCTGGACCTTGTCGTAGTCCGCGGGATCGGCAAAAGTCAACGGAAGCACGCCTTGTTTCTTCAGGTTGGATTCGTGGATCCTGGCGAAAGATCGGGTCACGATGGCAGCGGCTCCGAGCAATCGAGGCGACATGGCCGCGTGCTCGCGACTCGAGCCCTCTCCGTAGTTGTAGTCCCCGACCACGATCCAACGAATATGCCGAGCCTTGAGCGCACGGGCCACGACGGCAACAGGCTTTTCTGTCTCGCCGGTCAACGGATCTCGAGTCGTTCCGGTGCTGCCAGAGAACGCATTTTCCGCCCCGATGAACATGTTGTTCGATATTTTGTCGAGGTGCCCGCGAAACGCGAGCCAGGGGCCGGCTGGGGAGATGTGGTCGGTGGTACACTTGCCCAGGGCTTTGAACAGCAGGGGAAGCCGTTCGAAATCACGGCCATCCCATGCCGCGAAGGTCTCGAGCACCTGCAACCGCTCGCTGTTCTTTGCTATGCGAATCTCCACATCGCTGCCGTCTGCTGGCGGGGCGAGATACCCCCCCGGAACCCATGCGAAACCTTCGGGAGGCAGGTCTGGCGCCGGCCTGGGTGGTTCAAGCCGGAACTCGGTTCCGTCGGCTCCGTGGAGGGGATCGGTGAGCGGATTGAATGAGAGCTTACCGCCGAGGGCGTAGGCCGCGACAATCTCGGGACTACCGATGAAAGCGTGGGTGTTCGCGCTGCCGTCGTTGCGTCGTGGAAAATTGCGGTTGAACGAGGTTACAATGGTGTTCGGGGTTCCGTATTTGAGCTCGTCCCGTTGCCATTGACCGATGCATGGGCCGCACGCATTGGCCAGAACCGTCGCACCGAAGTTCTTGAGCTCGGCCATCTGACCGTCGCGTTCGATAGTCGCCCGGACCTGCTCGGAGCCCGGCGTGACCATGAAAGGAACGGTAGTCTTTGCGATCCCGTGCTGTTTGGCCTGCCGGACCACATCCGCTACGCGCGAGATGTCCTCGTATGACGAGTTGGTGCAAGAGCCGATCAACGCCACGGAGATGTCATCTGGATACCCCTCGCTTTTAACCGCCGCAGCCATCTCCGAGACCGGTCGCGCCAGATCGGGAGTGTGAGGCCCGACAAGATGCGGCTCGAGCCGGGACAGATCGATTTCAATCACCCTCCCGAAAAACTTCTCCGGATCACGGAGGACCTCCTCATCCGCCCGTAGGAGATGCTGCTTGCGGCCTGCAATATCGGCAAGCGCGACGCGCTCGGTTCCGAGCAGGTAGCGTTCCATCGATTCATCGTACGGAAAGATCGAGGTGGTGGCGCCGATTTCCGCGCCCATGTTAGCGATCGTCGCCTTGCCCGTGCACGAGAAACTCCCGGCGCCGGGACCGAAGTATTCGATAACGGCATTGGTTCCCCCCTCTACGGTGAGGATGCCGGCCAGCTTGAGAATGATGTCCTTGGGGGCTGTCCAACCGCTGAGGCGTCCTTTGAGATGGACCCCGATCAATCGAGGATAGAGTATTTCCCAGGTAAAACCGGCCATAACGTCTACAGCGTCAGCCCCCCCCACTCCGCAGGCGAACATGCCGAGGCCCCCCGCGTTGGGGGTATGGGAGTCCGTGCCGATCATCATACCGCCGGGGAAGGCGTAGTTTTCGAGAACGACCTGGTGAATGATACCGGCGCCCGGTTTCCAGAATCCGATGCCGTACTTGGTCGACGCTGTCTGAAGAAATGCGTAGACTTCATTGTTCTCGTCGATAGCGACCCGCATGTCCTCGCCCATGCCCAGGTGAGCCCGGATCAAATGGTCACAGTGGACTGTCGTCGGCACCTTGACCCCGGGGATGCCGGCATGGGCGAACTGCAACAACGCCATTTGTGCCGTCGCGTCCTGCATCGCCACCCTGTCGGGGTTCACTTGAATGTAGCTCTCCCCCGGGCGCAGATCGGCGTCGCCGGGATCATCAAGATGGCCGAGCAGAATCTTTTCGGCGTACGTCAGGGGTCGCTCGAGACGGTCTCGGATACGCGCGAGGTTTCTCTCGATGCGGTCGTAGACTGCCGCGACGAATTTTGGGGTGCTTTCGATGGTCGGCATGATTGTCTCTCGCTTCCATTTCGGTGGGCAAAGGAGCACTTCGGCATCGTCGGCCCACGGTGTTTTGTCTCGGACAAGAAGGATTCGTCCGTCGACGATTGGCGCTGCTTCCGACCTGCAATCGCACGACTCGCCGCTTCTGCCAACCTTGCGACAACGCGGCCAAGGGGATCAAGCAACCACCGCTTGAGTCGCGAGGTCGCCTCCACGGTCGTCACCGGGTGAGATAGCGCGAAGTGGTTCTCAATCCACGCCTCTCCCTGCTGGACGATCATGGGCTCATCGACTTCTACCAATGCCTCAAGGTTGGCGAGGGAGAAGGGATCCAGGTTGAAGCTGCCGACGAGAAGGCGACGCCCATCGATGGTGGCCACCTTCGCGTGCAAGACCGATCCGCGCCACTCATGGATAATGACGCCCGCCGCCAACAGCCGACGATAGAGGCTCCTCACGGCACACCGCGCGAATGGGACGTCGCTTTGGCCGGCGAGCAGCAAACGAACTAGAACGCCCCGCCGGGCGGCAGCGGTGATCGCGCGCACGACGCCCGGGTCTGGCAGAAAGTAGCCGTGTGCAACCCGGATACTTTGCCGTGCGCTTGCGAAAGCTCTGAGGTACCTTCGGCGCATACGCCAGCCTCCTCCGATTCCACAGAGGTAAATGCGCAGAGAGCTGACAACCGACGGGTGCGGCTCTCGGCGAATCATGTCCCCTAGATGTGCACACTGCGGTCCGCGGATTTCGAGGGCAAGGTCGGCCCAGCCGACGCGCACGCCCGCTTTCACGTTTTCGTCGCCGATGTTGATCCCACCGAGAAAAGCAACCTCGTCGTCGACGAGCAGTATCTTGCGATGATTCCGTCCGATTCGACCGATGAGCAAGGCCAAGAGGCGATTATAAACGTGAACCTCGCAGCCTGCTGCGCGCAGGGACGCCGTGACGGCGAGTCCCCCTCTCGCGGAGCCCCAACCGTCAACGAGGACCCTCACCGTCAAACCTCGGGCGGACGCGTTTGCCAGCGCCTCGATAAAACGAGCGCCCACCCCGGAAGGGGCGAAGGCGTATATCTCCAGATGTACGCTCCTTTTCGCCCGTTCAATGGCTTGAAGCATTCGGGGATAGGCCTGATCACCACCGTCGAGCAATGCCACCGACTCCGGCGCGGCGGACATTGGTCTCTCCCAGGGGGGTATAACGCTCGTTGCGGGATTTGGTGTTGAGCCCATGGGCGGGAGGCGAAGCGTTTTCATCTCAAACCTTGCGCTACGCCTTCGGCTCCTCGGCGATCAGCGCTTCCGTGGTCAGCATGAGCGAAGCTACCGATGCCGCATTCTGAAGAGCCACCCGCACGACCTTCGTCGGATCGATCACCCCCGTCAAGACCAGATCTTCGTACTCACCCGTGGCAACATTGTAGCCATAGGCACGCTTTCCTTCGAGGACCTTGTTCACGACTATGGCGCCTTCAACGCCCCCGTTTCGCGCCATCTGGCGCAAGGGCTCCTCCAGGGCTCGACGAATGATGTTTACACCGTACTGCTGTTCTCCTTCGAGCGTCAGATTCTTGAGCGCCGAAAGCGAGCGGAGCAGCGCGACGCCGCCCCCCGGAACGACACCCTCTTCGACAGCGGCACGGGTCGCATGGAGCGCGTCCTCGACGCGGGCCTTCTTTTCCTTCATTTCGGTCTCTGTGGCCGCGCCGACCTTGATAACCGCAACACCCCCTGCAATTTTCGCCAGCCGTTCCTGCAGCTTCTCTTTGTCGTAATCGGAGGTGCTCTCCTCGATTTGCGCACGGATCTGTTTCACGCGCGCCTGGATGTCGTCCTTCTTGCCGCCGCCGTCAATGACAGTCGTGTTGCTCTTGTCGATGGTGATGGTCTTGGCCCGGCCGAGATCTTTCAGGGTTAAGTTCGAAAGCTCGATACCGAGGTCCTCGGTGACGACCTGTCCGCCCGAGAGCACCCCGATGTCCTTCAGCATCTCCTTGCGGCGATCGCCGAAGCCCGGCGCTTTGACCGCGCAGACATTGAGCGTGCCGCGGAGCTTGTTGACCACCAGCGTCGACAATGCCTCCCCTTCCACGTCCTCGGCGATGATAAGCAACGGCCTGCCGCTCTTGGCCATCTGCTCGAGTAACGGCAACAGATCCTGCATGCTCGAGATCTTCTTTTCGTGGATCAGGATATAAGCGTCGCTCAAGACCGCTTCCATTCGCTCGGCGTCGGTGACGAAGTACGCGGAGAGATAGCCGCGATCGAACTGCAGGCCCTCGACGACATCGAGGGAGGTCTCTATAGACTTGGCTTCCTCGATGGTGATGACACCCTCCTTGCCGACCTTCTCCATCGCCTCGGCGATCAGGTTGCCGATGGTGTCGTCTCCGTTTGCGCTGATGATGCCGACCTGGGCGATTTCATGTTTTTCCCGGGTGGGCTTGGATTGCTTCTTGAGCGCGGCGACCACCGCCTTTACGGCGGTATCGATTCCGCGTTTGATGTCCATGGGATTGATCCCGGCGGTGACGAGCTTGGCGCCCTCGACGAAGATCGCCTGCGCGAGCACTGTGGCGGTGGTGGTGCCGTCCCCGGCCACCTCGGAGGTCTTGGAGGCAACCTCCTTCACCATCTCGGCGCCCATGTTCCTGAAGCGGTTCTCGAGCTCAATCTCCTTGGCGACGGTGACGCCGTCCTTGGTGATGGTGGGCCCGCCCCATGATTTTTCGATGACGACATTGCGGCCCCGCGGCCCGAGGGTCACCTTCACGGTATCGGCGAGTGTATTGAGCCCTTTGGCGATCTCCTTCCGGGCGTCGTTGTCAAACAGAATTTTCTTGGCAGCCATTTAACTTTCCCTATCTTTCGATGATAGCGAGGAGGTCGTCCTCGCGCAGAATGATGTGGTCCTTACCGTCGATCTCAACCTCAGATCCCGAGTACTTGCCGATGAGCACCTTGTCGCCGGTCTTCACCGAGGGCTGCAGCATCTCACCATTATCGAGGCGTTTACCGCTGCCGACGGCGACGACCAGCGCCTCGAGGGGCTTCTCCTTGGCGTTGTCCGGAATGATAAGGCCACCCGAAGTCTTCTTTTCTTTTTCCAATCGTTTGGCCAAAATGCGGTCATATAACGGTCGAATTTTCATGTGCGATCTCCTTTAAAGTGCAGAGCAAGCAACTTTCGTACCATTGGCGAAGGTAAGAAGCGTTATCGGTTACTGCCCCAGAGGGACGGTAGTATGGTGGGACATTATTCACTGGCCAAAAGGCTGGGGCGTTCCAGAAACTCCCCCTTTTGGGGCACTTGGGGGCTACCCTTTGCGGCGTACGTTTCGAAATGTTCATTTATCCCGTTGGATGAGATTGGCAGTCTTATAGAGCAGGATTAGCGAATACACTTTTGGTTCGATTTCGTGGCGAGGTTCCCGTCCATTGCCATTTCACGGGCTCCCCTTTGGTATGTATTTTGCTGCTCGGCTCGGTGAATGACAACACAGGGAGAACCGCATGAGTCAGCACGGCATATTTATGACTGTAAAAGAGATGTTCGGTGTGGAGCTCTTTACCGTAAGGACGACCACGGTCACGGTCGGCAGCCTCATCATTGTTATCATCATCGTTCTCGCCACCTATTTCTTGTCGCGGCTCAGCCGACGCGGGATCCATCGGTTCTTCGAGAAGAAGGAGCTGAAGAACCGGGAAAACTCGGCTATCATCCAGCGCATTTCGCAGATTTTGATCATGCTGGCCGGTGGCGTGGCCGCTCTGCAGGTTCTCGGCATCGATCTCTCTACCCTGTTCGCCGCGGGGGCCATTTTCGCCGTCGGATTTGGGTTTGCCATGCAGAATATCGCACAAAACTTCGTGTCGGGCATAATCCTCCTTGTGGAGAAATCCATTAAGCAAGGGGATGTGCTCGAGATAGAGGGAGAGGTGGTAAAAGTCGTTAAAATGGGCATCCGAGCGACAATGGTGCGCACCCGAAACGAAGAGGAGATCATCGTCCCCAATTCTATTCTGGTTCTGGGTATGGTGAAGAACTACACCCTGTCGGACGCCTCCTTTTTGCTGAGCTCGACGGTGGGAGTGGTCTACAGCTCGGATATGCGACAAGTGCGGGAGGTGCTCGATGCCACCGCAAAAAGCATCCCTTGGCGGGATGGGACAAAGGACCCTCGCGTGCAGATGACCGAGTTCGCCGATTCAGCGGTGAACTTTAAAGTGTTTGTCTGGAGTAATGAACCATGGATCGCCAGAAGACTCACCTCGGAGCTGAACGAGGCCATCTGGTGGGCGCTCAAGGAAGCCGGGATCGTCATCGCCTTCCCTCAGTTGGATGTTCATTTCGATGCGCAAGTCGACGGCGCACTGCGGTCGCCGGTCGGTCGTCGGTCCATATAGACGTGGGACATCGTCGCGATGATTGGAGCCAGGCGCTCCCTGACGTCGTGCTCGACCACCCAACCGAAAGAGGAACAATATGCAAACATGGGCCAAGCCGGCATCTATCCACGACAGCACCAGGCTGAATGATCTCAATGACTGGCGTGACGCACAGCGGTGCTTCCATGGCATGACAGGGATTTCTCGCGTCAGCAAAGAGATCTTCGAGACCATTCGGGCTGTCGGCCCCTCGGATTACCCGGTGTTGATCTCTGGAGAGAGCGGCACCGGGAAGGAGCTCGTCGCCGCGGCCCTCCACGCTGAGAGCCGGCGAAAGTCAGGCCCGTTTGTGCCGGTCAATTGCGGCGCCCTGCCGGAGAACATCCTGGAGAGCGAGCTCTTTGGACACGTGAGAGGCGCCTTTTCGGGTGCCATCCGTGACAGAAAAGGGCGTTTCGAGCTGGCACACAAGGGGACCATTTTTCTCGACGAAGTCGGCGAGCTTTCACCCCGCATGCAGGTCAGCCTGCTGCGCGTTTTACAACACAGTGCCTTTGAGCGCGTTGGCGGCGAGACCTCCATTGCGGTGGACAATCGCATCATCGCAGCGACGAATCGCGATCTAAGAGCGATGGTCCAAACGCGTGCTTTCAGGGAAGATCTGTTCTACAGACTCTGCGTGATTCCCCTGGACCTTCCGCCTCTTCGCGAAAGAAGAGAGGACATCCCCTACATCATGGCGAGCGTCCTCGAGAAGGTGCAAACCGAAACCGGCAAAGAGATTCGGTTTGTCAGCGACGACGCCATGTACTTGCTCAAACATTACCCCTGGCCAGGAAATGTACGTGAGCTGATCAACTCCCTTCAGTTCTCCTCGATACGCTGCCCGGGAGATGTCGTCTTGGCCGATCACCTTCCTCGAGAAATACAGAAGGCCGGCGGAAGCCCCAAGGCATCGCCCCGGGAATATTCACCTACGGGAACGATAGTCGCTTCCGTGGATCCACCGGGCAAGCGACAACACCGAAAGCTCACCCCCGAGACAGTTCAGCAGGCCTTGGTCCAATCTGAAGGGAATAAGCTGCGCGCTGCAACGCTGCTCGGCGTGGGTAGAGCGACCCTCTACCGCTTTCTTCATGAAACCCCTATTGATTCCGACCCGCCCATTCAAAAATGGAGAGTGTGATACATACACTTGTTGTACTTTCTCTTAAACGTCGGAAAGACACCGTTGTTGTCTCCGTTTGTTTCACATCGCGGCACTTGGTAGAATCCGGTCGATTCCTTCGATAATTTGGCACGAGGAATGCACCCGTGAAAGCATGGTTTTATCGATGGCCAAGAACGAGATCTATTGAGATCGGGTACAAATTTGTACCTGAATCTTGCACGGCGGGAACAAGGTCTCGTGAGGCAAGATTCAAGAGTGCAACGGGAGAAGATTGTGAGAGTTCAAATAAATACCGATGGCAACATTGGCGGTCGCAATAGAATGACTGATCAAGTCAAGGATTCAGTGGAGAGGGCGCTCAAGCGAATGAGCGATTACATCATGCGGGTGGAGGTTTATTTGAGCGACGTAAACGGCCGCAAACGAGGTGTAAATGATATACGGTGCATCATAGAAGCCCGCCTCGAAGGTCGGCGGCCCATCGCTGTCACTCACCGGGCATCGAGCTTGGACCAAGCTGTCGATTGCGCTTTAGAAAAGTTGAGCAGAAGGGTCGAGAGTAACGATGGAAGGATGCGTTCTCAAAAGAGGCGCAGAACCGACCCGCCCCCACCGGAGACGGAACTTATGTAGAACCTCGAAATCCCGATAGGTCGGCGAGGTAAAACGCGTCGAGGTGCGTCAGCCGAGGCCGAACGGAGCCCTTCGGAGAGACTGCACCGAAACACACCGCACCTTAGGCCTCTGATCAAAATTAACTTGCCATCTGACAACCGCTGCATCCCGCCCGTCGGCGTTGCTCGTCGGTCAAATACCCCAGTATTCTCCACTCCTCGCGCCTTGCCGGACGGGTGCAGCGATTGCCAGCTTGGAAACTTTATTTTGACCAGAGACCTTACAGTGGTTTGCATGGCATGCGTCTTGCAGAACTTCAAGTGCGTCCAGAGGACGTCACGTCCTGAAAAACAAATTCGATACAGAATAGGTGCACAATGCAGAGCCTCAATGATTTCATAAAAAAAATTAAAGAGAAACTCGCGACGGAAGAAGAACAGATACGGGCCTACCAGCAGTCGCTGAACCGTCAGCACGAGGAGAGAACGACTCGACTGGTGAGATATACGAAAATCGCCGATCAGGTGCTCGACAACGTTATTCGACCGCGGTTGGAAAGGTTGGTTTCGTATTTCGAAAACGCCTCCCTTTCTTCGCAAGATGCCAATGGTCGTCGTTTGATTTGCCGGTTTGAGGCAAGCCCCCGGTTTCCCGCCGGCACAACACTGGACTTTTGGGTTTCACATGACGCCGGTATTGAAAATCTCGATATCACTTGGTCGTTGCAAATCCTGCCTGTCTTCATGAAATTTGATAAACGGGGCGCCCTTTCGATTTCGTTGGACGACCCGGATGAATCGCGACTCGTAGAATGGGTTGAGAAAACGCTTTTGAATTTTCTTGATATATATTTTCAATTGGCACACCACGAGCAGTATCAGAAGCAAAACCTCGTTCGTGATCCGGTTTGCGACACGCAGGTGAACAAAGCGTTTGCAATTTCTGAAACCGGTCAAGGCTCTCAACGTTATTACTTCTGTAGCGAGGATTGTCGCGCCAAATTCATTTTGGAGGGCGAACGACCTGGACCGTCCCGTCCACTCGAGGGAGGAGCCGAGTTGCATCCTATTGGCTCAAAAAAGCATCCCTCGCACTCTGCTCGCAAGTCCCCAATGTCGTCCGTGTCCAATTGACGATTTACAAGTGAAGATCACTCGGGATATAAAATAGGAAACCACAATGATGAGCGCGTTAGACTTTTCGATTACAAAACTCGGTGTCGCCGAAACGCCATCGCCTATTAAACTGTCAACGCACCTAGGGGACTCGCTGGCAAACTACGTGAGAGATGATGAGCGGGTGCTCTACGACATCGATTTTACTCTTGATACTGTCTCAGAATCGTTACCTCCCCGCGGTTTGTTGGAACGGGCCGGTCCAAGAGAGCAGATCTTCTTTGAACCGCAGGGCGTGCATGCGGGGATCGTCACTTGTGGTGGGCTTTGCCCGGGATTGAACAATGTCATTCGTTCGATTGTGATGACGCTCTGGTATTCCTACGGTGTGCGACAGATCAGCGGAATCCGATATGGGTATCAGGGACTGCTTCCCCTTTCTCGATATCCTGTCCTAGCCCTCCAACCGGATGTGGTTCGAGATATTCATCGCGATGGTGGGACCATCCTGGGGTCGTCGAGGGGCGGCGGCGACCGCACCACCGAGCTCGCGGACGCCATAGAGCGATTGAAGCTGGACATATTGTTCACCATCGGCGGTGACGGTACCCTGCTGGGAGCGCTCGGTATCGCAGGAGAGCTTCTTCGACGAAACAAGCCTATCGCCGTGGTGGGGATACCCAAAACCATCGACAACGATTTGAGCTTTGTCGAAAAATCATTCGGATTCGAAACAGCTGTCTCCCAGGCCGTGCAAGCAGTTTCGAGCGCCCACACCGAGGCCCGCGGTGCGGTTGACGGCATCGGTATCGTCAAGGTGATGGGGCGTGAATCGGGGTTCATCGCCGCTCATACGTGCCTGGCCGCCAATGAGGTCAACTTCGTTCTCATACCGGAAGTCCCCTTCATGTTGGAAGGGGAGATGGGCCTGCTAGCACTGCTCGAACAGCGACTTCAACGGCGGCATCATGCGGTTATCCTGGTGGCTGAAGGCTCCGGACAATCTCTGGTGGCAACACAAGGACAAGACGCCTCGGGCAACAAGAAGTTAGGAGATATAGGTATCTATCTGAAACAGCGAGTTGCGGATTTCTTCAAAGAAGGTAGCCTAGAGGTGAATATCAAGTATATCGACCCGAGCTACATCATCCGCAGCACACCGGCCAACCCGGTTGACGCCATTTATTGTGGACGACTCGGTAGCAATGCGGTTCACGCGGCAATGACCGGTCGGACCGCCTGTATCGTCGGCATGATCAACAATCGCCTGGTCCACGTGCCCATCGCCGTCACCACAAGCCGGCGAAACTGTATCGATCCAGAGAGCCCGCTTTGGCGGGACGTCGTCATGTCCACCGGGCAACCCCCTCGCATGGAGGGCTAGAAACTGGCATCAGTTTTTAGTGCCGAGGGGATCCGGAATACCCGAGGTATCTCAACCGCGCGCTTGATAAATCGCCTCCGCGATACGATCCCAGACCCGGGTAAAGCGTGCCTCTTCGAACTCGGATCCTGAAGGCAGCCAATCGCCGAGGGGGTTGCCGCCCGCTTTGCGAAACTGACCGACCACGTCCAGACGGTCTCCGACGACCACGTCGATAAGCGCTCCTGAAACCTGGCTCGTCGTAGGGACGATGCCGTCGATGGAAACCAGCTAGCCCAATGGGACACCCTGCGTTTTTCGATACTCGGCGAGCAATTCCTTTGCTCGGTTGAAATCTTCATTGACTACCTGGACCACGACGGGTGCTTGTGACGATGGTAGAAGTGACCCAATCGAGAGGGGCAGCTTGGTCAACTTGAAGGTCACATCGCCATATGTAAGAAGCATGACCAGGAACTCTGCCTCCATGGAGCCCGAGAACCGGATCAGGTCGTTGAACTCATCTTGATTATTCATCGTGCCGCCTCCTTTGGACAGAAGAGCAGATTTTGTTGTGTCAACACGCCTGCATGGCTTGTGCCAGGGGGACTCGCATCGCGCGGTTCAGGAACAACGGATTACGATTACGGCTTCGTCCAGCCGACGTCAAGTCGGCCGCCGAGAAACCGCCCCCACGCCCGGACGGCGGAACCGAAGATGTCATCGATGCGGAGTTCTATCAGCGCTCATAAAGGACGATAAGCGTCAGCGCGTGCCTGGCGCATTCGATAGTAAAATGGTTGTCTTTCCTATACTCTTCTCCGTCGATTTGAGATTCGAGCTTCCTGTCTATCTGTATATCGATGGCTGTTCCCCGCTTATGGCGGCTGTTCTGCACCGCGAGGTCGATAAAATCAGAGGATAGCCCCGTGGGATCGAGCTTGAGAAATGCTTTTAGCACGTGGGTTCCGATTTCAGAGGTATAGGCTTCGGAGCTCGCATAGAGGAACACGTCCAGGAAACCGTCGTTACCGCGAATGTTATCGCTGAGAACGAAATTGCCCGCATAAACCATGGCGTCCTTGACCACGAGATTGAACAACTTCGCGTTTTTGAATTCCTCACCGTCCACGCTGATTCTAGCTTTGGGCGGCTTGTAGCGGCCGAGAAAGCTCTTGAACATGCTGGGAACATAGCTTTCGATGCCCTTGTTCATCACCATCCGCGTATGTCTCGTGGTATTTCTATCCTTGAGCACGACGGCGTCGAAACCTGCGGTAAAGGAATTCGCGAAGTATCTTTCACCATTTACAAGGCCCAGATCGAGATTGTACCTCGTGCCGGCCACAAGAGCCCTCACGCAGGCTTCGAGGCCTCTTTCGGTCCAGCCAGGCATCGTGAGGTGAAAAGACTTGCCGATATCGTTCGCCGTTCCGAACGGCAGAATTCCGTACTCCGGGCGCTCGTCCACATCCGCCTGCATGATGCCGTTGATGACGGCATTCTGGGTACCGTCACCGCCGGCCCCGACAATCCTGCCGTAACCGGACTCGGCGATCTCCTTGACGGCCTTGACGATGTTCCCGTCGCTATTGGTTTCGAACGTGTCGAACCGGATGCCGTGCTCGCGCAGTACTTTGTCAACCCAAGGCCAATTGTTCCCTGCTTGCCCGTCTCTCGCCTCGGGATTGAGCACAATGGCTGTGATTTCTTTCTTTACGCTCATCATTCCGTCTGCCTTCGTCTATTGGAATTTCAAGGTGTCACAATAGGACAAGAGGCTTCATCGCCCGTACGGCCCAAGAATATCCGTCCATATTGAGGCGGTCATGCACATCGAGCCCAACCCTGTCCAGCAAGGAATACAGTGCCTCCGGCGCGATTCCATTCCCTGATGGCTTGCCTTGAGAATGATGCTCGTCCCGTTTCCAATCCGCAATCAGCAGGCCGCCGCAAGGGGCTAGAATTCGCGCAATATCGGCCAAATATGGTGCCGGATCAGCGAGGTATTGAAGGGTATTCACCACCAGAACACTTTGAATCTGTTCGTCCGCGAACGGTAGGCAGCGAGGCCCAACCGCGGAAAGACAAGCGGTGCGGACATGAGCAGTCACCCCTCGAGCCGCAGCGTCCTTGTCAATCCCCTCTACCGCTGACTTTGAGAAATCGCAAGCGTAGATGATGCCTGCCCCGCCCAATGCGTGGAGATGCCTCGCGATGGGAAGCGTATAGTGACCCGTGCCGGCGCCGATCTCCACTATCACGTCATCTCGTTGAAGAATGAGCGCGTCTACAATCGGCTGAACCGGAGGCATCTCCAATTCTCCGAGGCTGCTGGTGCGATAGAGCGGCCTCAAGCCGTCTTGTAGATCTATTTTTTCTGGTTTCATCCCGGCCTCCTTTGGTATTGAGTCTCGTAAACGCCGTGCGTCCACAGGAGCGAAGCCCATACCGTTTTTCAACCGGTTTAAGAGACAAGCAATAACGATGCCAGAGCCTCGATCGCGCATCGATGCTTGATAAAGGGTGAAAACGTTTCCTGAACAATTTGAGGTTACCAAATCGTCTTATCCGATGGGATTAGAATCTCAACGGATAAGACGCTCTGGGCACCAGCGAATGGTGAACACGGTGTAGCAGCGGTTTTACGCCCGCTCAAAAGCCTCGAAACATTGGTACGATTATTGAAGAAAGAAACCGTGAAAACACGGTGATATCAATTTTAAAACAGAAAGCCCGAGAGTGAAACATGACGATTCGACTCAAAGAAGAAAACAGCGGCAAGGTGCTGGTCTTAAGCATCAACGATAAGCTGGTAGAAGCAGATTACGATCAATTTGTGCCCGAGTTCGACCGACTCGTCAGGCAGCACGGGAAATTACGCCTGTTGTTCGATATGACCGACTTCCTCGGCTGGAACGCCGGTGCATCCTGGGGGGATACCCAGTTTTCGCTGACCCATTTCTCCAACATCTCGAGACTCGCGATCGTCGGGGAAAAGACTTGTCAGCACGGCATGGCGACGTTTTGCAGACCGTTCACGAGAGCGTCGGTGCGCTACTTCGATCGGACGGAAGCCTCCAAGGCGCGCCAGTGGTTGGACAAAGAATAGGGGATGCCAAGGCGGTCCCCGGTGGGGTCGCCGCCCCCCAGGTCGATCAGAGACGCAGACCGATTCGCCCCATCACGCCCTCCCCTACCGTGCCTGCAGTGCGAGGCTGATCTCATAGGTGTCATCGATTGTCCCGACCCGCGAGAAACCGAGCTCATCGACCAGAGAGAGCATCCGCCGGTTGTCGCTGAGCACGCTCCCGACGAGCTCCCGAATGCCGCTGGCGCGGCAGTAACGAATCATCTTGTCGGCCAGGATGCGGCCGAGGCCGTGTCCTTGCATGTCGGAGCGTACGATTATCGCGAACTCGGCGCGGACATTGTCGGCATATGCGACGATCCGGACCACGCCCAACGTCTCGGGCTCTCCGTCTTGCTTTCTGGCGTCGGCGATGAACGCCATCTCTCGGTCGTAGTCGATCTGCGTGAACCTCGCCATCTCCGTGTGACGAAACTCACTCACCTGCCCAAAAAATCGCAGGCGCCGGTCCTCGGGGCGAAGCTTGGAGAGCAGCTCGGCGTGGGCCGGCTCGTCCTCCGGACGGATGGGGCGCAGGAGGATGGGCCTTCCGTCGAATTCAATGTGTTCCTCGAGCTCCCGTGGGTACGGTCTAATGGCGAGGCGACTTGGGCCCTTTTCAGCTGAGCGGATCACGCGGATGCGCGCGTCTACTGCCAAAACGCCGTTCTCGTCCGCGAATAGCGGATTGATGTCCAACTCGGCAATCTCGGGCACGTCGGCGATCAGCTGAGATATCTGAATTATCGCGCGGTAGATGTCGTCGAGTCTGGCTCGCGGTCGATCGCGATACCCATCGAGCAGCTTGGACACACGCGTGCGCTCGACGAGCTCCCGGGCCAGCTTCGTGTTCAGCGGCGGCAGCCCGACGGCGCGATCCCCGATGACCTCCACGCCGGTGCCCCCCTGACCGAAGAGTATCACCGGACCGAAGATCGGGTCTGTCGCGGCGCCCACAATCAGCTCGTGCACGCCGGCTCTGCGAATCATTTGCTGGATGGCGAAGCCCTGGATCCGCGCATCGGGCCTCAGCTCTCGAATGCGTGTCATCATCCCCAGGGCCGCGGCGTTCACCGCATCAGGCGTCATGAGATCGAGCGCCACTCCCCCGACATCTGATTTGTGCGAAATGTCCAAAGAGAGGATCTTCACGGCGACGGGAAATCCGAGCTTCCGAGCCGCGGACACGGCCTCGTTGACGTCCGTTGCGATTTCAGTCGATACCACCGGAATACCGTAGGCCGCGAGAACCGCCTTTGCCTCTGGCTCGGTCAAGAGCTCCCTTTCTTCTCTCAAAACCTCGGCGACGATGCGTTTGACTTGATCCATCTCCGGAACGGTCTCAGGCGAGGAGGCGGGGGTCTCCATGAGCAGCGCCTGATTCCGCTTGTAGTCCACCATCTGCATAAACGCGCGGACCCCATCCTCGGGCGTATCGTAGGTGGGGATGTTATTGTCGGAAAAAAGCCGCCTCGCCCCGGCGACGCCGTTGACGCCGAGCCAGCAACTTAGAACGTTAGCGGTTGATTCCGAAATGGCGGGCGCCAGGGCCTCCGCGATCTTTTCGCTCGGCACGATGGCCGTCGGCGCGTGGATGAACAGAATCGATTCGCACCCCTTGTCAGCGAAGAGTATCTTCATGGCCTCGAGGTAGCGTTCCACCGGCGCATCGCCGATGATATCCACGGGATTGCGTCGTGACCAAGTTCCCGGAAGCAGCTTGTCCAGTCGTTCGATCGTCTCGGAAGAGAGCTCTAAGAGCCGTCCGCCGGCCCTGGCCAGCGCGTCAGTGGCCATTACCCCGGGGCCTCCGCCGTTGGTCAGGATGGTGAGACGGTCGTCATTGAAAGCACGCGATCTCGCCAAGTTCTCCACCGCGTCGAACAGGTCTTCGATTTCCGATACCCGAAGCATTCCGGCCCGGCGAATCGCCGCGTCGTACACGTCGTCGGAGCCTGCCAGCGCTCCGGTGTGCGACAAAGCGGCCGCGGCTCCTTCTCGTGTCCGACCGGCCTTGACCACGATGACCGGCTTGTTGCGGGCGGCCGCCCGGGCCGCGGACATGAACTTCCGCGCATGGGTGACTGACTCGATATATAACAGAATGGCTCGGGTTCCGGGATCGCTCCCCAGATAGTCCAAGGTGTCGCCGAAGTCCACGTCCGCGCTGTTGCCCAGCGAGATGAAATGGGAAAACCCGATGGACCGGGATTCGGCCCAGTCCAAAATTGCGGTGACGAGCGCCCCCGACTGGGTCACCAGGGCCAGCTTTCCCGGCAGGGTCGTGGTGTGCGCAAAGCTCCCGTTGAGGCCGAGCCCGGGGATGATCAGACCGACGCAGTTGGGACCGAGGATGCGCAGCGAATAGGGCTTGGCCGCTTCGACCATCTTTTGCTGAAAGCTCGGACCGCCCCCCTCATCGGTTGCCCCCATACCCGCGGTGAGCACCACCGCGGCTTTGGTGCCCCGTTTCCCCAGCGCGTCTATCAGACCGGGAATCGAGGCGGGGGGCGTGGCCATCAGCGCCAGCTCCGGCGTGATGGGCAAGCTCGCCACGTCGTTGTAGGCGATCACGCCGGCCACGGCTTCGTGCTTGGGATTGACCGGCATGATCGGTCCGTCGAAACCCGCGCCGAGGAGGTTCCGCATTAAAATCGCCCCGATACTGGACGGTCTATTCGATGCCCCGATCACAGCGATGGATTTCGGCCGAAACAGCTGTCTCAGATTGCGCGTGCTCATCGTTTTCCTCATGTGTCCGATGATATGTCGGTGTGGTTCCAAGCAAGACACATACCATTGACGGGCATAAGCCCATTCTCTGGCGAAGCGTATCGTCTCGAGCGCTCACCCCTTTGATCTTCTATACATGTCCCGATACCTTCTTCTATTGCGGCCCAGTTTCCCATTCCCGAGCGGGAGACCGGGGCCCTTGATAATCTTTATTAAAATTAGCACAACCACGGCTGCTATCAGCGCGTGGATGAAACCCCCAAACGTGTGGGAAGTGGCCAACCCCAGCACCCACAGCAGGGCGAAAATAACAGCGATGCTCCACAGCATGGTTTCTCCTCTCTACAATTAGCTCGTGAGCTTCTCGAAGGCGCCCTCGAGCTCCTCCCTGGCGCTCTAAATTCCGAGTTTGAGGGTTTCCCCCTTGTCACTGCCCGCTGTCCGAAGCGCGTCGAGCTTCAATTGCGCGGCTTGGTGTTTCGATTTCAGATAGTCGATGCGCCTGCGGTGACCAGCTGCTCTTTCGTCATTTCGCCGTTTTGCTGCGCCGCCGACAGATCCTTGCGCGTCTGGCGCAGGTTCTCTTTTGTCTTCGAGAGCGCATCGCTCTGTAATCTCGTCTTCGTTGATATTCGTCGGCATTGTTCCCTCCGTTGATTCCTTTCAGGTCGTTACCAACCAACACACTGGGATCTTGTCATTCTAGTGAGCGGCGACCTCGGCCTGTGCATCCATGGGCAGGACTTCACGTAGCCCATCTATCGGAACCGGACAGCTGGCTATAC
>JBNLED010000234.1:0-6627 GCA_050304755.1 Polyangia bacterium | reverse complement strand
CTCCTCGACAACGTGTTGCCCCTCATCCGAGGGGGGGAGGCGAAATCCGAGCTCGAGCCCCAGAAGATTTTCGGCCATATTGCAGGCGGTGTGTTCGTTCCGGACGAGTCGATTCAGTTCTCCGCGCACTGTACGCGTGTTCCAGTGACCGACGGTCACACCGCGTGTGTGAGCCTGAGATTTTCCGGCGCCGCGCCACCCGTGGACGAGATTGCCGATATCTGGTCGAGATTTCGGTCGGGCCCCCAGGAGCTCGACCTCCCCTCCGCGCCAAAGCGGCCCATCATCGTCCGGAGCGAGCCGGACCGGGCCCAGCCGAGAAACGATCGCAACGCCGACAAGGGCATGGCGGTCACCGTGGGCCGGCTGAGACCGTGCAACGTGTTCGACATCCGTTTTGTCAGGCTCTCCCACAACACGGTCCGTGGCGCGGCCGGCGGCGGCATCCTCAACGCCGAGCTGCTCAAGGCGCGGTGGTATCTGTAGCGAGGTATCCAGCCTCAGCTGCTGGGGGTTGTCCGCCATCGTTAATCGTTCTGGAAAAAACCTCACCATCGAAAACGCAGCGTCCCGCTGAGCCAGTCCCACTGTGCCTTTCCGTCTGGGGGGGACCGCACGTGGGAGCCCTGGTAGGGGGGATGAAAAGGTGATATGTACGGTTGACTCGATTCGGGACGAAACGGACGGTGCGGACGAGCAAACTGTGAGAGCGTATGCATCCCAAAAGCTGAAACGCGCTGTGGTGAGCGTTGCGGATCTGTTGCCTTTTTTTTGCGTGGCGCTCGCTGTCGGATTCTTCATCCTCTGCGTCTCCGGGTGGGGGGGGCAATCGGTAATCCCGACGGACCTCCATCCGAACATCTCCATCCGGCCGGACGAAGTCTGGCCCCTCCGGTTCTATCTGGTAACGAATTTTGCGCTGGCCTCGCTCGTGGGGGCAGCGATCATCGCGGTTCTCTTCATCATCCACAAGCGACGCGGTGCGCTAGCGGCGGCCGCGGTCACCTCCGCGTTGCAGACCCTCCTTGTGCTTCCGCTCCTCATGGGCCGGAATGCATTTCTCGAGGCGTGGCGTCCCTGGCTCGTAGCAGGAGCGCTTCTCTCTATCGCGGGGGGCTCCTTTTTCCTCTTCAGATGGGGCATTCCGTATGTCGCAAGCACCGGAGCCCGAGGGTCCGTGCTGCGCAGAATGGTCGTCCACGGGGGGCTCTCCGCGCTCTTCGCCGCGCTCCTGGAGCTCCTGAACCGGTTGCTGAAGGATCGGTCGATCACGAGCTACCCGTTTGTCCTGTTCAGCGCACTGTTGTGGGGTCAGGCCGTCGGCGCGGCACTGTGGCTCGGCCTGGTGCACCGTTTGGCATCCGGACGACGGGCCTACAAGTGGGCCGGGGCGGTCCTCTGCTTCGTGTTGGTGGGGGCCGCAACGGTCGACGGGATGGGGATTCAGGATCATGTCGGTTCGGCTCGGATTCGCAGACTCGTCAAATGGCACCTCCGAGGCGTCTCTTCGATTTGCGCCCTCGGGATCTCCGCCCGGTACGAATTTCGGAAGAGCAGACGCGCGCTCTTTCCCGCCCGCAAGGCGGGGATGATCGCCCCCGATGCGATCCCGGACGCGCTCGCCCCAAGGAAGCAGCACCACGTCATCCTGTTCGTCGCCGACGCGGTGCGACGCGATCACATCGGATTGTACGGGGACTCGCGGGCGAGGACTCGCCATTTGGACCAGCTTGGAGAGGAGTCTGTGGTCTATGAGAATGCGTTCAGCCCCGCCCCCGGAACCGGACAGTCCGTGCCGAGTATCCTGACCGGACTGCCCCCCGGTGTGCTCGCGAAGATGAAGAAAGTACCGCTGTTTCTGCCGACCTTCCTCCGGCACCACGGCTTTGCCGTGACGTCCAATCTGACCACCGTTCAGGCACAGATGTACTCGTACGCCGTGCTGGGCGGCATCCGGATGAAGGACCTCGGCGTCTCCGTGGACCTCCGGAAGCCCGGGGGCGGCGAGACGGCCGACAGACGGCAGGTCTCGGCGGTGATAAGCCGGTTAAAAAAAGCCAAGGGACCGAGATTCGAGTACCTGCACCTGATGGCCACCCACGGGCCCTTCAAGGGGCGCGACGGAGAAGCGCGATACCGTGACGCGATCGCCTTCGTGAGCGCGGAGCTGGGTCGGCTGGTGGACTTCCTGAAAAAAAGCGGGCTCATCGACAAGACCGTCCTGATCTTTCTTGCCGACCACGGGGAGGGACTCGGTGAGCACGGTATGTTCGCGCACGCCCAGGCTCTGTATGCGGAGCAGACCGCTGTGCCTTTGATTGTGCGGACGCCGGGCCGGGCGGCCGCCCGCGTCACCTTTCCCATTACGGTGAATGCCATTCCCCGTCTGGTCATGGAGGCGCTGGGCGGACGTTGGCCGTTCGGCGATTACAGCGGTGCCGGTCCCCTCAGGAATCTGGACCGGACATTCTCGGTGCAGGAGATGAACATCGCGGATGATCTGGCCTGGCGGAGTATTCGAAAGCCACCGTATGTGTACCACCACAAGTATATCGAGGGGACGGAGGAACTCTACCACACCGAAGATGATCCCCTCGAAACGGCGGATCTGAGCACCGACCGTGGGGACATTGTCCGCGAGTTCAGGAAGCTGGAGATGGCGATCTCCGACTGGGAGGCCGAGACCGTCGAAGCGCTCTCGCGTTGACTCGTCGGCTCGTTTCTCATTTCCACGGCGCGTTCGCTCGCGATTTCAGTATTCGGGTGATCGCGTCGACGTGTTCGTTATCTTTTCGGACGAACACCTGGTACTGATACCGTCCGCCACTGTTCTTGGCGAACCCGGCCGCGTAACGGTACCGTCGAAACCGCTTGTCCCGATAGATGCGTTCTCCCATTCCGCTGAGGGGACCGTGTCCTCCCTTCAGAAACGAAGCGCCTGTCTTTGACAGGAACCAGATGTCGGCCTCTTGGCGGAACAGGTAGTCGATGAGAAGCGACTTCTTCTTTGTCGCGTTTCGGGCGATGAAATTGTCGTTCAGCCCGACCGGATCGATGAGCTTGACTTCGGAGAAGTAAGCGATGGCGCCCGCATCGCCACAGATGACCGTCAGGGAGTGACGCTCGGGCAAGGTCCCCATGAGTTTCCCCACCATGAAGTGCGTCTCGCCCCCGGCGGGCGGTTTCCAGCCCCTGCCCTCGATGGCGTCCTCGTAGAATCTGCCCGGCAAGAGGCACGCGAGGACGGCGAAGACGGTGACAACGAGCACTGCAATCCGCTGCTGCACCCGATTCTTGGATGAGAGTCGTTCGATGAGACCGGCGCCACCGATGAGCACGAAAAACGGTACGAAGGGGGTGAAATAGCGGTGCCCACCGGCCATCTGGTGTCCGCTGCTCAGATAGAACAGCGAAGAGAAGACAACGGGTAACGCGAAGATGAGATCCCGCCGGTGCCATCTTTTTCTGAGCGCCGCGGCGAGTAGAAAGAAGATGGTCGACGGCTGCTTGAGGAAGGCAACCAGAAATCTCGCGCCGGGACACCGCTTACCTTGAAGCGCGAACACCTTGATATAATAGCTATTGGGGTAGAGATCGCCGAAATACCAATAACGCCAAGCATTATAACAGATCGTCGGGATGCCGAAGGTCAGAAGACCCAAGGCGGCGAAGCGGACGAGTGATTTTGCGCGCGTTCCCCGGGGCGCGGAAAGAGAGAGCAGCAAGGCAGTCATACCGAGCATCATGCCCCCCACCGCGACCCCCTCGGGCCGGCTGAGACCGGCGAAGAAACCAGCGCCTCCCGCGGCGAGGAAGGTCGTGCGAGCGACATCGCGAACGTTCTTGCCGTTTGCGGCCGCATCAAGGCTTCTGACCAGCAGCCACGCCTCGAGCATCAACAGCAACGCGAACAGCATGGTCTCCAGCCCCATCATCGCGTGCTTGGAGATGAAGGGAATATTCAAGAAGAGCCCGGCGGCGACAAATGGCCCGGCACGGGTCCAGGAATGACCCGGTCGGCGCAACAGGAGGAACACCAGCATACCGGTCAGTAGAGTTGAGACGATTCCAATGCCCTTGGCGGCGAGCATCGGGTCAACCCCCGTCGCGATAAAGGGAATCTCGAGCGCAATCAGGAGGAAATTGGTATATCCCTCGATCGGCGCTTCCCCCGGATTCCATACGAGACCGTGCCCCTGAACGACGTTCTTGGCGTACCGAAAGCTGATATAGGCATCATCAATCGGGCGATAGATTGGCACGAGCGTGTTGAGGAGGAACAGTCCGACGGCAGCCACACCAATGCACGGCCCGACAAGGCGTTGGCGCGGAAATATAGGGGACGAAGCTAACATCAGTTGACTTGCTTCGTCAGGCGGCCAAGTGAGTCGTTTCCCAGTTGCAGCGCCAAATGAACATGAGACGACAATAGGCAGTAGGTGATAATCCGAGAATCATGGTTGGCGGCCGCCCGGTCGAGAAGATCAAGGTATTTTTCCCGCGCGCCATCGATGTCCAAGTAAAATCGCCGATCATGGAATCGATAGATGACATCAAACAACCCACCGGTGACGTGGAAACGAGCATAGCCTGGCATGCGGGTTAAATAGCGGTCAACATGGTCGGCCGTCAACTTGTTTTGAGGTTGGCTCCGTCCCCAGTTTCGCGTCCCCAGTTTCGGGTCTCTCACAATCTAAGGAACAAGAAAATACTTACGAAATAATCTTGAAATACTTGTTTCGAAAATCGGGTATGATTCAGAAAATGAAACCGCCAGTGACATACCGTGTTTGGGGGGTCGCGACGCTGTGTCTATTGTTTCAGGCTCGGACGGTCGGTGGCGCCGCGGTGGAGGAGGATCCCGGCGGATCCGCGCCAAACATGCCGTTCCGCCTGGCGGTGGTGCCGCAGACCGGGCATTCGTCTTTTATCAAGAGCGTCGATGTCTCCAACGATGGGCGCTATGTGCTGACCGGCAGCGCCGACGGCACCACCAAGCTCTGGGACGTCGGAAGCGGCATCCTGCTTCGGACCTTCGCGGGCACCGGCCACGTCAAATTCGTGCCGGACGGTCGTCGCATGGTGACGTGCGCCGGGGAGTCGCTGCTCGTTTGGGACTTGGCGACGGGGGTGCGCATTCGGGAGAATTCGATCCCTCGAAACAGAGCGGTGCAAATCGACATGCTGTCGGACGGCCACCGGGTGCTGGTGAGCTATCTCGTCGGGGAATCACCGATCGTGGCCCTCTTTGATATCGACCAGGGGAAGAAGCTGCGAGAGTGGCGGGATCGGTGCTCCTCCAAGGAGAACAATTTTTTTTCGAGCGTGGTGTCTAAGGACGACAAGCTCGTACTGACGTCCTGCCGGCGGGGGAGGCTCAGCCTGTGGGAGCTCGACACCGGCAACACGAGATGGACGCGGGACCTGCACGACGGCACCAAGTATCAGATGCATTTCCCGGCGTTTCTGCGGATCTACACCAACCCCTCGATGTACCTCGGCGCCACCACCGTGGCTGTTTCAGAGGACGGCAGCCGTATCGCCTCCAACGGCAAGAGGGGCAACGACGATTTTGTTTACGGGAAGCAAAGGGGTGTCGAGTAGCGGACGGGTCACGAGAGGCCTCCCTCGAGGGTGATCCAAGCCGGGGGCGCGGTTCCTGGGGCGTCTTTACACAACTTCGTACGGATGGTTTCGGAGAAATCAGGTATCATCGGGAGTATACAACCAAAGGAGATATTAATCATGCAAAGTACGTCTTTCCATAAACTCGGTCTCACCTCGCTTGTCCAGAACGCCGGACGGCGGAACCGCACCGCTTTGCATCGGCGCTGCCGGTCCTTTGTCGCGCCTAACTCTCGCCGTTCGGTCCATCGCAAAACAGGATCCGATTTCCACGGCGCGGTATTCAGAGAACCACACCGGCTAACCGTATTCCTTGCTGCTGTCGGGATGTTGGTCTGCGGCGTTTCACGAGCTGACGTGCCTCCTAATGGCGAACCCTTTGTAGAAACCTGCACGCTGGAACAACAGCATTTCAACGACACCGAGTGCTTTGAATGTACACGCGATTCATTGGAAAGGTACGACGGGGGGGTGGCGCCGGATGGTTTCTGTAGCCTGGACGAATCGGTATACCAACAAGACGGATACAAACGGAAGTGCAAGGGCGGCGGTGAGTATATCTGGCCGGAGGTATGGTGCCGGTCTAGCCCCGGAACAACGGGGCCGGCGGGCGACCGCAAGGAGAGCGGCTGCTCAACAGTGACGCCGGGGCGCACAAACGCGATAACCGAGGGATTCGTTTGGCTGTTGTTGAGTTTCTTCATCGCCTTTTAGGACTGTTTGGTGCCGAAGTAGCCCCTGACTCCTCGTCACGCTCCGGGGCTCGTCGGCCCAGGAACTATTCGAAAGAGAGTTTTTCATTAAGACTGACGGTGCTTGTCTGACCTCCGCACAGCAGGCGATACGCCATTGTTTGATGACAGCGAGCCCCGGCCATTTGAGAGATTGTTTGAAGGGGACTTGTCGCCTCCTGATGGCGTTACAAACCGACGATGGAAATCATCACAAAACCTTTTTGAATTGTATCGGGCATACGCAATGCTCTTCGTGGCCGCGAGAGAG
>JBNLED010000233.1:0-7514 GCA_050304755.1 Polyangia bacterium | reverse complement strand
CCAAAGAAACCTTCGAGGCTCTCGTGTCCTTCAGGTAAAGGGCCTGCTTCGCCGCGATGGGATTCTGGGGCTTCTGTGTCGCGGTTCGGTCCTGATGCGTCCAGAAGGCCTGCGCGAAGGATGTTCCGGTGTCGTTCGATGGGTCCGTCATTATCTTACTACCTCCCTCTGCTCTCTAGATATCCGCGCTGTTGACTTCTGTCTATTCGAAATATATGAATTCATAGTTCGTTTCTTTCGAACCACTTCAAACAAGAGGAGAGGGACATGGAATCGCTCAACTACAACCATCTCAGATATTTTTGGGCCATCGGCCGCCGGGGAAGCCTGACCCAGGCGAGCAGGGATCTCCACCTCACCCCTCAAACCGTCAGCACGCAGATTCAGCTGCTCGAGGATCACCTGAACGTGAAGCTGTTCAATCGCACCGGGCGACGCCTCGTGCTGACCGAGGCCGGCCAGATCGCCTTCCAGTTCGCCGATGAAATCTTTTCACTGGGGCAGGAGCTCGCGGATACGCTGAGGGGGAAGGTGGCCGGTCGATCCCTTCGGCTGTTCATCGGGATCGCCGACGTGATTCCGAAGTTGGTCTCCGAACGCCTGATCGCGCCGGCCCTCGCCCTCGACGAGACGGTGCGCGTGATGTGCCGGGAGACCGACACCAAGGCCCTGCTCGCCGAGCTCGCCGTCGACCGCCTCGACGTCGTGATCACCGATTCACAAATCCCTCCGACCGTGAGGATCCGGGCCTTCAACCACAAGCTCGGGGAGTGCGGCGTATCGTTCATGGTGGCGGAGAGGCACGCCAATCGCTACCGGAGGGACTTCCCGAGGTCCCTCGACAACGCCCCGTTTCTCTTGCCCACGGACGACACTGTTTTGCGGCACTCCCTCGATCGGTGGTTCTTCAAGCGCGCCATTCGGCCCCAAATCATCGGAGAGTTCCAGGACTCCGCGCTGCTCAAAGCCTTCGGCCAGACCGGGACGGGAGTGTTCGCGGTCCCCTCGGTGATCGAGGACGAGGTTCGCCGCCAGTACAAAACACAGCCCATCGGCGTCGCCGACGGAATCGTCGAGACGTTCTACGCTGTATCGGTGGAGCGGAGTATCAAGCACCCGGCGGTGGCGGCGATCTGCGAGAGCGCCCGGACGGATCTGTTCGCGTAGACGGAGAAATCTGAAATGTCACTGACTGTTGAAGGTCTGTGTTTGTCCGTGGAACAGGGCCCTGGAAGTGATGCCGAGCGCTACGCCAGCTTGTCGATGGGAACGATCGGGCCGTGTTTCTCTTTCAGCGCGACGAGCGCGGCCTTCTGCATCTTGTAGACCGAATAGAGCTGGGCCGGGATGCCGTCCTCCTTGCCGTACGCCTCGGTCTGCAGGTCGATTCTGGCGATGATGTTGTCCACATAGAGGGCGAACTGCATATCGTAGAGCGACTTGGGATAGGGCTTGTTGATCCCGTCGAAGAGCTTCTTGAGGTCATCGTATTTGGGGAGCAGCCCGATGGGGGTATCGATGGCCTCCACCTCGTTGTTGGCGTAGAGCTCGAGCCAGCCGAGCCACACCTTCACGTCCCGCTTCTCGCCGAGCAGCCCCTTGCCGTCCCCGCCGCGGTCTTCGTGGGTGAGGAAGTAGTTGAGGCCGGAGATCACGGGCCGCCCCGCCTCCGTGAACTTCTTCGAGTTGAAGAACTTGAACTGGGCGTCCATGTAGTCCCCGAGAGCGCCGGGGATGAAGGCGGCGTTGGCCCAGGGGGAGCGGTTGACGCCGGTGGCGCCCACCTCGGTGGCCGTGGCCCGGGAGACCAGGGAGGCACCGATGGCCACCCCTTCGTCCATGGACTTGGCCACCCAGATCGGCGGCATGGTGTCCGCGTCGCGGCCCGAGTAGGTGATGACCTTGACCGGAACCCCCGCCGGATCCTCGGCGGCCTCGGCGTTGTGATTCTTGATGGCCTTGCAGAGCAGGGTACACCGGGAGTTCTTGTGGCTCATGGGCACCGGGGCGCCGTCCGGATTGGTCTTTCCGGTGTACCAGGCCCCCTGGAAGTTGGTGCCCGAATTGGGGGGCGTCTCGCCGTTGCCCACCCACTGGGGGGTCCCGTTGTCCTCGATCAGCACGTTCGACCAGATCACCTCGGTCCCCTCACCACGCAGGCACTCCATCAGGTAGGGATCGCCCTCCCGGTTGACGTCCTCGACGATGCCGAAGATCCCCTTCTCGGGGTTGATGGCGCGCAGAGTCCCGTCCTCGGCGATCCAGAGCTGGGCGAGGTCGTCGCCGATGAAGTCGGTGCCCACCATCGCGGTGGTGGTCTTTCCGCACCCCGAGGGCGCGGCGCCGGCGAAGTAGGTCTTTCGTCCGCCGGGCCCGGTCATCCCCGTGATGAACATGTGCTCGGAGAGCTCGCTCTCGGTCCTATAGTAGGTGGCGTAGTCGACGGTGAAGCGGTGGTTCCCTTTCTTGAGCAGCAGGGTGTTTCCCGCGTATGTGCAGAAGGTCGAGAAGGTGGTCTGCCAGCTCCGATCCATGAAGATCCGGGCGTTGGGGACGTCCTCGGGGGTGTTCGGTCCCTCCGAGTGGAGGTTCGTATAGAAGACCTCCTTGCGGTCGACCTCGGCGTCAAAGGCATCGATACAATTGCGGTAGAGCAGCTCCGCCGAGTGGAGCACATAAGTGGAGGATGATATCTCGATGGCCGGAATCGCCGCCTCGGCGCCCACCGGTCCCCGGGCGAAGAAGCCGATCATCATGGTCTTTCCCCGCATGATGCCCTTCATGTACGTCTTGACATACTCGAGCGCGTCGGCGCGGAGCACCGATTTGGCCAGGGAGCTCATCTTCTCGCCCTCGTTGATGATGTAGTAGGTCTGCTTGACGAGCCGGGCCTGATCCTGGGGCAGATCGAAGTGGATCGTGTGCCCCTTCTTGGGCAGGGTGCGCTCCTCGCCTTTCACCAGCGAGTAGTTACGGATCCACTGGATGTCCGCCTCGCTCCCGGAGTCGATGAACACCCGCCCCGGCTCGCAGATGGAGATGGCGTTGGCGATCTTGATGAGGGCGTCGGGGTTCTTCACCTTGCTGAGCTTCTGTTTATTCTCCGCATCGAGGCTCTTATCAATGATGGCGGTCGCCGCTTTGATGTCCGCTACGCCCCCGACCGCTCTTAGAATGTCTTCGCCTTTTTTTAACTCAAGCATTTCGTCCTTCCTTTACAGTTGTCACACAAACCAACCACTCAACTTTACCGCGTTTTAGGTAAGGCTTCCTGATAGTTCTGTCTATTCGTGATTTAGGAACAAATACTTCGAAAATTACGAATTATCTCATTCGCATATAGGCACGCTTTATTTTAACAGAAAGGCTGAATTTATCACCCCGCCAATCCTCTGACGTCATACCTCCAGGCGCTGCAAAGCGCTGGGCGGAAGCCATCCGATCAGGACACCTTCACCCCCTGGAAATCCGCAGAAGAGGCCCTGGTATCGAGCCAGCTCGACATCGCCTCGGACTTGTAGGTTGCGCGCCGCGCTGCGGCTAGATGATCCTAGGGTCCGGGGGCCACAGACTGGTACAGTTGCTCAGCACACAGCTCGGCAGCCGATCGGACGCCTTGAACTCCCAGATCACGCTCGTGCCTTCCATCGTGAACATATCGCAAGGGGGCATCATGTCTACGGTCGTGACAAAGTGCGCGGCCGTGTCCCTGATACAGGTTAAGTAATCCGCCACCGTCGCCATGCAGTTCGGAGGTGGTGCGCTGCATCCGGTGTTGACCTCCCAGGCCGCGGCGGGATCCGCCAGGCAGGCGGCCTCTGTGATCGAACAGTTCGTTACCAACTGCTCTTCCGAGTGGGGGCTGCTCGACGTCGAATATGAGAGCCCCTTGTACTTACAGAAAATCTCTGCATCGATGGCCCCTTTATAATAGGTCCAGATCTCGTCGCAGAGCTGGGCGACCTCCACCGGACTCAGCGCGTCGAGCTCCGTCGTGCCGGGACCGCTGTCCGAGTCTGCATCAGCGTCTGCGTCTGTATCGCCGTCAGTATCACCATCTGTATCCCCATCCCCATCTGTATCCCCATCCCCATCACCATCTGTATCCCCATCACCATCCCCAACGGTGCCGGCATCAGTGTCGAGCCACCTCGGCGACATGCAGCCGGCAACCACAATCAGGAGCATGTTAAATAAGATCGTCAGTCTCATGACAGTCGATAAAATGCCTCATGGGTTCCCTGATCCGTCAGGCGTCTCAGGCAGGCTTCAGGGTAGGTATGGGGTTTGACGCCGTCAAGTTTTTGGTTGCGCGCCGCGCTGCCGTGGCTAGATGGTCTTCGGATCGGGGGGCCACAGGGTCGTACAGTTGGTCCATATGCAGCTCGGCATCCGATCGGTGGCCTTGAAGTCCCAGATCACGCTCGTGCCGGCCATCGTGAACGCATCACAGGTAACCATCCCGTTTACTTGCTGGACAAAATCGGCGGCCGTATCCCTGATGCAGGTGGAGTACTCCGCCACCGTGGCCCCGCAATCCGCGGGGAGTTGGCTGCATCCGGGGTTGCCGGCCCAGGCCGCGGTGGGGTCCGCCAGGCAGGCGGTCTCTGTGCTCGAGCAGTTCGTTATCAGCTGCTCATCCGAGTGGGGGCTGCTCGATGTCGCATAAGAGAGCCCCTTGTACTTGCAGAAGACCTCGTTGCCGATGCTGGTTTGGTAGTAAGCCCAGATGTCGTTGCAGATCTGGGTGGCCTCGGCATCCCCCAGCGCGCTGAGCACTGTCGTTTCGGGGAGGGTTGTGACCGGCACGTCACCGTCCGCGTCGCTGTCCGTGTCCGAGTCCGTGTCCGTGTCCGAGTCCGTGTCGGTATCACCACTGCCGCCGTCCAGCCCCCCCACCGGGTTTTCGTCGTCCTCGGCGCAGGAGAACGCGACGATCGTGAATACCAGAATGCCAAACATTAATACCCCTTTTAGATTGTTCATATAACCTTCTCCTTCTGTGTCCTTTTCATCCTCGTTTTTAGTATTTCAGCGCCCTTGGTTCTACGCTCTTTTGCCAGTATCGGCTAGTGCGGGTCCAACGTCAGCATCACGACGCTCTTGCTGGGCAGGGTGACCTTGACTTTTCTCCCACAGGCATCGTAGCTCGCGGCATCCAGCGGCTGAATATTCACCACCTCAGGCTGCCCGAAGTTGTTGAAGCTGTCCTTCTCCGGTCCGGTGATGACCTCCGCGTTCGCTATCGTATAGTTCGCCGTCGCGCTGTCCAGCGTAATCGTCACGTCTCTCGCCCCGACCAGGTCCACGTTCGCCAGGCTGATGTTCACCTGCCCGGAGTCGTTCACCGTCGCCGCCGACGACACCACCTTGAAGTTGTGGCCCCCGCCGGAGATCTGCTCGCTGGAGAGGTCAACGGGTGCGTATCTCGCGTTGTCGGTGTGGTGCGGCACCATCGTCTTGAAGACGTAGTACGTCGGGGTCTTTACCATATCCGTTCCGCCGCTCGCGGAGTTCGTCAGGATCAATGAATGGATGACATTGACGGCCTGGGCCAGCCCCGCCATCTGGACACGGTCGGCGTTCCGGATGAACAGGTTGAGGGTCAGGGCGGCCGAGAGCGCGTCCATCACCGTGTTCTGCTGGAGCCAGCTGTCCGAGGCGTTCCACTCGATTAGCCAGTCCCCCCACTCGTCCTCGATGATTTTGACCTGGTTGGACGGGTCGTTCCGGTCCATGATGGTCCGGATGTCTCGGATGCGCGGCCCCATCTGGCCTTCGTCGGCGCGCCAGAGAATATCGTAGTATTGAGTATCGTTGAATCCGACACAAGGAACATCATCGGGAAAATAATTATAATCGTGGATCTCGATGCCCTGCATCTTGTCGCCGATGCTCCCCAGCATCAGGTTGATCCAGTCATTCGAATTGTTGGCATCGATATTCCAGATCCCGGCGGTGGCACCGATGAGGTAATCCACCAGCCCGTTGATCTGCTCGTAGTTCGCGTTGAACATGGCCTCGTAACCCGAGGCGTTGTAGTCGTGGCCGAGGTTGCCGCCGCATCCCCAGACCTCGTTGCCGACCTTGAAGTATTTGAGGGGATACCCGAGATCGTTTTGAACGTACTCGATCCAACGCCGGTTACTCTCCGCATACTGCGCCGGAGAGCGCCCCACAAGCAGGGGCTCGGCGCCTACCGCCGTGGCGAATTGGATGAACGTATCCGTTCCCATATTGTTGGAGGGATTCAGGCTGGCCTCCCAGTTGTAGTTATTGGCATGGCATCCCCCCGGCCATTCTATGGAGCCCACACCCGCCTCCCGGAAGGCCTCGGTGATGTCATCGCGTACACCGTTGGTATTCGGGATGCTGGATCCCGCGCCCACCCAGACACCGTTGCGGACGTCATTGCCGAGATCCTCCATCAACAGGCCGAAAATCTCCTTGGCGACCAGGTGCTCGGCCGCGGTGACGTTGACCCCGAGGGTGTTCGGGCTGTCCCCGATGGCGCTCTCGTCGCAAGTCAAGATGACGGTGTCCGAGTCGGTGTCGCTGTCGGCGTCCGTATCCCCATCGGTGTCCGAATCCGTGTCCCCATCGACATCGGTGTCCGAATCCCCGTCGGTGTCGGTATCCGTGTCCCCATCCGCATCGGTATCCGAATCCGCATCCGCATCGCCATCCGTGTCCGTATCCCCGTCCGCGTCCGAATCCGTGTCCGAGTCAGAGTCAGAGTCCGTGTCCGCGTCCGTATCCGTATCCATATCTGAATCCGAATCTGTATCGGCATCCGAATCGGAGTCCGAATCCGTGTCGGAGTCCGAGTCCGTGTCGGCGTCCGTATCCGTGTCGGCGTCTGTATCCGTGTCCGTGTCGGTGTCCGTATCCGTGTCAGTATCTGTGTCGGTGTCCGCGTCCGCACCCATATCAGACCCCGTGTCCTGGCCCACAGGAGCGCTATCCGCACAACCGACCGCGCAGAGGGTCCACACTATAAGAAGTCCCGCACTGAATTTCGTCACGTCTCTTATAATACCCTTCTTAAACCAGACATTAACATTGTTGCTCCAAAAGATTTTCTTCATGAAAACACTCCGTGTTTGTTTTAACCCGTATCTGTTTGAGAGTGCCCTCTATTGTTGAAAAGCGGGTGGATGAGGTTTGAATTTTTCATCTCGACACCATATTTATACATAATTGTTTCAATATTATTGAAGAGCTGTTTTAATTAATTACAATCGCAACACAAATTAAAAATAATTAAATAAAAATATTTAATATGGATCGGTAGGGTATCCGGGGACTCGCTGGCAGGACCACGACCGAATCTCGTCGAGGAGGCCCCTCGGGCGAGCGTTCAGAAAGCGATCTCGGCCTGGATCTTGACGACGTCCGCGTCGGGTTTCCAGTCCGTATACGGACCGCCCTGGATAATGTCGCTCCCGGCCACCAGGGGCTGCCCCCAGGGCCACTTGCCCGCGATGGTCATGTTGTCACCGTAGAAGTAGCGC
>JBNLED010000232.1:0-8413 GCA_050304755.1 Polyangia bacterium | reverse complement strand
CCGGGACTACATTTTTATGGGGAGTTGATGAGCCTCTACTTGTTGATTTCTAAATAATGACGTGGCATTTCGGCTGTTAAGGCCTTTGAAATGGTCCCCATAAAAAAGGTGATATTTTTTCAACAGGTACGCGACTTCCCTGGATGAAGTCACCGTGATTGAAATTCGCCTTACACGAGTGTCGGCACAGGCAATGGGCAAGAGGCCATTTACACATAAAATACGGGATTCTCGTTTCGGACCTTTGACTAATCTCGTCGTGCGTCTGAAAGACCCGTTTTTATGGGGAGTAGATCAGCTCTCAAATGTAGAAACCACGGGGAAAGTTACCTCAGACTCCCCATAAAAATGTAGTCCCCATAAGTCCGGATCTGTGGGAGCCGGGGGAGGGTAACCTCCCTCGGCCACCCGACCTAGAACGAGATGTGCGCGCTGCCTTCGTAGGTGACGTTTTCCCCGCTGGCGCTGCCGCTCATGCTCGCCGACACGTCGATGCTGCCCCCGGTGGGCTCGTAGGTGACGGCATCCCAGGTGACCTTGTTGTAGGTGACGCTGGACGACACATCCACGGAGACATCGGTCCCCTCGGCCGTCATGTCGGTGGACAGGGTGGTGTCGATGCTGCCGTTGATGCTGGTCTCCGTCACCGTCAAGTTGCTCTTGAGGGTGACTTCGTAGGTCATGGAGGTCCCCATATCGTCATTGCTGCCCGACATGGTGAGATCACAGGCCAGCTTGCCGTCATTCCAGGAGATGCGTCCGTTCATGGTCAGCGTCCCGGCGGCGTCCCCGCAATCCTCGAAGGTGCAGGACAGGGTCTCTTCGTCGCATTCGCAGGTACCGGTGAGCTCGCCGTCTCCCGAGCCGTCCAGGGCGCGGCGGATGACCGCGGGTCGCAGCTTCGCCGCCTGCCCGGGCTCCTCCGGAACGAGCAGGGTCTGGGCGTCGAGCCCCATCGTCAGCATGGCATAGGCGGCGTTCTCTCCGTCGTTCTGATCCATGAGGGCGGCCACCGTCTCGATGGTATTCCCGGCGCTCTGGATCGCGAGCTGCTCGTTGACCGTCGCGGCCTTGGTGTTGGTGTCGTCGTCTTTGCAGGAGCAGACCCAAAGCAGCGCGATCGCTCCGATCCCAATGGTTGAGATTGTGTGTTTCATTTTCCCCTCCTGGTGTTATTTTGTATACATGCCGTAATAAATTGTGATGGAGGATGGGCGTTCGTCAATAGTGACAGGCCAAAAATCTGACCTCTCCCGCCGATGATCGGCGGCGGTATGGATTATCCATAAAGGGAGGGCGGTTTGGCTACTTGGCCGCTTCGGACTGGTAGAACTTCATAAGGATCTCGGCGACCTCGGGCCGGGAGAACTCGACCGGGAGCGCCTCGCCCCTGGAGAGCATCTCGCGGACCTTGGTACCGGACAGGAAGACCCAGTCCTCCTTGGTGTGATCCGGGGCGTCCCGCATCATGATGACCTTTTTCAGCTTCTTGGACCAGGCGGTGTGGTCGGCCTTGAAGATCTCGATTTCGAGGGCGCCCTTCGGCACCTCCTCGTCGAAGATGGTCTGGGCGTCGAAGCCGCCGTAGTAGGAGCCCACGCCGGCGTGGTCGCGGCCCACGATGAGGTGGGTGCAGCCGCAGTTCTGCCGGAATACGGCGTGGAGCACCGCCTCGCGGGGGCCGGCGTAGAGCATGTCGAAGCCGTAGCCGGTGATCATCACGGTGTTGGGCGGGAAGTAGAGCTCCACCATCTTGCGGATGGCCGCGTCCCGGACGTCCGCGGGGATGTCGCCCTTCTTGAGCTTGCCGAGGAGCATGTGGATGAGGATGCCGTCCGCGTTCACCGCGTCCTTGGCCATGCGGCAGAGCTCCTCGTGGGCCCGGTGCATGGGGTTCCTCGTCTGGAAGGCCACGACCTTGCTCCAGCCGGCGGCCTCGATGTCGTTGCGGATCTGTACCGCGGTGCAGAAGGTCTCGGGGAACTCGGTTGCGAAGTACGAGTAGTTGAGCACCTGGATGGGACCGGAGATGACGGTCTTGCCCACGGAGTTGAACGCCGCCACCCCGGGGTGGTTCATGTCGTCGGTGCGGTAGACCTTCTCGGTCATGAGCTTCATCTGATCGTCGGTGAACTCCTCGATGGCCTCCACGTCCTGGATGGCGATCACGGGGTTGCCGTCGACGTTGGGATCCTTGAGGGCGATCCGCTTGGCGCCCTTGATGGCGCTGGCGTCCTTGACGACGTTGAGCACCGGGGTGGGCCAGAAGAGCCCGGAGGTGGTCTGCATCTTCTCGGCCACGCTGATGGCGTCCGCCGCGTTCATGTAGCCCGTCAGCGGGTTGAAGTAACCGCAGCCCAGCATGACCGCGTTACCCGCCGCCGCGGAGCTGATGACGATGGACGGAAGCCCCTCGGCCTCCTTGATCAGCTCGGCGCGCTTGGCGTCGTCTTGTACATACAGGGGATTCAATTGGTCCGATCCATGGGGTTTTATCATGCCGCTACTCCTTTTGATTCAACGCGATACACGTTGGGCCATTGTACTAAATTCTCGATTTGCACTAGCAAGTTACCGTATCCCCGTCAAGTGGAGTTCGAGGGGGCGGCATCATGCATCCCTGTGTCGGAGGCCGCCGTCGCCGGCGACGGCGCTATCCGCCGCTGAATGCGAACCGTCGGGGACCCGCCGGGCGGGGCGCTTCGTCCCATTACATGTTCTCAGATCCGCGGTTCGGTGGTATGGAACGGGGGACAGCCGGCCGGTTCTCGAGCCCTCGACGGGCCGGCGTGAAAAGGCGCAATGGATATCGCTCGCCCGAGAATCGCCCCCTGGGGGCTCACAGTTTCTTTCGTTCTCCTGACATCGGTCTCGGGATGTTACGAGACCTATACCATCATGGACGAGGCGACGGACGGGGAGTCCGCGGAGCGGGAGATTCACCCCGGCGGAACGCTGCTGTGGGTCCGGCGGGCCGGGGGGAGCCTGCAGGATTACGGCCGGGGGATCGCGACACAGCCGGACGGCGCCGCGCTGGTGAACGGACGCTTCGGCTGCGGGGCGGTGTTCGGCCCGGGGGAGCCGGAGGAGGTGTCGCCGGGGTGCCTGGGTGAGGCGGATGTCTTCACGATGCGATACACTTCGGACGGGAGGCTGGACTGGATCTCCACCGCGGGGGGAGACATCATTCATCTCGGGGACAACCTCGCCGCGTTCCCCGACGGGGCCGCGCTCGCCACGGGGCACTTCGAGGAGACCATTTCATTCGGGGATGAGGGCCCGGCGCTGTCGGCGCCCGACGGCATCGGGGCCTACGTGGCCAAGTGGCGTCCCGGCGGCGGGGTCGCGTGGGTCCGGCGGACCGGGGGAAGCGGCCAGGCGCACGGTCTGAGTGTCGCCGCCCTCCCGGACGGATCGTCGTTTCTGGTGGGCCACTTCTTCGGTGCCGTCACCTTCGGTCCGGACGAGCCGGAGGAGGTCTCCCTCTTCTCCGGAGACACGGATATCTTCATCTCCCGCCTCAGGTCGGACGGAACGCTCGATTGGGTCCGGCGGATCCCGGGGGAGTGGAACGACTCCGCCTTGGCCGTGGCCAGCGGGCCTGACACCGGGACCCTGACGGGGTACTTCTCCGAGTCCGTCACCTTCGCCGCCGGAGAGGCGAACGCGGTCACGCTGACCGCCGAGGACCGCTATGAAATGTACCTGGCCCGGTACACCACGGACGGCGAGCTGTCATGGGTGCGGGAGGCCGGCGGTCCCGGGGACGACTACGGGGTGGCCGTGGCGATGGACGATGATATTATCGTGACGGGGATCTTCGAGGAGACCCTCGTCTTCGGGGAGGGGGGGCCCACCCTCGTCGCCGAAGGGCTGCAGGACGTCTTCGTGGCCCGTTACACCGCAGACGGCGAGCTGGTCTGGGCGAGGCAGGCAGGCGGAGGGGGGGCGGATTCCAGCCAGGGCATCGCCATGCTGCCGGGGGGGGGCGTCGCGATCATCGGGGACTTCAGCGGCACCGCCCGGTTCGGCGCCGGGGAGGCCGGAGAGACGGTCCTCGAATCGGCCGGCGATACCGATGTCTTCCTCGCCGCCCTCGACGCGGAGGGGGAGTTGATGTGGGTGGTCCGGGCCGGCGGTGACTACAAGGACCGGGGTTACGGCGTGGCCCTCTCCGCCGACAACCGGTTATATGCGACCGGGTACTTCTCCGGTGATGCCCGCTTCGGGGATACGTCCCTCACCTCGGCTGACGACTACGACATCTTCATCGCCAAGCTCGCCTCGGGATTCTGACGGTAATGCCGATCCCCTGTCTATATTTATCTTTTCACAGCGAATTTATGTTTGTCCTGTTGCATGAAGCGATACTTTTGGCTATTTGGTATTCTCAGCGTTTAAAGGGTGGACTCATGACACACCCCAAAGGAGACTCTTTGTGGAAAACTATAGCGATATTAGGATTGGCATCGATCTGGGCGGCACGAAGATAGAAGGGGTGGTGCTCGCCGGACCGAAGAGTGACCCGGAGGTCCTTCTCAGACAACGCATCACAACAGAGGTCGAAGGGGGGCGGGAACACATCACCGCCCGTCTGGTGGGGTTCATTCGGAGCCTCGTGGAGGAGTGCGGCCTGTCATTTCCGGTGCCCGTGGGAGTCGGGATGCCCGGCAGTGTCACCCCCAAGGGGCTCGTCAAAGGCTCGAACGCTGTCTGCCTGAACGGCACCACCTTCCACCGGGACGTGGCCGAGAAGCTCGGGCAGCCCGTGGCTTTCGCCAATGATGCCAACTGTTTCGCGCTGGCCGAGGCGGTGATGGGGGCCGGAAAGGGGCACTCCCTGGTGTTCGGCGTCATCCTGGGGACCGGGGTCGGCGGCGGCCTGGTGATCGACGGCAAGGTGAGAGAGGGGATTCAATCCATCGCCGGGGAGTGGGGCCACATGATCCTCGAGCCCACCAGCGACCGGGTGTGCCACTGCGGAAAGCACGGGTGCGTGGAGACGTACCTCGGCGGTCCGTGGATCGAGGGCCACTACAAAGAGCTCGGGGGGGCTCCCGCGCGACTCCCGGAGATCATCAACCGGCGAAGCGAGGGGGATGCGCTGGCCGAGAAATGTATCGATGTGTGGCTGAACCACTACGGAATGGCCATCGCCAACCTCATCAATTTACTGGACCCCGACACGATCGTCCTCGGCGGCGGCGTGTCCAAGTCCGATCTGCTCTACGAGGAGGGACGGGCATATGTGGAGCGCTATATCTTCTCCGACGAGCTCCTGACCCCCATCGTCCGTCACACGTTCGGTGACTCCGCGGGAGTATTCGGGGCCGCGTTCCTCGTCTGAACGAGCATCCGTGGGTCTTCACAGCCCAGTATCGCTGGTCATTGACCCGGAAGCCTTCCGTGGCTAAACTCCGTTGGCAATGCGCACGATAAAGATCATGGTCGCCGGTCAGAGCTTCAGCATCAAGTCCGATGCCTCGGAGGAGCATCTGGCCGAGCTTGCCAGGGAGGTGGACGGGCGTTACCAGAACCTCAAGAAGAGAGGGGGGACTCGGGGGGACCAGGATCTGATGATAATGTCGATGGTCGCCGTCTCCCTCCTCGACGAGTTGAGGGCCGTCTCACAAAAGTACGATAGGGTCCGCGGTGCCGCCACCACCTTCGCCGAGCAGCTTGTAGACAAGATTGACACGCTGTTGGTCGAGGAGGTGGAGTAGCCCCACTTCCGCGGACCCCGCCACGCTCAACAGTTTTCGGAAATTCTTAAACTAACCGATATTTCTTGCAGTTTCGTAATTTCAGCGGTAAAAGATCGAATGATCATTCACCGATATCGGGGAATGTTGAGATAGATTCTGGGTAGAACAACCCCCACCTGCCGGTGAAAGGCCCGGTAGGATTAGATATTTCAGCCTCCTGGTTGAAGGGGAGCTTTACAGTATCTGTTCTGCACCGTTGTGGTTGCAGGGCGGTTAATCTCTGCATTAACCATCTATCCGGTCGAATGATCCCATATGGTTCGATGCTTCTCGCGTGAAGTGGTGCTTCGCACCGCAACACGATTGAAGCATCTTTGAGATAGATGGGAGTGTTGACATGATGACAACCATTATTGCGGCTGTGGCAGCCGCAGTGGCTTTTGGGGTGGGATTCGCCATCGCCCGGGCCGCGAAGTCGAAACAGGCTGCCGGTGAGGCATCCGAGGCCCGTCGTCAGGCCCAGGAGTTGTTGGAACGCGCGGAGAAGGACGCCAAGACCGCCATGAAGGAGGCGCAAATCTCCGCCCGCGAAGAGAAGATCAAGGCGCTCGCGGAGGTGGAGGAGGAGTCCAAACAGGTCAAGGATGAGGCCAAGAGGAACGAGGAGCGTTTCCGTCAAAACAAAGAAGTCCTCGAAAAGAAAAAGGATTTACTGACGAACAAGGAAATTGAGCTCTCCAAGCGGGAGGCCAAGCTGGAGCGCATCGAGCGGGAGCTGCAGGGCAAGGAGCGCAAGGTCGATCAGCGCCTGGAGGAGGCCCGGCAGACCGTAGAACGGAAGGCCGGGATGACCCGCGACGAGGCCAAGAAGGAGCTCATCAACCAGATCACCGACGAGGCCAAGCGGAGCTCGGCCCTCCGCATCAAGCAGATCGAGGACGAGACCAAGGAGGAGGCGGACAACCGGGCCAAGCGAATCGTGGGCATCGCGATTCAGCGGTACGCCGGCGAGCACGTTCAGGAGCGGGCGGTCTCGGTGGTGCAGCTGCCGTCGGACGACATGAAGGGGCGGATCATCGGCCGGGAGGGGCGGAACATCCGTGCCCTCGAGGCGGCCACCGGCGTGGATCTGGTGGTGGACGACACCCCCGAGACCGTGGTGCTCTCGGGGTTCGATCCGGTCCGCCGGGAGGTAGCCCGGCTCTCCCTGGAGAAGCTCATCCAGGACGGCCGGATTCACCCGACCCGCATCGAGGAGATCGTCTCCAAGACTCAAGTGGAGGTGGAAAAATCCATTAAGGAGGCGGGCGAGCAGGCCATCCTGGAGCTCGGGCTCGCCCGGGTCCACCCGGAGATCGTCAAGATGCTGGGGCGGCTCAGGTTCCGGTACAGCTACGCCCAGAACGTGCTCCGGCACTCGGTGGAGTGCGGCTTCATCGCCGGGCTGATGGCCGCGGAGCTCGGGTTGAACGTCCGGAAGGCGCGGCGGGCCGGGTTGCTCCACGACCTCGGCAAGGCCACCTCTCACGAGCAGGAGGGGTCCCACGCCATCGTAGGGGCGGCCTTCGCGCGGAAGCATGGGGAGGAGCCACTCATCGTCAACGCCATCGCGTCCCACCACGAGGAGGAGACCCCCACCAGCGTCATCGCCCACCTGGTGGGCGCCGCAGACGCCCTCTCCGGGGCCCGTCCGGGGGCGCGTCGGGAGATGCTGGAGTCCTATATCAAGCGCCTCGAGAGCCTCGAGAACATCTGTCACAGCTTCAGCGGCGTCGGAAAATCCTACGCCATCCAGGCGGGGCGGGAGGTCCGGGTCCTGGCGGAGAACGACAAGATCAGCGACGCCGAGGCGGTGGTGCTCGCCAAGGACATCGCCGAGCGAATTGAGAACGAGCTGACCTACCCCGGTCAGATCAAGGTGACGGTCATCCGGGAGACCCGCGCGGTCGCGGTGGCGAAGTAATGGAACCCCTCGTCCTACTGATGATCGGCGATATCGTGGGGAAACCCGGCATGATCGCCGTGAAGAAGGTCCTCCCCAGGATCGTCGCCGAGCGGAAGGTCGATTTCGTCGTGGCCAACGGCGAGAACACCGCCGGGGGGATCGGCATCACCCCGGAGCTCGCCCAGGAGCTGCTGGCCCAGGAGATCGACTGTGTCACCACGGGGAACCACATCTGGCGGCAGCGGGAGATCCGGCCCTACATAGACAAGGAGCCCCGGCTGCTGAGGCCGCACAATTTCCCGGACAGCCAGCCCGGCACCGGCGTGGGGCTCTACGAGACCGCCTCCGGCGTCAAGGTCGGGGTCGTGAACCTGGCCGGCCGGGTCTTCATGGATCCCGCGGACAGCCCGTTCTTCGCGGCGGACCGGGCCCTCGAGAAGCTCTCCGGGGCGTCGGTCGTGCTCGTCGATTTCCACGCCGAGGCCACCAGCGAGAAGCGGGCCCTCGGGCTGCACCTCGAGGGACGGGTCTCGGCGGTGGTGGGGACCCATACCCACATCCAGACCGCGGACAACCTGCTCCTCGGAGACCGCACCGCCTACATCTCCGACGTGGGGATGACCGGCCCCCACGACTCCGTCATCGGGATGCGCAAGGATCTGGTGATGGACCGGTTCGTCCACGGCCTGCCCCACCCGTTCCGGGTCGCCAAGGGGGATCCTCGGTTCCAGGGGGTCCTCATCGAGATCGACCGCGCCTCCGG
>JBNLED010000231.1:0-88793 GCA_050304755.1 Polyangia bacterium | reverse complement strand
CCAAGCTGGCAATCGCTGCGCCCGTCCGGCAAGGCGCGAGGAGTGGAGAATACTGGGGGTATTTGACCGACGAGCAACGCCGACGGGCGGGATGCAGCGGTTGTCAGATGGCAAGTTAATTTTGATCAGAGGCCTAAGGTCGACGGCTGGGTTATGCCGCGTCCCGCGGGAGGGAGAAACGCCTCTCGATGATCTTGGGCTCATTGAACTCGAGGGGTTTGATCTTGGAAGTGAGGGAGTGGGAGGATTGGCTCAGGGCCCGCATGAGGCATGCCCCACAGAGGGGGGCGGAGTCCAGCTCCGCGAGCGCCAACGTGGCGCAGTTGTCACAGAAAATGGGTAGGTTGTGGTTCATGATGGTCCCTCCTCTCCGACATTCCGACTCAAAGAATTGCAAATGCCGTGCCCACAAGAAACTGAGCGGGCGTGTCCTTTATTCCCTTGGTTTTCTGTTGATTGCTCCCGGTTGGTCTTGGATAGCGAAACAATGTTGTGTTTCCGAGACACTGAAATTGTATCAGAGCGAAGTGATGCATTACGGGGATTTCATCCAATGCTTGACGAATACCGTATCATAAATGATACTGTCCCTCAGGAGTATGAGAAATGTCAGACAACAACCAGACAAAAGATCCCCTTGGCCTGGCACAGCTCGGTCTCGTTATCGAGGACGCCAAAACCGATCCGGACGGTGTTTCAAAGATCGCCGCAGTGTATCAGGCGGTGATGACCAGCTACACGGCGCTTCAGGACCGCTACCGGCTCATGAAGGAGTCCAACCGCCTGCTCGCCGAGGAGGTGGCCTGGCTCAGGGATCAGTGTGATGACTTCGCCGTGGAGCGGGGCGAGCTCACCCGTCGCGCTAGCGGAGAACCATCGGAAGACACGGCGCCGAGAAGACGTCTGGAGGATCGACGGTGATTTCTCAATCAGAGCTGAACCGCCACTTCGACAACATCGACGGGATGCTCGACGTAATCGCCGAGTGTGAGCGGGAGCTCGACGTCATGCTCTCCATCGAGGAACGGCCCGGCCCCCTTCCCGTCATCGCCTCGGACACGGCGGCGCCCTCGGTCGAGCGATTCCTCCAGTCGATGGCGTCCCCGAAAGACCCCGGGGCGCTCGCCCGGGCCCTGGCTGTTCGCATCCGTAAATCCCGAAAGGCCAAGGGATGGCGCCAACTGGATCTCGCTGACGCTACCGGCATCGCGCGGCCCAACATCGCCCGGATCGAAAGCGGCCGCCGGATGCCCAAGATCAGCACCCTACAGCGTATCGCCAAGGCGCTGGAGCTCTCTCTGGAGACCATGACAGACGCGGACGAGTGACGCGTGAGTGTGACGGCTACTTTCTGAGAAGGTCCTTGAACGGGTTGTTGGTGAACTGTCGGGGGGGCTGACGCTTGGGACCGCCCTTTGATTTCGAATCCCCCCCTCGCCGCTTGTCCTGACGGGGAGAGTCGCTCCTCGCGGAGAGGGAGATCCGCTTCCGCTGCAGATCCACCTCCAGCACCCGCACGGTGATCTTGTCCCCCACCTTGACCACCTCGTTCGGGTCTTTGACAAACCGATCCGCGAGCTCGGAGATGTGGACCAGGCCGTCCTGGTGGACCCCCACGTCGACGAAGGCGCCGAAGGCGGTGACGTTGGTCACCACGCCGGAGAGGGTCATCCCCTGGGCCAGATCCTCGAGGGTGTTCACGTCGTCGCGGAACGCCGGGGGCTCGAAGTCCTTGCGGGGATCCCGGCCGGGCTTCTTGAGCTCCGCGATGATGTCCTTGAGGGTTGGCTCCCCCACGCCGTCTCTGATGTACCGCTGAATATCGATCTGATCGGGGAGGGTGGAGTCCCCCACGAGGGCGTTGAGATCGACCCTGAGATCCGACGCCATCTCCTTGACCAGCTCGTAGCGCTCCGGGTGCACGGCGGACGAGTCGAGGGGGTTGTCGCCCCCCTGGATGCGGAGGAAGCCCGCGGCCTGTTCGAACGCCTTGGGGCCGAGCTTGGGCACGGCGAAGAGCCCCTTGAGCTCCCGGTAGGGGCCGTTCTCCTCCCGGAAACGGACGATGTTCTCGGAGAGCTTGGGGCCGATACCGGCGATGCGGGAGAGGAGCTCCGCGCTCGAGGTATTGAGCTCGGCCCCCACCCGGTTCACGCAGCTCTCCACCACATCGTCGAGCTTCTTGGCCAGCATGGGCTGGTAGACATCGTGCTGGTACTGGCCCACGCCGATGGACTTGGGGTCGATTTTCACCAGCTCCGCCAGGGGATCCTGGAGCCGCCGGGCGATGGAGATGGCGCCCCGGATGGTGAGATCGAGCTCCGGAAACTCCTTGGCCGCGAGCTCGGAGGCGCTGTACACGCTGGCCCCGGCCTCACTCACCGGCACCACGATGACCCCCTCGATGCCCGCCGCCTTCAGGGCCTCGCGGATGAACTTCTCGGACTCCCGACCGCCGGTGCCGTTGCCCACGGCCACCGCCGCCGGCCGGTGGGTCTTGACGAACGCCGTGAAGTCCCGTCTCCCGGCCTGGACTGCGTTGTCCCCCTTCACCAGATTGAAGGTCATGTTGGCGAGGAACTTGCCCGTGGCGTCGAGGGCCGCGCACTTGCAGCCGGTGCGGAGCCCCGGGTCCACGCCGATGACCGCCTTGGTGCCGAAGGGGGAGGCCAACAGCAGGCTCTCGAGGTTGTCGGCGAACACCTTCACCGCGGCCTCGTCGGAGCGCATCTTCAGGTCTACCCGGACATCCGTGGACACGCCACGGGAGAGGAGCCGCTTGTAGCTGTCCTGCACCGCCAGCGCCAGCTCCCCCGCGAACGGAGAGGCCGGGTTGTGGTTCATCTTCACGAGGATCTGGGAGACGAGCCGCTCGTCGTCGTCCTGGATGCCGAGCCGAAGCACCCCCTCCCGCTCCCCTCGGGAGACCGCGAGGAAGCGATGGGACGGGATAGAGGACACCGGCTCCGAGTAATCGAAGTAGTCCTTGAACTTGGCCCCCTCGGTCTCCTTGTCCTTCAGCACGCTGGAGGCGAGGAGCCCCTTGTTGGCGTAGCTCTCCCGGACCAGCGCCCGGACCTCCGCGGTCTCCGCACAAACCTCCGCCACGATGTCCCGCGCGAGCTGCAGGGCCTGGTCGGTGTCCGCCACCTCCTTCCCCTCGCTCACGAACGGCTCGGCCTCCTTGACCGGATCGCCCTCCGCCGGCTGGGCCAGGATGCGCTCCGCCAGGGGCTCCAGCCCCTTCTCCTTCGCGATGGTAGCGCGGGTCCGCCGCTTGGGCTTGTAGGGAAGGTAGAGGTCCTCGAGGGCCGCCTTCTCCATGCAAGCCTCGATCTTGGCCTTCAGCTCGTCGGTGAGCTTGCCCTGGTCCTCGATGGATTTGAGGATGGTGGCCCGGCGCTTCTCGAGCTCCGCGATGTACTCGTGCTTCTCTTCGATGGCCCGGATGACGATCTCATCCAGGTTGCCGGTCACCTCTTTCCGGTACCGCGCGATAAAGGGGATGGTGTTCCCCTCCTGGAGTAGCCTGACCACCGCCTCGACTTTCTTGGCGGGGACCTCCACCGCCTTCGCAACATAGTCCAATTGTTTCTGTTCTAACTGTGCCTGTGTGCTCTCAACCATTTTTAATTAGATCCCTCCGGAAAAAACAGGCGGAGCCTAGCACGCAGAGGGTCTCCGGGAAAGACTGAAATAGGGGATCGAAGCGACACGTTCCAGGCGGGCACTCGAAGAGGCCCCAAAGACAATTGATCACGGCGGCTAGACGGCCTGCTCCTCTTTCCCCTGCAGAACCTCTCCGACCCAGGCGCCGAGGAGGGCAAAAAGTATTCCGATGACAATGATGATGCTGATGGCGGTGGTGCCGACGTCCCGTTCGAACGCCAGCCGCTCGAAACCGTAGCCCATGAGCTGTCCCAAGGCCGAACCGATCCCCGCTTCGATGATCACCCGGCCGCTCGAGACGAACCCGGAGATCCCGCCGCAGAAGAAGACGAGGATAATGGTGACAAACCAATATATTATGTGCCAGGTGCCCTCTGACATAGAGGATTTCGTCCGCTCCGAGGCTTGAGCCCTGGCGGCGGCCCGATCCTCCCGGGACAACTCGGAGAGGCTCCTGACCCCCGGATCTTTTTCATTGGCCACGGTGAGGATCTCTTTGTCGGTGGGGGTATGGGCCACATCAATGAGCGCGCCGCCGATCGCGGTGCCGGTGAGATATACGATGAGAAAAAAAATCGCGCTGATAAAGACCCATTGGAGAGAAAATTTCCGATGGGGGCGGTGTCGGCCACATCCGCAGACGGCACGACCGGCGTTTTCCGCGCCACACTCTTTACATTGCCAGGACATTCGATTCCCTCCGTTTAGTGTCAACCGCCTGGCGTGTTCCACTGCCCGAGTTGTTGCTTTCTGACGTAAATATCTTTTTACAGCAAGTGTTTTTTTGAGGTCACGCCACCTGGACGATGGTCTCGATGTCTTCCTTCGATATGGCACCGGATCGAATGACGGCGGGCACTTCCTTGGTCATATCCACCAGCGTGGAGCTCTCGCCCGTCTCGATGTCTCCGGCATCGATCATCATATCCACGGTTCGACCGAAGTTCTTGCGTACCTGTTGGGCGGAGTTGGCCCCGTGCTTCTTGGCCAGGTTGGCTGAGGTGACGAGCAGCGGCCCGTTGAATGTCCCCAGAATACGGGTGGAGATGTCATCCCGTGGCTGACGAATCCCGAGCCACCCCTTGGCCTTGGTCAGCGCCCGGCGCACCTTCGGGGGCAGCTCCTCGTTGGCGGCGAAGAGAAGGGTCAACGGCCCGGGCCAGAACCGCTTCATCAACTCCCGCGCCGGATCAGATACATTGGCAGCAATTTTGGACACCCATGTCTCATCCGGTATCAGCACCAGAGATGGCGCGTTTTTCACCCGTCGTTTGGCCTGCAGTACATTCATCACGGCGACCGGGGAGTTGAGATCGGCGGCCAGCTTGTACCCTGTAGGTGTCGGAAAACAGATGATTTTGGAGTCTTCCAGAAGTTGCTTTGTCTCTTTGTAAAGCGAAGGCTCCGATTGAATGGCGGAGATAGGGACAATCTTCATTCGCGCTCCTTGTTTTTTATATAACTGTAACAGTGATTCGTGCCAAAATGTTCCCTAAAAAAAGAATAAATAGTGGTTTAATCGACAAAAAGGATTTAAGAAGGGCGCTGACGGTCTTTTGGGGGCTCCTCTATTTGAGCCCTGACTCGAGCATAAAAGAACGCATACGCTATTTTGCCCGTCATTTTGAAAGGATGAATCTGATGGAAGCTTTGAAAAGAGATGTGAAGAATGATTTCAAGGTCGCCGATCTCTCCCTCGCGGATTTCGGTCGACACGAGATAGATATCGCCGAGAAGGAGATGCCGGGGCTCATGGCAGTGAGGGAAAAGTACGGTCCCGAGAAGCCGCTCCAAGGTTTCCGCATCACCGGCTCCCTTCACATGACCATCCAGACTGCGGTGCTCATCGAAACCCTCAAGGCGCTCGGAGCGGATGTGCGCTGGGCGAGCTGCAATATCTTCTCGACTCAGGATCACGCCGCCGCGGCCATCGCCGCCTCCGGCACCCCGGTCTACGCCTGGAAGGGGGAGAACCTCGAGGAGTACTGGTGGTGCACCTACCAGGCCCTCACCTTCCCCAACGGTCAGGGGCCGAACCTCATCGTGGATGACGGCGGGGACGCCACCCTGCTCATCCACGAGGGATACAGACTCGAGGAGACCTTCAAGAAGGACGGTAAGCTCCCGGCGATCACCACACCGGTGGCCGAGGAGCGGATCATCGCCGAGCTGCTCCGGAAGATCCACGCGGAGGATCCGGACCACTGGCACCGCATCGTTCCCGAGATCATCGGCGTCTCCGAGGAGACCACCACCGGGGTCCACCGGTTGTACAAGATGGTGGAAGAGGGCGCCCTCCTGTTCCCGGCCTACAACGTCAATGACTCGGTCACCAAGTCCAAGTTCGACAACCTCTATGGCTGCCGGGAGTCACTGGCGGACGGCATCAAGCGGGCCACCGACGTGATGGTGGCCGGCAAGGTGGTGGTGGTGTGCGGCTACGGTGACGTGGGCAAGGGGTGCGCCCAGTCCATGCGGGGCTTCGGCGCCCGGGTGCTCGTCACCGAGATCGACCCCATCTGCGCGCTCCAGGCCGCCATGGAGGGGTACGAGGTCACCACCCTGGAGGAGGCCCTGGCCGAGGGCGACATCTACGTCACCTGCACGGGCAACCGTGACATCATCACCGCGGACCACATGTCCAAGATGAAGGACCAGGCGATCGTCTGCAATATCGGTCACTTCGATAACGAGATTCAGATGGACGCCCTCGAGAAGTATCCCAACGTCCAGAAGAAGACCGTCAAGCCCCAGGTCGACAAGTGGATCTTCCAGGACGGCCACGAGATCATCGTCCTGGCCGAGGGACGCCTCGTCAACCTCGGTTGCGCCACCGGCCACCCGAGCTTCGTGATGTCCAACTCCTTCACAAACCAGACCCTGGCGCAGATCGCCCTCGCCAAGGACAAGCCCGAGGTCGGCGTCTATATGCTCCCCAAGGCCCTCGACGAGGAGGTGGCCCGGCTCCACCTCGAGAAGCTCGGTGTCAAGCTCACCACCCTCACCGACGAGCAGGCCGACTACATCGGCGTCAAGAAAGAGGGCCCCTACAAGCCCGAGCACTACCGGTACTAAACTAAACCCACACGCCGCTACTCACCCGTAAAATTCCAAGTGAGATTCTTTTCAGCGATATCTCTCGAATCAAGGTGAGGAGGGCTCGGATTCGACGGGGAGGGTGAGGCTGAAGGTCGAGCCCACGCCCTTCCGGGATTCCGCCTCGATTCCGCCGTTGTGCAGCTTCAGGATAATCCTCGACAGGTTGAGCCCGATCCCGGTCCCGTCCTTCTTGCTGGTGTACTTGAACCGGAACAGATTCTCGAGGATCTCGGGATCCATGCCGATGCCGTTATCCTCAATCTTGATACTTATCAGATTTTCGTCGGGTCTTTCGCTGGTGATTCGGAGAACCCCGCCGTCCGGCGGATCGATCTCCCGGATCGCTTCCACTCCGTTTCGGATCAGGTTGACGAGCACCTGAACCAACATCGTCCGGTCACAGGCGACGCGTAGGGGGGAGTGGCGATCAACCTCGGAATGGATCTGGATGTCGCCGAGGAGATGCCGCGTCTGAACCAAGGCCTTGTTGACGAGGTTGGGAATCGTCTCGGAATCGCGAATAGAGAGCTTCTCCATATCGATCTGTCTCGAGCTCTCCAGAACGCTCCGGATCGCCTTGAGCCCGTAATCCAGAGACTGGACGCTCTTCCAGAGAACCTTCTCCTCCGCCGACGCACGCTCCAGGGAGGCGCTTCTCAGCTTCTCCACGAAATAGCTGGCGCCGGTGATCATCTGCAGCGGATTTCCGATTTCGTGCAGGATGATGTCCTTCGCCCTGGAGAGCTGCAGCACCCGCTCCTCCAGCGACGACGACGCGTTTTTCAGGAGCACCTCGTACTGGCGCCTGGAGATCCAGTGATCCACCTTCTCCTTGAGGATCTTGATGTTGTATGGTTTGACGATATAGTCCGTGGCGCCGAGGGCGAACCCCTTGAGCTGATCCTCCTGGCTCATCAGGGCGGTGATGAATATGAACGGGATGTGCTGGAACTGCTCCTGGGCCATCGTCTTCTCGAGGAAGTCGTAGCCGTTCATCCCGGGCATCATGATATCGGAGAGGATCAGGGAGATCGGCGTCCTTGCCCCGTCGAGCTTGCGCTGCGCCTCGAAGGCGTCGAATGCGATGAGGAGGTTGTACTCCTCCCTGAGGGCCTCCACGATCACCTTCATCATCCCCGCGTTGTCCTCGATAACGAGGATGGTGGGCAGGGCGGGGTTCTGGCTCTCATAGTCCCGGACGTTGTCGGCGTAGGTCATCTGGGCGAGCTCGTCGAGCCCCATGCGCTGCTGGTACTCGAACCGCCTGAGCCGTGCCGACGATCGCCGGTCCAGGCCGCTCCGACGGTCCATGGCCCTCCGCCGCTCCGCTCCGGTGTACGGCCGGTTCTGGACCTCGGCGTCCTGGTCGATATGGAGCGGCAGGCTGAACTTAAAAGAGGTTCCCTTCCCCTGCTTCGAATGGGCGGTGATCTGCCCCCCGAGGAGCTCGACGTTCTTGCGGCAGATATAGAGGCCGAGTCCAATGCCGCTGTGGCGTTTTGAGAGCACCTCGTCCGCCTGGTACATCCGGTCGAAGATGCGGGAAATCTTGTCCTCCGGGATCCCCACGCCGCTGTCCGAGACCTCCGTGTATACGGTATTCCCATCCGTGCTCACCGTGATAGTGATGATGCCGTGGGACGGGGTGAACTTGAACGCGTTCTGGATGAGGTTGTTGAGCACCTCCTCTATCTTGACGGCGTCGATGTTGACCACCAGGGGGCCCTCCGCCATGTTGAGCGCGTAGGTGATGTTCTCCGTTCGCGCGCGGGATTCGAACAGGTCGAAGATGTTCTGTACGATGCCTACGTAGTCGTAGTTGCCGAGGTCCGGTCTGGCGTCCGGATCGTCGACGTTGGAGACCGCGATGATCCGATCCACGTGATTGGCGAGCTGGAAGGTGGCCTTTCGAATCAGATCGATGCCCTCCCGAAGCCTCGGATCGTCCGTCTCCTCCACGATGAGATCCGCGTTCCCCATCACGATGGCCAGCGGGGTCTTGAGCTCGTGGGTGACGTTGGCGATGAACTCCCGCTTGAACCTGTCGATCTCCTCGAGCTCCTTGGCCTGGTGGGCGATGGTGAGCCGGTTGACGATCTCGTTCTGACGGCGGATGGCCTGAAAGTGATTGATGACGCAGGCGATGATAATAGTCTCTATTTGAAACACGTTGTTATTGACGAACACGGAGACGTCCAAAGAGGTGAAATCGAACAGGAGTATCGGAACCAAATAGGCGCAATAGATTACGGCGCTTGTAAAAAGCGTCTCCTTGGCGCCCCACGGAGTGACAATCAGCACGAGGTATACGAGATTCAGCCCCGCGTAGTATGGGTCACCATATCCGAGCACCCGAATCATATACACGAGTCCCGTGCCGACCCAGATCATCGAAACCATCGTGAGCAGGGTGGACAGCTTCTGGAGCGGTTTGATGTAAGATAGAATATAGATTATCAACGGAACCACTGACATCAATGCCCGTACAATGACGAAGTGTATGAGGTGCTCAGGATGGATGAAATAGTCCAGGATCGCGGATGCCGGCACCAGCAATACCGCGAGCCCGGAGATCACCCGCGTCGATTGGAGGTTGATTCGGTTGAACTCGTGATCGAATTCTTCCTTGAACTGATTGGGGATATGGGTGCTGGCTCTCCCATCCAACAACGCCGACAATGAGCTTCTCAAGGTTGTGCTCCCATCTGAATATCCAGAAGTTTGACGACTCTCGTGATGTCCTCTTCGATGGTGACCGAGCAAGGCGCGACAATACCATGGCAGAGTGATTTCAGCTGCTCGGCCGAACGGTAGATAATGTACCAATCGAACGCATACTCCATGTAAGTCCGATGATTGTGTCCATCCAGCGACAGATTCGAGATCAAAAGCTTTCCATCGGTATTCAATAGTGAAATACAGTTTCTGATGATATGAGAACAGATGCGATCATCGAAATAGTCAAACAACCCGAAAATATAGATGAGGTCATACGTCCCGAGTTGATCCCGTTCTTGTCCCAGCTGACGGATGAACGCCCCGATGTTGTGGTGGAGCAGCTCGACCTCGATATCGCAGTTCCGGATAATGCGTTTCATGTAGATATTATCTTGTGAATACTTCAACGCTTCGATTTCCTGGTCGAGCAGGGTAATATGGATTCGGCTCGCGATTTCCGGATATTCATCGATAATCGTCTGTATCTCGATCGCGGGTCCCGACGCGATGCTCAGAATCCTCACGGCAGCATCGCCTCGGTTTTTGACGAACCGGGAGATTCGTTCCGCGAGGATGCCGTTCCGGTTTCGTGCGGCCCGCGCCAGCGGATTCTGAAGCGCGTGCCGGTTCACCAGCTTCGAAAAAAGCGTTGTCCCTTCGTCCGCGTTTTCCTGGACCATCCGCATCATTTCGTAGTCTCCGGGATACCCGAGGGGCTTAAAATAACTTCTGTGACAGAAAGGCGCGGACATCATCAGCGGATGCAGATGGGCCTGGACATAAGATTTGTACAACCCGTGCTCCTGCTCTCCGAGACCGAGTCTCGTTACGGCTTTGTCGAGCTCGATCCAGAACGCGTCCAGATGTGGATAGAAGGTCTTCTGGAATTCGTCCAGGACGGCGGTCTGGTTGATCTCCTTTGACAGCAGGCATGCGATGGGCAGATCGAAGATCTTGGAATACCCTTCCAGAAACGCTCTCATATCGGCCACCACGGCCTTGAACCGCAAATCGATCTGTTGGTGCTTCTTCGATATCGAGACCAGCGAATCCACGGAGTGGCACAAGCGGGTCAGATGCTCCTGTTCCTCGATGGTTTCGAGATCGAAGATGGTATTGCGGGGGGCGATGACGATCCGGTATCTCTCGCCATCGAGCTCCCGTCGCGTGACGATGACCGTGCCGCGAAACAGGGTCTTGTCACCAAAGATGATGTCGACGGCATTGATGGCGCTGCTGACGCTGAGGTATGACGCCTCCTCGTCACTGCAGTAGAAAGCCGCGGAGTACCGGGAGATGTCCACCAACGGCAACCCGATCTCAAGGCCGTCCACTGTGAAATAGATGGAATGATCGCTCTCCAGCTCCGCGAGGCGCAGCCGTTCAGGCCGGATTCTGAGGTTTCTCTGTTGTTCGGCGGAGGACGGGTTGTTCTCCACACCTATCTTATAAAACGCGTTTCCCTTCTGATCATTGAAGGGTTGATAGTATCTGACAACACCGAAGGAATCGGATCTGGCGTTGTGTTGTGTAATAAGTGAATATTGCAGAGGAAATCCCGGAGCGAAGTAGCCGTCCGAGGTCGGGACCAGAAAGGAGGTACCCCACTCATTGAACTCCAACACTTTATAAACCGATTTCCGAATCGGTCCGAAGGTATGCCGAATCTCGATGAACGCGCTGTCATCGAAATCGGCCGGATCTCTCGGCCGCTTACGCCGTTCGTGGACACTCATCATACCGCCTTTCGCATCTTCCCAATACAGGCGGCTGCTGTTGCCCCCCAAATAACCCCCATAGGCTTATGCTATGGTTCAACGGCAGCGAAAAATATTTTGTTAAAGAGTCCTTGTCCGAGAGAAACTTTAGCAGAGACGGATTAGTTCAACAAGTCCATATTGGTTCAACAAGTCCATATTGGTTCAACAAGTCCATATTGGTTACATTTGTCGCGAGTGTCGCGGGCTACTTGGGGCGTCCGATCGCGCCGGGTTTTTCGGACTGGAGGAGGCTGTTCTCCTTGTCGCGGGATTCACCCACGGCGGAGACGCGGATGGCCGCGCGGTCGTTGACCGGACAGATGTTTTCGCAGGCGCCGCAGCCGCTGCAACGATCGGGGCGTATCCGCGGCTTCTTCAAGATCCGCTCCTCGCCGTCCACCATCACCCGCTCCTCGATGAGCTCGATGGCCTTGGGGGAGGTCGGGCAGAACTCCTCGCATACGATGCAGGGGGTGTTCATGGCCCAGGGCAGGCAGCGTCCCCGCTCGATGAAGGCGGTGCCGAGGCGGAGGAGGGGAGCGCCCTTGCCGGTCTTCTCCTTCTCGGTCACTCGCCGGATGGCGCCGGTGGGGCAGACGTCCGTACAGAGGGTGCAGGTATGCTCGCAGTACCCGATACGGGGAACCAGCACCGGCGTCCAGAGCCCCTCCACCCCGGCCTCGTCGAGGGCCGGATGGAGCGCGTTGTTGGGGCAGATCTTCATACACTGGCCGCACCGTATGCACCTGTGGAGAAACGCCCGCTCGCCCAGCGCGCCAGGGGGGCGGATGCGCTCCGGTGCGGGCCGTCCCTCGACCGATCCGAGGGATCCCATCCGGAGCGCGGGGACCATGACGGCGCCGGCGGCCGCCCCGGTGATCACGTTGCGACGCTTCAAATCCGGCGCGTCCCGCTCATCCCCCTTCTGGCCCGCGAGCCCGAGGGAGAGGGCGCTCTGCTTCCTGCACGCCGCCAGACAGTTCATACAGAGATCGCACTCAGCGCGCTGCCACGCATCCTTGGGTTTCGGAGACGCCGCGCCTTGACAGTGGAGCTGGCACTTGTCGCACCCGTCACAGGCCGCCTCGTCTTTTTTGAGGGTCAGAATCCCGAACCGACCGGCCAGACCGAGGAGCGCGCCCAGGGGGCATATCCCGCGACACCAGAACCTGGGGATGAACCGGTTGGCCGCGAGAACGGCGATGAAAATGATGGAGAGGAGGAGCCCCCCCTCCACGATCATACCGCCGCTCTGGAGCAGCGCCTTGCCCGCCACGGCGTTGATGCCGTCCGCGGCGTATTGGAGCGCGGTCACGTCTGAGCGCCACGCCGTGCCGAGGAGGCCGAGGAAGCACCACTCCAACACCGGAAGAACCGTCAGCGCGATACCCCGGGTGGCCAAACAGATGGGGTCCAGCAGCCCGCCGACAGCGGAGCCGAAGAGCGCCGCGCCGAGGCTCACCACCAGAACGATGTACTTCATCTTTTGATAGGGACGGGTCTCATTGGCCCGAAGTCGTCGCTTTCCCTTGAGGGAGGAGCGGATCTCCCCGGCCATGTGGTTCATGGTCCCCATGGGACAGACCCAACTGCAGAACCCCCGCCCGAAGAAGAAGCCGGAACCGAGGACGATGAGCCCGAGCAACATGGCGACGGGAAGCGTCCCGGCGGAGAGCAGCACCAACGCCCCGGCGTAGGGGTCGATGTTCAGGAAGATCTCTACGGGGAAGGTCATCCTGAGTGATGATGATGCGTCCAGGTCGGCGCCGGATATGGAAGCGGTTTTGCCGATGAGCCAGAGGAATACCAGCAACCATACCCCCTGACTGATCCGGCGGATGACGCGCCACCGCTGCCACTTTTGGTTCTTGTCTCGACGGGTCTCCTCGACCATCAGGAGACCTCGCGCTTGTCGACGGCGGCCGGGTCATGGGATCCCAGCCCACGCTTGGATGCGGCGGCGAGGTAGGGGAGGTCCTCCGGGGTGAGCCCGATGAGGGTGCAGGCATACGCATCCACCGCTACGGGATCCGTGGAGGCGATGACCTCTCCCACCGCCTTGGTGTCTGCCAGATCCCCTCCCTGGGGACCGTTCCGAAGCAACACGCGGGTGGCATCGACGATGGAGATGGTGGATCGAAACGAGGTCACGAGATCGACGATGGAATCGTCGATCCGCTGGTGGTGTCGGTTTCGCCGCCCGCCGATGACCCCATAGAGATTCTTCATCGCGCCGGTAAAGCCGGAGAGCCCGTGGTGTTTGGCGATCGCCACGTTGATGAGCCGATCCGCCTCAACGACGGGGATAAGCACCGGAATCGATCCCAGGACACCGCTGAGGGGACGGTTCGCGAACCGGTGGTCCGCCGGGAGTACCACCTCGGCGCCGGCCGCCGCTGCCGCCTTCCAGATCCCCGATCGGGTGAAGCACCGTTTGGCCTCGTTACACGTATTGTCTGTGACCAGCACGCGCTTGGCGCCGGCCTGACGACAGAGCTCGACCAGCGCGACCACCACCAGCGGATTGGTGTTGCCCGCCTGGGCCGGGGTTCTGTCCCAGGCCACGTTGGGCTTAATCGCCACGGTCTCCCCCTTTTTAACAAAACGCGCCATCCCTCCGAGCGCCTCGATGGCCGCCCGGGTGGCGGCCTCCGGATCCCCTCGCCCCACCGACAAGATTTTAACGGGCAAATCCAGCCCTTTTCTGAAATCAAATACTTGTGGCGTGGTCAGGGGTTTCGCGATCGAAACCTCGCGCTCCATGGCGATGAGTCCCACAGCGGTTGTCCCCGCGACACCGGCGCTGGCGAGACCCAGGCGTTTGAGAAAACGTCGCCTGTCCCATTGGGTGCACATTCCGGAGAGAGCCTATCGAAACTCAACAGCAATTTCAATATCACAGCAGCGACGAGTATGCTGAAGGCGTCTTATTTCTTCTTCTTAGCGGCGGGCTTCTTGGCGGGCGGCTTCTTGGCAGCGGGCTTCTTGGCGGGTGCCTTTTTAGCAGCGGGCTTCTTGGCGGGCGCCTCTTTAACAGCGGGCGTCTTGGCGGGCGCCTTTTTGGCGGGCGTCTTAGCGCGCGCCTTTTTGGCGGGCGTCTTAGCGGGCGCCTTCTTGGCGGCGGGCTTCTTGGCGGCGAGTTTCTTTGCAGCGGGCTTCCCGATCGAATCGGTTTCGGTAGCGGGCGTTTCTTTCGACGGCGCCTTAACCACCTTTTTCTTGGTCACACCCTTTGCCTCTGCTTTCTTCGCCGCTGCCTTCTGTTTCTTTTCGGCGGCCTTCTTGTTGGCCAGCACCTTCTTGGCCAACGCCTTCTTGGTCTTGGCTTTCTTTTCCGCCTTCGCGTCCTCCGAAGTGGCGATGAGATTGATGATCTCTATCTTTGCAACCATCCGACCGCACGCGGGACACATGGAAATCCGTTCCCCCTGAGTCATCCGAGAGATTACGGCGGTGGGCATCTGCATCCGACATACGGTACATACGCCGTCCCGGAGCACCGTCAGACCGATCCCGGAGCGAGAGCTCCTCAACCGGTCATAGCGACGAAGCAACATCGTCGGAATTCCGACCACTTGTTCTTCCCGTTGTCTTTCAAAGCGTTTGATCTTGAGCTGCAGCTTTCGAATCTCCGCCTCCGGACCCTCCTGCGTCTTCTCCAGCTCGAGCGCCCTGGCTTCGGCCTTTTCCACGAAGACGGCCCGCTCGGCTTTGCACGCCTGGAGTTGCTCCAGGGTCTCCTCCACCAACACCCCCAGCTTATCCTCCTCGATTCTGAGCGCTTCAGTGGACGAGCGGGTTCTCGGTTTGGGGGCGCCGGACTTGGTCGTCAGGAGTCCCTTGATGGCAGTCTTGATGTCCTCCAGAGTCGTACTATACATCTGATGCTGACTCTCAGTGGCCTCGATGGTCTGATCCACCCTCGCGACCTCCGCCTTCAACTGGGAGAGCTCAGAGTCCTCCTCTTTAGAACGCTGATAGTAGGTCTGAATCTGATTCTCGAGATTTCGTATTTTGAGATCAGTATCCTGTATTTGTAGCAGTTTTTCTAGGAACTCTGGATTCCAATATTTCATTAAAGTCCTCTTTCGAGAATAATGTATTATCGCAAACAGCCCGAGATGTCAAAAAACACACAAAAATATACATCATTTCAAGCGTATCGACTACGTGAGGCCGGAAATCGGAGAGTGATACAAATCTGTAATTGCAGATATACTGTATTCTCTACCGGGTTGTCGATACGAGATCGACCCCGATGGCGTTTAGGAGCCTCAACAGGGCGAGCTGGGATTGAAGCCGCTTGGACGCCAGGTCCACGTTGGCCGATGAGGTGGTACGGCGGCTCTCGGTGACATCGAGAGATGATCCCGTGCCGGCCTCGAAAGCCGCCTCCGCCAAAGTCAGGGCTTCCTTGCTGAGGGTGGCGCGACGCTCGGCGATTTCAACCGAGGTGAGGGAAGTGAGGTAGTCCCGATGGGCGTTGCGAATCTTCAAAGAGACGTCCTTCTCCGCATCCTCGACCTGGAGTGAGGCCTGGCGAATCTCGGCCCGCACCTTGTCCAGCTCTCCATAGCGCATCTGGTTGTAAAGGGGGACGCTGAGGGTGAAAATAGCCATCCAGCGGGACCGGTCCGTAGAGCCCAGATCGCCGGGTTTGGTGAACTGATAGCTCCCCTGCCATGCGGCGCTGAGGGTGGGGAGAAACTGCATCCAGACCGCGTCGAGCTGGGTCCTCGCCATCTCCACCTGATGCCTTTTAGCCGCTATTTCAGGTAGTTTTTTCAAGGCTTTCTGTGTCAGCTCGGCATTTGATTCGGTGGGGAGGGTCAGGGGAGGTGCCGCCACTGGAAGGGGGAGATCGTCCCTGCCGGTCAACCTGGCGATGGTGTCTCGTGCCTTGTCAAAGGCGAGATGGGCGCTGAGCAGCTCTTGCCGTCCCTGATCGAGATCGGTCTCGGCGCGAATGACGTCGATTCTCAATCCGGTACCTGCATCGAGCTTGGCCTGTGCCACCCTCAAGTGCTGGGAAGCGGTCTCGATAGTGGCGAGGTGGAGATCGATGAGCTCCCTCGACATCAGCGCGAAGTAGTAAGCCTCGGAGACCGCCAGGAGCATCTGCCGGCGCACAGAGGCCAAAGTGAGCTCGGCCATGGGGATCCCCATCTTGGCCAGGCTGATGTTGTACCAGGCCGGCAGGTTGACGAGGGGCATCGAGGCCTGGAGAGATCCCTTGAGGTCGTTGAGCGGCATGATGACTGTCTCCGTATCCCCCGCGAAGCCGGGGGGCAGGAGGTCTCCCATCGATCCGGTGAGGTCGAAGGTGTCCTCGTGGTCACGATGGAGGAGCTCCATCTTTCCCGAAATCATTGGGAATATAGCACCCCACGCGATAGAAAGGGTGGCCTCCGCCTTTTCGATTTCGAGTTGGGTGGCCTCGATGGTCAGGTTTTGTCGGAGTGCCGCGTCAAGCGCCTCGGCGAGGGTCATCTCCGGTCCCGGGGTAATCTGGGGGAGCGCCATTTCTCCGGCAGCATCGGATTCAGTTGTCTCGATGGATGACGATGCCGCCTTTCCGAGCTGCCGACCGTCTTCGACGGACTCCCCGTCGGCAGCCGAGACCCCCATCGGCAACACCGACGCTGCGATTCCTGCCATCACCACTTTCATCAACGGTCTCACGTGTTTCATCGTATTGCCTCGCTCGCCACTCCGGTTTCGGCGTAGTATTTTCTATTCGACAGTTTCCTTCAAGCGGTTTCCAACATGAAAGTCGGTAAAAATAGTACACCGTTCAAAACCTCGTCTGACGCTTGGATTACTTGTCCCACACTTGGATTACATGATACCGCGATAGAGGATGACTGCGATTTTCAGAGGGATGACCATCGTTTTGTTAATGACGCTTGTGCTGCCCGATGTCGGGATGACACAGGCCACCTCTCCCGATGCGACGGTTTGGGTGTCTCACCTCAGGGCCTGTTTGAAGAGAGTCTTCTCCATCCGAGCCGAATTTGTAATGGAGCGAAAAGACAAGCAAAGCGCCACCGATGAGGCGTGGCAGGGAACCCTCGAGTTGAGGCGGGGAGGGCGATATCGGCTGACCTACCACTCACCGAAGAGACGCCTCGTGGTGAGTGACGGGGTTACGGCATGGGCCTATGATCAGGCTGCCAGAATCGCCTATTCAAGCCCCGCCGATGATCTGTTGGTGGACCATCTCCTTGAGTTGATATCGGGTGAACAATACAAAAAACACTTTAAAATTGATTTCTTAGGCGGTTCAACACGCCCCAGGGGAGGTGGCTTCGGGGCAATCCAGCTGATCCCTTTCAAGAAGCATCCCTTCATTGCGTCTTTGACCTTCACCCTCGACAACAAATGTCCATGTATCCGCCGGGTGCTCATCGCCCATCACGACGGGACCGTGACACGCATCACGTTGTCCGATGTTCACTTCAACGTGGGTATCGGCAAGCGGCGTTTCGAGTTCACTCCGCCTAAGGGAACCCATGTCATTACTCCCTGATTGGGGGTAGTGTAAATGGTGGTCAGCTGCACCCCGAGGTGGAGCCGCAGTTGAGGCAGCGGTGGCAGGTGCCGGATCGGACCATGATGGACCCGCAGGAGGGACACGGCGGCGCATCAACCTCCTGCTCGAATACCATCCCGTCATCGGTCGGGGGAACCGAGTCGCGGCCGCCGGCATTGGGATTGAGTGTAATCTTCGCCTCCTCGGTGTTGCTGATGACGTTGTCCTGGGAGAGGAACTTGAGGTTGAGCCAACGGAAGATGTAGTCCATGATGGACTTGGCGATGGGAATCTCGGGATTCCGCGTGATTCCGGACGGCTCGAATCGGGTGTGGCTGAACTTGTCCACCAGCACCTGGAGGGGCACGCCGTACTGGAGCGCCAGGGAGATCGCCGTGGCGAACGAGTCCATGAGGCCCGACACCACCGACCCCTCCTTGGCCATGCGGATGAAAATCTCCCCCATGGTCCCGTCGTTGTACATTCCCGCCGTGAGGTAGCCCTCATGACCGGAGATATCGAACTTGTGGGTGAGGCTGCGGCGCTCGTCCGGCAACCGTCGGCGGGCCAGCTCGGGAGAGATGACCCGCTCTTTCTGCACCTTTCGGGCCTTCTCGGACACGGAGAGGGGCTGGGTGCGCTTGGAGCCGTCCCGGTAGATGGCGATGGCCTTGAGCCCCAGCTTCCAGGCATCCACATAGATATCGAAAATCTCGTCCACTGTGGCGGTGCTCGGCACGTTCACGGTCTTGGAGATGGAGCCGGAGATGAAGGGTTGCACCGCGGACATCATTTTGATGTGTCCCATGGGAGAGATGGTTCGCTCACCGTTCTCCGGCTTGAACGCACAATCGAAGATGGGCAGGTGCTCGGGCATGAGTTCCGGGGCATTCTCAATAGTTCCGGTATCCTCGATGTGTTGGATGATGCTATCGATCTCGACGGGGGTGTAGCTGAGCCGGCCGAGGGCCTGTCGCACCGATTGATTGACGATCTTGAAGGTGCCGCCGCCCACCAACCGCTTGAACTTGACGAGGGCGATATCCGGCTCGATGCCGGTGGTGTCGCAATCCATCATAAAGGCGATGGTACCGGTCGGCGCGAGCACGCTCACCTGGGCGTTCCTGACGCCGTGCTTCCGGCCCGTTTCGATGGCATCTCCCCACGCCTCTTTGGCCGCCTGGATCAAAGGCGGCGACGCCAGTCCCGGATCAATGCTACTGATGGACGATGCATGCCTCTCGAGAACATCGATCATCGACTCGGCGTTCATCGGGTAGTGCTCGAACGGACCGAGCTTCTCGGCCATCCGAGTGGACTGGGCGTAGGCCTCACCGGTCATCAGGGCGGTGATACCCGCGGCGTAGGCGCGGCCCGCGTCGCTGTCGTAGGGGAGCCCGCGGCTCATGAGCAGCGCGCCCAGGTTGGCATAGCCGATGCCGAGGGGCCGGTAGTCGAAGCTGTTCTGGGCGATGGCGTCTGTGGGGTACCGGGCGGCGCCCACGATGATCTCCTGGGCGGTGATGACCAGGTCAACGACGTGGCGGAAGAGGTCGGTGTCGAACTCCCCTTGCTCGTTGACGAATTTCATCAGGTTGAGGGAGGCCAGGTTACAGGCCGAGTTGTCGAGGAACATGTATTCGGAGCAGGGATTGGAGGCGTTGATGCGGCCCGAGGCCTTGCAGGTGTGCCAGCGATTGATCTCGTCGTCGTATTGCAGCCCAGGGTCGCCGCAGACATGGGTGGCTTCGGCGATTTGCCGGAGCACCTGTCGCGCGCTCAAGGACTCCGTGGGAGTCCCGTCGAGGACGGCGTGGGTCTGGTAGTCGCGGTCGTCCACCACCGCCTGCATGAACGCGTCGGTGACCCGCACGGAGTTGTTGGAGTTCTGGAAGAACACCGAGCCGTAGGCCTCACCGTTGATGTCACCGCTGTAGCCCGCCTCGATGAGGGACCAGGCCTTCTTCTCCTCCTCCACCTTGCAGTTCACGAACTCGAGGATATCGGGATGGTCGACGTTCAGGATGACCATCTTGGCGGCCCGCCGAGTCTTGCCCCCGCTCTTGATGACCCCGGCGAAGGCGTCGAAGCCCCGCATGAAGGAGACCGGACCGGAGGCCTGGCCGCCGGTGGAGAGCTTCTCCTTAGAGGAGCGGAGGCTGGAGAGGTTGGTGCCCGATCCGGAGCCCCCCTTGAACAGGTTCGCCTCGATGGACGCGAGGCTCAGGATGGAGTCCATGGTGTCCTCCACCGAGTTGATGAAGCATGCGGACGCCTGGGGATGGGGCTCGATGCCCACATTGAACCAGACCGGGCTGTTGAAGGAGGCCATCTGATGGATCAGGACGGAGGTCAACTCCGACTCGTAGGTCTCCGCGTCATACTCCGTAGCGAAGTATCCGCCGGAGCGCCCCCAGGTGCAGACATTCTGTACGACTCTGTCGATAATCTGCTTGACGGATTTTTCCCGCTCCCCGGACTTGGACTGGCTTCTGAAATACTTCGAGACGACCACATTGGTCGACAGCTGGCTCCAGCTCTTCGGAACCTCGACATCGTTGGCTTCGAAGATCACCTCCCCTTTATCACTGGTGATTGCGGCGGAACGGGTGTCCCACTCGAGCTCCTCATAGGGATGTATGCCCTTTTTCGTCAACAATCTCGAAAACTTCAACCCGCCCGTAGGAACACTGGTCCGCTCTGTCGGAGCGTTCCCGGATTCGGTCCCCACTTTAATTTTCTCATTTTGCTCGATACGGCTCATTGGTTTCTCCCCACGTTAAAAAAACCTTCAAAACAAATGAAAAAAATTTGTTTGAATAGTTAACCCTAGATTTGTTCAGGTTTATGCCCTCCATTGGTTCTGCACAACTTGTGGGGTTGTGTCAAGTTTGTAGCACAACATATTGTGGTTTTTTTTCAAAGTCTAACAATATCTAGTAGATACTGTACATTTCCACAGTGAGTTCACACTCTTTCCACAGGGGAGCCGCTGTTCAGTGGACGATTGTTCAGGTTTTCTTTTACATGCCGTTTTTTTGCCATTTGAAAAAATGTATTTTTAATATCAACGACATGCAGCCAAAAAAAAATGACAGCGATTCCCTGTCGAAGGCCCCCCTGATCAGCTTGCACCGGGTGAGTCGGTTCTACAGCAACAACCGGTCCGCGTTGTTTGATGTTTCTCTCGATATTTTCGCCGGGGAGTTTGTATACATTACCGGCCCCTCCGGCGCGGGCAAGAGTACCCTGTTGAAGATGCTCGGCGCCCTGGATACTCCGGACACGGGGAGCGTGATGTTCAACGGTCATGATCTGGCCTCCCTCAAAGAGTCCGCCATCTCGCTGCTCCGCCGTTCCATGGGCATCGTGTTTCAGGACTTCCGGCTGGTGCCGGATCTGACCATCGCCGCCAACGTCTCCCTTCCCCTGGAGGTGATGGGGCTGTCCAAAGCGGAGATCACGCAGCGGATTGGCGGAGTGCTCGAGCAGGTGGGTCTCGGGGGACGGGAAGGGGATCTGGCCGGCGAGCTCTCCGGAGGCGAGCAGCAGAGGGTCGCTATCGCCCGAGCCATCGTCGGGAGGCCGGAGCTCGTTCTGGCGGACGAGCCCACGGGAAACCTGGACGCCTACAACGCGGACTTCGTCCTGGATCTGCTGGAGCGGACCGCCGCCGAGGGGGCCACGGTGGTGCTCGCCACCCATGACCGCATGCTCATGGCCGCGCGCCCTCACCGGACGCTGGGGCTCAAGAGCGGTCGTCTCATGGGAGCCCCCTCCGGCGGTCATCAGGACAAGGGGTCACAGAACCGGAGCGGGCGGGGCAGGCTTCGCTCGATAGGATGAACAACAATGATATCTGTTCAGACACTAAGGAAGTTAACCTATTTACTTCGGCGATCCGTTGACGGCGTCCGACGGCGTCCGGGGCTCCACACCCTCTCTGTCCTGACCCTCTCTTTGACCTTCTTGAGCTTCACCGCCACCTTGCAGGCCGCCAAGAACCTCGACGCGCTCCTCGGCCGCTGGATCGGCACCGCTCCAATCACCGCATACCTCAAAGACGGCGCCACCGCCGCCGAGATCGAAAAGCTCGTCAACGCGGTGTCGGAGCTCCCGGATGTGGCTCGGGTCGACAACATCACCCCGAAGACGGCGCGGGATCAGTTCTCAAAGGATATGGGGGCGTATGGTGACATGGCCGCCTCGCTCCCGGAGTCCGCCTTCCCCGCCTCTATCGATATTCATTTAAAGGGCCTCGCCCTGACGAACGACCAGCAGCGGGAGACCCTCGCCAATCGAATCGGCGCCGTCAAGATTGTGGACGAGGTGGAGCTCTATGACGACTGGTTCAACAAGCTCTTCGCCCTCTCCACGATGGCCAGAGCGGCAGCCTGGGGGCTGGGGTTGATGTCCCTCGTGGTCGCGGTGCTCGTGGTGGCGGCGGTGGTCCGGACCGGCGTGTCCGCCAGGACCCGGGAGATCGAGGTGCTCGGGCTCGTGGGCGCCACCAAGCGATACATCCGCTTCCCGTTTCAGCTGGAGGGGGCCATGGAGACCGTGTTCGCCATGATCCTGTCGCTCATTCTCCTCGGCGTCTTCGCCGGCTATGTCGAGAGCTCGCTGAAGGATATCATGCCCCTCATCGGCCTCTCCGAGCTCACGGGCCTCGGCGCCAGGACCACCTTTTTCCTGATCGCGGGGAGCGCCCTCACCGGTGTGGTGGGGTCACGGCTCTCCCTCAAGAACACCGTGGAGCCCTCATGAGGCGGTGTCTGTTGGTATGCCTCGCCCTTCTCATCCTTACACCCTCGGTCAAGGCGGAGGAGGGGTATATCTCCCTCGATGAGCTGGAAGACGAGATCGCCCGTCGCCGGGAAGATATCGCCCGCACCGACTACCGGATCTCCGCCGTCACCACCGAGGAGAACAGCGCCCTGACCGAGCTCGGCAACGCCCGGGCGGACGGCGCGGTGGTCGAGCAGCAGGCCATCGTCCGCGCGAGGGTCCTCTACCGGATATCCCGAAACGGCGGCTCCCTCCGCTACCTCCTCGGGGCCGACTCCCCGGTGAACCTCCTGAAGCGGCTCTCCGATCTCAAGCGCCTCCTGGTCCACGGCCTCGAAGCCCGCCGCCAGGCCGGCCACCGCATCGTCGCAGCCGAGCGACGGGTCTCCAACCTCAGAGATGAGAAGGACGCCGCCTTCCAGATGAAGGGCATGCTCGCGGACGCCCTCTCCGATCTCGAGGAAGAGAAGGCGCGGCTCTCCGGAAAGTAGACCGATTCGTCAGGTGGCGCAGGTCGGGTCCAGTGTCCGTTCTTTCCGTGCAAAGCACTTCGCGGCGCCGAGCATCGGCGGCCGGGTCCTGATGGATCTTTTCTTCGGATTACATATAATCAATCCCCATCGAAAGGAGCGTGAAATGAATCTGAGGAGCAGCGCTGTTCTCTTCGCCCTGGCCGCGGCGGCTCTGGTTTTCGTCGGCTGCGCGGCGGGCGACGAGCGGTTCACGGCCGAGGCCCCCGCCGGTTTCTGGTACGGGTTGTGGCACGGCATCATCGTGGTGGTGGCGTTCATCATCAGTCTGTTCTCCGACACCGTGAACATCTACGAGCTGAACAACAGCGGCGGGTGGTACGATTTCGGCTTCGTTCTCGGCATCGTCCTGATCGGGGGCGGCACCTTCACGGCGCGGGGCAGGAAACCCCGCGGTCACAACGAGGCGGAGTGGGAGGCCATCGGGGAGAAGGTGGAGCGGAAGGTCATGCGCAAGCTCGAGGAATTCGCCGAGGCGGGCGAGGCCGCAGACGGAACCGCCGAGGCGGGCGGCGCCGACCCCGAGGCGGACCCTGAGTGGGAGGAGATCGGTAGAAAAATCGAAAAGAAGATCAAGCGGAAGCTGAAGCAGTGGGCCGAGGAGGAGTAGACCCCGGCAGCCCCGCGGACCGCGCCTTCCGCTCCTGACGGAGGCCGAGGGTGTGGATGACCAGCATGGTGAGGCCGGTGAGCAGCAGGTCGAGGCCGTGGCTCGCGATGATGATGGAGCGTTCCCCGGTGGCGGCGACCTGCGCCAGGACACTGGAGCCGATCCAGGCGGCCCACCACCAGCCGAAGAGGGCGTAGCCGACAGGGGGCTCCCCCTCGAGCGCGCCGGCGCGCCAGATATCGTAGACACACTGGATGGGTCGTATCAGGTTGAGGAAGGGGATGAACCAGTACCCCACCGCCCACCCCGGCGTGCAGCGCATGTGCTCCCGGCCGAGGAGGTAGAGGTTCTTGTACATGCGGAAGAACCAGGTCAGGAACACGATGAAGGCGGCGGCGCTGACCAGGAAGCGGAGTATATCGACGCTCCCGATCTCGGGGCGGAACCCGGACCGGGATGTCGTAAAGAGGCCGAGGATGACCACGACGCCCTCGATCCCCGTCAGGAAGATGGCGGCCTTCTGGCGGGACAGCGGCCTGATATACGTAACATGATCCGGCGCCCGCCGGGGCTCGGCGGGGTTCGACAGGGATCGGGGCGGCTCGTAGGGGTCGGGCGCGTCCGTGAGATCCGACGGGTCTTTTGAGTCATCGAGGTTCGACACGACAGGCTCCTTTCTCTATCAACCTCGCATGGTAGTCTCCAATCCCCGCGACCATCATTGCCGGGGTGCTCGCCTTTCACGGGATCGGACTCCTACGATCTTCTCCCGGTCACGCGCGGTCCGCGCACCACGCTTCAATGGTCGTGCTCGGGGCGCCGAGCAGCGCATTGGCCTCCGCCGGATCTCCCATCTGCGGCACCTTGTTGAAATAGCGCATGATGCCGATTCCGAACTTGAGGAACGAGTTCCCGGTGACAAACGCCATCGCCGAGAGCAACCAGAGGGGCATCACCTTGACCTTAGCCTCCGGCGCGCAGACTGTGCAGTACTTCTCCAGCGCCTGTTTCATCGTAAGCCCCTCGGGGCCATGAATGACGAACGATTTGTTCCGGGCTTCGGGGATCGACAGGGCCTTCGACACCATCCCCGCGTAATCGTCCGCGGCGACCCAGTTGTACGGAAAGGGAAACCTGCCCATGACCATGGCGGCGTTGCCGCGGACATAGAACGGCAACGAATCCATGAACCAGGTGCAGCGAAACAGGGTGTAGGGAATACCGCTGGATTTTATGGTCTGCTCTGTCCTGTATTTGCCGTCGATCATGGGGTGCCACCTGTTCTGCTCGTATACCGTGCATCCGGAGACGGCGGCGATACGGGAAATCCCGAGACGGGCGGCGATGGGGCAGACTCTCTCGGCGGCCCGCGCCTCGAAGTCGTGATCCCGGTCCCCCTGGAGGCTCATGTAGATCGTCGAGCAGCCCGCCATGGCCGCCTCGAGGCGCTCGTCGTCTTCGACATCGCCCTTTACAATCTCTATCTTGTCTCCCAGTTTGTCCTTTGCTGATTCCGGATTCCGACACATGGCCCGCACGTCGAATCCGTCCGCCGCCAGGCGACGGGCAACGGGTGTGCCCAGCATACCAGTGGCTCCGAGAATGAGTATTTTACCCTGCATAGCGCCTGCCTCCTGCACGAAATAGCGATGCTTTCCGACACTATACTAAAGACCGTCTCAGATTTCCATCGCAGTTCAGGGGGGGCCAACCGACGACCCCGGACGCCGCTGATTGGAACCAGACAATCAGGCGCCATTGGAGCGGTCCGTGTCTGTCCGTGTCCGTCCGTGTTAGTCCGTGTTGTCAGGCGCTGTCCGTGTTGTCAGTCCCCATCTTCAGGATCGCCGAAGCCCCCGCCGCCGGGGGTGGCGACGCGGAGCACATCCCCGGCGGTCACTGGAAAGGCACACTTGGCCGGGAGGGGCTCGCCGTTGAGGGTATTTCTTCCCGGTTTGCCCGACGCGCCCCCCCGGAGCCCGAAGGGGGCGCGGGTTCGACGTTCGGTGAGGAGAGCCACCTCCATAGGCTCGAGGAACTCGATCTCCCGGACGACGCCGTCGCCGCCGGGGTGGCGCCCCGCGCCGCCGGAGCCCCGGCGCAGGGCGAACCGCTTCAGGCGCACCGGGAAGCGGGCCTCCAGCACCTCGGGATCGGTGAGCCGAGTGTTGGTCATGTGGGTGTGCACCCCGGCGGCGCCCGGCCCCTCTTCGGTGGCCCCGGCGCCGCCGGCGATAGTTTCGTAGTAGGCGGTCCGGCCGTTTCCGAAGGTCAGGTTGTTCATGGTCCCCTTGCTGGCGGCGGCCTTGCCCAGGGCGCCTAGGAGCACGGCCACCACCCGTTGGGAGGTCTCCACATTGCCCCCGGCCACGGCCCGGTGCGGATCGGGGGACAGTATCGTCCCCTCCGGGATGTGCAGGGTGACCGGTGCCAGGCACCCGCTGTTGAGGGGGATTGGCTTTCCCACGAGGCAGCGGAGCACGTACATCACCGCCGCAACGGTCACGGCCCGGGGCGCGTTGAGGTTGGTCGGGGTCTGCTCGGACGTGCCGTTGAAATCCACGGATATCCGACGGCCGTCGATGGTCACCCGGACGGCGATGCGCTCCCCGTCGTCCATCTGATCCACGAGCTCGTGGACCCCGTCCGGCAGGGCCTCGACGGCGTCCTCCACGAGGGCCCTCGCGTTGTCCTGGACGTGCTTCATGTACGCCGCGACCTCGCCTTGACCGTATTGCGCGAGGAGCTCGGCGAGGCGCCGCTGGCCGCTCTTGTTGGCAGCAATCTGGGCCTGCAGATCCGCCAGGTTCTGCTCGATGTCGCGGCAGGGATGGGGACCGCCGGAGAGGATCTCCCGCACCCGGGCGTCGTCCCATCGTCCCCGGTGCACGACCCTCACCCCGCGGAAGACCACCCCCTCCTCGGCCAGGGTTCGGGAGAAGGGGGGCATGGACCCGGGGGTGGTGCCCCCGACATCGGCGTGGTGGCCCCGGTTGGCGGTGTAGAAGACGACTTGCCCGTCGTGGTGCACCGGGGAGACCACGGTGATATCCGGCAGGTGGGATCCCCCGCGGGCCGGGTCGTTGGTGACGAACACATCCCCGGGCTCCATCCGCGTAGCGTCAGCCACGATTCCCTTAACGGACTCGGCCATGGCCCCCAGGTGAACCGGAATATGGGGCGCGTTGGCCACCAGGTTGCCCGCGGCGTCGAAGAGAGCGCAGGAGAAATCGAGGCGCTCCCGAATGTTCGTGCTCAGGGCGGTCCGCCGCAGCACGGTGCCCATCTGCTCGGCCACGGACATGAACAGGTTGTTGAACACCTCGAGCCGCACCGGGTCGGGCCGGCAGTCCTCGGATTTCCGGGGCTCCTGCTCGGTGCCCCTGCTGCCTTGGGAGAGCCAAATCACATCGTTCGCGTCCTTCTCCAGCACGTATCCGGGATCCACCACCACCGTACCGATCGCCTCCAGGATCAGGGCCGGTCCCGGCAGGGAGATGCCCGGGGCAAGGGCCTCCCGGAGGTACACCGGCACGTCCCGATCCCACCGGCCGTCGGTGAGGAGCTGGGTCCGGCGCAGGGGCTCGGGGGGACCGGCCGCGGATCGAAAAGCAGGCGTCAGCGGCGCCCCGTGGGCCGGTCCCACGGCCTCGAGGCGGGCCGCGACCACCTCGACGGTGTGGCCCGGGCGGTGGTATCCGAACCGGCGCTCGTGACGCGCCTCGAACGCCTCCCGAAGCGCCTCCGGCCGGGGCGAGTAGGCGCAGGCAACGGCGGTCTCGGTTCCCCGGTAGCGGAGGTTCACGCGCCGCACCATGCGGATCTCCGATCGCCGGAATCCCTCGTCGCCGAGGGCCTCCGCGGCCTGGGTCTCCAACCCATCGAAGACCGGTTCCAGGCGATCCGGCGTGTCCGCGTCCAGGGGATAACGGCCCGTGTCCGAGGATCCGTGCCAGGCCACGTCCGCCAGCCCCATCCCCAGGGCCGAGAGGATACCCGCGTGGGGGTGGAGGGCGATCCGCTGCATCCCGAGTCGCCTCGCCAGGGCGCAGGCGTGCTGTCCCCCGGCGCCCCCGAAGACCATCAGGTCGTACTCCCGCACGTCGTGCCCCCGGGCCACGGTGACGTGGCGGATGGCTTCGGCCATGTGGGCGTTGGCGATATCGAAGAACCCCTCCGCGATCTCGTCGACGGATTTCTCGATGCCCCGGGAGGCCATCTCCTGTCGCAGGACCTCGAGCCGCTCCAGCACCGGCGCCAGCGTCAAAGGGAAGGGAAAGCGATCCGCCTGCACGCGGCCGAGATAGAGGTTGATGTCGGTGACGCTCAGCTCCGTCGACGCCGGATTCCCGTAGCACAAGGGGCCGGGATTCGCGCCGGCGCTGTCGGGCCCCACCCGCAGGCTGTAGCCGTCGAAGCGGCACAGGGAGCCCCCGCCGGCGGCCACCGTGTGGATGGCCATCATGGGCGCCCGAAGGCGCACCCCGGCCACCTGAGTTTCGTAGACCCGCTCCACCTCGCCGTCGTACCGGGAGACATCCGTGGAGGTGCCCCCCATGTCGAAGCCGATGGTCCGGGGCAACCCCAAAGCGTCCGAGATCCGGCCGAGGGCCACCCCCCCGGCGGCAGGGCCGGAGAGGATGGCGTTGGCGCCGCGGAACCGCGCCCCGTCGATGAGCCCGCCGCTGGACTGCATGAGGCGTAAGGAGGCCTCCGGAAGGTGTTTCCGGAGGGCGCGAACATAGTCCCGGATGAGGGGCGTCAGGTAAGCGTCCACGACGGTGGTCTCCCCCCGGGCCACGAGCCCCATCTCGCAGTTGACCTGGTGGGACAGGGAGATGTGATCTATTTCCAAAGGAGCAAGCGCCGCCGCCAAACGATCCTCGGACGCGCCATCAGCGTAGGAATGGAGCACGACCACCGCCAAGCTGCGAAACCCGTCGCGGAGGAGCCCCCGGACGGTCTCCGCGAGCGCCGGGAGGTCCGCGGTGTCGAGCACCGAGCCGTCCGGAGCGTTGCGGGCGTCCATCTCCACCACAGCACTATAAAGCTGGCTGGGCTTCGAAACAGTGAGGGCGAAGATGTCCGGCCGCGCCTGGTGGCCGATCTCCAAAGCATCCCCGAACCCCCGGGTAATGAGCAACGCCGTCTTGGCCCCCTTGCGCTCGAGCAGGGCGTTCGTGGCCACGGTGGTCCCCATGCAAATGTCGCAAGGGGGAATGGGCGCCTCGGGACCGAGCTTCAAAAGACGGCGAATCCCCGCCACCGGCGCCAGATCCGACGAGAGTACCTTAGTGGTAAGTAAAGGTCCCCCCTCCGGGGCCACGCCGATGCAATCGGTGAAGGTCCCGCCGCGGTCGATCCAGAACTGCCATCGGCGTTTCATGGGGGGTTAGTAGCATCTCTGCCCGCGGGGATTCACTCTTTTTGTTGTTGACCTCAACGTTTCGGGTTTCCAAAACCGCTCTGTCGCTCCAAATGGGTTGCACACCGATCGGCGAGAGCTGGTTGGACTCAGCGCTACTCGCAATCCGACCAGTTGCTGCAGACCCAACGGCTCTCGTGGCTAAAAAATCGGGACCGGTCGGGCTGTCCCGGTCTCTTCACTCAGCTATGAGGTACTCCGGACAGACGTCGAAGTTGGCGAGACACGGAAACTGCAACCCGTTCAACGCCGCGGCCACGCAGGCGGCGGCCTCCTGGATCGCCGGATCGTCGATGAGCGCCTCGACGCCCGAGACGAATCCTTCTTCGTCCAAGTGTACGACGAAGTCTCTGTGGTTGTAGTTGATGCCGCACCCCTGCTCCACGGTGCTCCCGAGTGTATCGAGGTCCGTCTGCGTGTCCCCGTAAAAAATCCATTGTGCCGGCTTGGGGACGCAGGTGAGATCCGAGCTGTCGACCACCGCCTGCGCTTCGACGCTGGCCTCCGCGAGGTCGTCTTCTCCACAGATGCTCATCGGAACCCTGTTGTAGGGGTACACCGTTCCATCGGCGTTGTCGGCCAAGTAGAGTTGTCCGAAGAAGCAGGACGCCTCCTGCGCCATCCTCTCGAGGAATTCCTCCTCTTGAACGACCCCCTCGTCGGTGTCGCAGGCATCGGTTCCGGTGTCCCCATCCGTGTCCGCGTCGGTGTCACCGTCCGCGTCGGTATCCGCGTCACCGTCTGCGCCCGTGCCCGTGTCCTCCATCGCGGACGCGTCCTCCTGGCCGTCTTCGGCGCCCTTCGTCGTGTAGCAGGCCGGGATTGTACCCGCCATGCTGAACGCGAACACCGCGGCCGCGGCCTGGGCGAGGGGAGAGAAGCGCCTCACCTCACTCGAGAGCACCTCGCTCAGCTCCGTGTCGATGATCGCCAGCGCCGCCTGCAGACGACGGACCCGACGGGTGGTGGCGTTCACCAGCGCCTCCTCCCGATCAGTCTCTCCTCTAATGGCGAGGGACAGGGCGGTGGTGTACGCCTCGATGTACGTTCGGTTGATCAGCTGTCGGACATCCTCGATCCGGCCGTGGAGCCGGCCTAGGGATCGCTCGGGAAAGAGATGCCTCGCCAGGGCCATGGACACGAACACATCGTGGGCGTAGTAGGCCAGGGAGTAGTCTCGGAAAGACCTGGCCCGGAGCCTGGCGTAGGTCTGCACGAAGCGAGCGACCGCGGGATCGTCGAACGCATAGCCGTACCGGAGGGGATTTCCGTCCAGGCGCCCCTCTCTCTCCAACCGCTCGGCCAGGCGGGTGCCGTGGTAGGGCATCATGCGGGTGGTCTCGAACATCCCGGCGCCGATGCGTTGCAGATACCGGAGCCCCCCCGCGATGGTCTCGAGGGTGGAGTAGGGATGGACCAGCATCAGGTTCGAGACGGTCTCGATCTGTAGCCTTCTGAAGGCGTCGAATATGCGGAGATTGCCCTCCGGGTCGATCCGGCGACCGAACAGCCTGCCCTCCTCGGCCGTCGCCAGCTCCAGCCCGATGAAGGCCCTCACCAGCCCCACCTCCTTGAACCGGGCGGCCACCTTCGGCGTGATCTTCTCCGCCCTGAGCATTAGGCCGATGCCGAAACGCCCCACCTTGCGGCGCTTCAGCCCCGCCTGCCACTCGTCCAGGTAGGCGAGGGCCTCCCGCTCGTCATAGGGGAGCATGTGCTCGTCAACGACGTAGAAGTAGCGAACCCTGCGTTGGTGCCACAGCGCCGCCATCTCGTCGCAGAGGTCATCGATGCTCCGTCGCTTGACCCCCCCAACGCCGCAGTCGGAGAGCTCCCTAGCGGTGGCGCCCTGAGCCCGTCCCTCGGCCCGCTCGCGTCTCTGGAGCGCCGCCGGACCGCAGTAGGCACATCGCCCCTTGCATCCCCGGCTCGCGCAGATCTGGGCCACGCCGTAACCGATGAGCTCGGGCCGCACGTCCCGCTCGGGCACGAGCTTCAGGGGGGTGGCATCGAGCACCGGCGCGGGCAACCCCGGGCCGGAGCGGGTGCGGACCGCGGGCAGGGAGGCGAGATGGCCGCCGTTCATCACCCGCTCGGCCAGGGCCACCACCGGCACCTCGCCGGCGAACCGCACCACGCTGTCGAGCCAGTCGTAACGGTCGAGGAGCCACTCGTCCGCCAGCGTGGCGAAGTGTCCGCCGGCGGTGATGTGACCGGTGAAGCCGCGGCGCTTCAGCATCTCCCCGAGGGCCAGGGGGAGAAACGCCGATCCCCCGTCGTTCATGGAAATCCCCACCATGAAGCAGGACCGGTCATCGATGGTCCTCGCGATGCGGTGTACGTCCTCGCCGCGGTTGATGTAGTTGATGCTCACCTCGTACCCGGCGTTCCTGAGCGCCTTGCAGAGATACCCGAGACCCAGATTCTCGTTTCCCGAGATTCTGCGCCCCACCAGGGCCACACGCCTGTTCAAGGTTTTTTTCAAAGGTCCGGCTCCTTTGCATAAGCATGCCATGCCCCGACATAGTCCCTCAAGACAACCAATTGAGAACTCGCGACGATCCGTCACGATCCCCGACCCTCCGGGGAGTCGGCGGTCCGCCCTTGACCCGCCGAAATTCGTGCACATCATTCGCCAAATGGTTTTTTTTTCACTATGCTGGAGCGATGACGGTGACCTTTGACGAAGCGCGCGTCCTGTTCGGCGACTATCTGACCCACGAGAAGCGGGCCTCCGGGAACACGGTGGCGGCCTACGGGCGGGATCTCGAGGAGCTCGGGCGGTTTCTCGAGAACGCCGGGCTGCCGAGCGCGCCGGACCGGATGGACACCGTCGGTATCCGGGCGTTCCTGTCGCACCTCTACGGGAAGTGCTCGCCGGCCACCATCGGGCGGAAGCTGGCGTCCGTCCGGTCGTTCTTCAAGTTCCTGATGCGCCGGGAGCTGGTCTCCCGCAACCCGGCGGCGGACGTCCGCACCCCCAGAATTCCCAGGAAGCTCCCGGACTTCCTCACCCCGGACGAGGCCAACGGCGTGATCGAGGGGGACTTCGGGGATCACCCCGCGGCCCTTCGGGACACGGCCATCGTCGAGGTGCTGTACGGCGGCGGGCTCCGGGTGAGCGAGGCGCGGGGGCTCGACCTGGACCGCGTGGATCTCGCCGGCGGCACCGCCCGGGTGCTCGGAAAGGGGGGCAAGGAGCGGGTGGTGCCCCTCGGCCGGAAGGCGGTCCGGGCCCTCGAGGCGTACCTGGCGGTGCGGGACCGCATCGTGCGGAAGGGGCGCACCGCGGACGCGGCGGCCCTCTTCATCAACCCGAGCGGCGACCGGCTCAGCGTCCGGGCCGTCCAGCGGATGGTGCGCCGGAGGGGGCTCGGCGCGGGGACCCGGGTCTCCCTCCACCCCCACGCCCTCCGCCACTCCTGCGCCACCCACCTGCTGGAGGGGGGCGCGGACCTCCGGGTGATCCAGGACCTCCTGGGCCACGCGAGCCTCTCCACCACCCAGCGCTACACCCACGTGAACATCGACAGCCTGATGGGGGTCTACGACACCGCCCACCCCCTGTCGCACAAACCCAAAAATGTATCAATAAAGAAACCTTAACCCTGAGAAAGACAGCATTCATGGACAATTTGGAGACGCAGTTTCATTCCACCACGATTATCGCCGTGCGCCGGGACGGCAAGGTCGCGCTGGCCGGTGACGGGCAGGTGACCATGGGGAACACGATGGTCAAGACCAAGGCTCGGAAGGTCCGGCGGCTGGCGGACGGCCGGGTCGTCACCGGCTTCGCCGGGGCGAGCGCCGACGCCTTCACCCTGTTCGCCCGGCTGGAGGCAAAGCTCGAGGAGTTCAACGGCAACCTCACCCGGGCCGCCGTGGAGCTGGCCAAGGACTGGCGGCTGGACCGGGCCCTCCGGCGGCTGGAGGCGCTCCTCGTGGCCGTGGACGAAAAGACTTCCCTCTTGATTTCCGGCACCGGAGATGTCATCGAACCGGACGAGGGCATCCTGGCCATCGGCTCCGGCGGCTCCTTCGCCCTGGCCGCGGCCAAGGCGCTCATGACGCACACGGATCTGGGCGCCCGGGAGATCGCCGAGGAGGCCCTCAAGATAGCCCAGTCTATCTGCATCTACACGGGCGGAGAGATCTCCGTCGAGGAGTTATGAGATGACCGATATCAAGGAACTGCCGGTGGGCACCACGTTCACACCAAGGGAAATCGTATCCGAGCTCGACCGCTACATCATCGGACAGGACAAGGCCAAGCGGGCGGTGGCCATCGCGCTGCGCAACCGGTGGCGCCGGCAGCAGGTGCCGGGGGATCTGCGGGAGGAGATCGCGCCGAAGAACATCATCATGATCGGCCCCACCGGCGTGGGCAAAACCGAGATCGCCCGGCGGCTCGCCAAGCTGGCCCAGGCCCCGTTCGTCAAGGTGGAGGCCTCCAAGTTCACCGAGGTGGGGTACGTCGGCCGGGACGTGGACTCCATCGTCCGCGATCTCATCGAGACCTCGGTGGCCCTGGTCCGGAAGGAGGAGGAGGAGAAGGTGATGGCCAAGGCCCGGGACCTGGCCGAGGACCGGGTGGTGAAGGTGCTGGTGAAGCGGGAGACCCCGCCGGCCAAGCCCGCCGCCGCCTATGAGCTCCCGGACGAGACGCCGCAGGTGGACCTGGAGCCGAAGATCCGGAAGGGGCTGCGCGACGGAGAGTACGACGACACCTATATCGAGCTCGAGGTGGCGGACACCAGCTTCCCCATGGTGGAGGTGTTCACCGCCGCGGGCATGGAGGACATCAACCTCAAGGACATGTTCCAGAACATGCCCGGGTTCAAGGGGCGCAAGAAGAAGCGCAAGGTCCGGGTCAAGGAGGCCCTCGAGATCTACGCGAACACCGAGGCGGAGAAGCTCATCGATATGGACAGTGTGCAGCAGCAGGGCAAGACCCGGGCGGAGCAGATGGGCATCGTCTTCATTGACGAGATGGACAAGATCGTGGGGCGCTCCCGCGGGGACCACGGGCCGGACGTCTCCAGGGAGGGGGTGCAGCGGGATCTGCTGCCCCTCGTCGAGGGCACCACGGTGAACACCAAGTACGGCCCGGTGAAGACGGACCACGTGCTCTTCATCGCGGCGGGGGCCTTCCACATGAGCAAGCCCTCGGACATGGTGCCGGAGCTCCAGGGGCGGTTCCCCATTCGGGTGGAGCTGGAGTCCCTGGGGGCGGACGAGTTCGTGCGCATCCTCACCGAGCCCAAGAACGCCCTCATCAAGCAGTACGTGGCCCTCATGAAGACCGAGGGGATCGAGCTGAAGTTCGGGGACGATTCGGTGCGGGCCATCGCCGAGGTGGCCGCCGACGTGAACCGCACCATGGACAACATCGGCGCGCGGCGCCTCCACACCATCGTGGAGCGGCTCCTCGACGACATCTCGTTCACCGCGCCGGAGCGGTCCGGCGAGAAGATTAACATCGATGACGCCCACGTCAGGGGCTCCCTCAAGCAAATCCTCGACGATCAGGATCTCTCCAAGTTCATCTTATAAAAAACCAGTCGAGTCGTGATTCTTTCTCCCCTCTCCGCTCGCCGGAGAGGGGCCGGGGGTGAGGTTCTTCACTGAGCGGGGCGTTTGAACTCCCCGAGGTCGAGGAGGGGGGCGACGAAGATCTCGGGTTCCCGCTCGCCGCCGAAGGCGAGGAGGAGGCCCCCGGTCAGGGCGAGGGCGGCGCCCGCCCCGAGCATTGGAGCGCCGGCGCGGACGAGGTCGCGTTGGTGGACGGCGCCCGTGACGGTCAGTATCAGCCCCGGGAGCACCGCGGAGGCGCCGATGGAGAAGAGTGCCAGGCCCGCGTGGTAGCCGCGCTTCCGCTTCAACCGCACCTCCACGAAGAGATCCCGATCCGAGACCGCGACGGGGACCTCGGCGAGACCGTAGCCCCGCCGCCCGACGGTAACGAGGTGATCCCCCGAGACGCCCGTGAAGTTGTAGGGCACTGGCCGCCAGCAGCCGTCATCGAGCCTTACGGCGGCCTCCGAGGGGAGGGCCTGGACCGCTATCTTTCGCTTCGGAGCCTCCTCGGCCGCCGCCGGTCTCGAACCGAGCGCCAGGAGAAGAACGATAATTGTCTTGTGGAAAGTCATGTCGGCGCGACCTCACTCACAGAGAATCCGGGCGCACGCGTCGTGCTCGTCGCTGCCGTCCAGACAGTCCGCCTCGCCGTCGCACTCCCACATTGTCGGGATGACGTATCCGTCATCGCAGGTAAACGCCCCGCAGTCGACCTCGTCGGAGCCGTCGGCGCAGTCCTGCTCGAGATCGCACACCCACGCCTCCGGGATGGTCTCGCCGCTGCCGCAGGCGATCCCGAGGCAGCCGACCTCATCGGAGAGGTCGCCGCAATCCGGGACGTAATCGCACTCCCACACCGCCGGGATGGACTCGCCGTCCTCGCACTCGAAGGTGGGACAGCCGACCTCGTCGGCGCCGTCCTCGCAATCCACCTCGGCGTCACATTGCCACGATTCCGGAATTCGGGCGCCATCGCCACAGGGAAATCCGTTCTGACAGCCCGCCTCGTCGGCGCCGTCAACGCAGTCGTCGTAGAAGTCGCACACCCACGCCTCCGGGATCGCGTCCCCGGAGTCGCAGACAAAATCGACACAACCCACCTCATCGGAGCCGTCCTCGCAGTCCCGCTCCCCGTCACAGACCATCGACTCGGAGACGCGGTCGCGTCCGTCTCCGCAGATCACCGGATCGAGGTCGAAGCAGGCGTTCGAACATCGCTCGAGATCGGAATCATAGAAGGGGCCGCACAACAGATCCTGCAGCGCTTCGCAGGGCGCCGCGAGCAGGCAGTCGAAGTAGCATAGGCTCGACTCGAAGAAGGGCTCGATGCAACCGAAGGTCCCCTCCGAGAGGAGGCCGCACTCGGCGAGCTTCGCCTCGATGTCGGCGCAGTAGGTCCGACTCGGGGCGAGCACGGGCCCCTCGGATTCTCCGGTGTCCGCGGAACCGGTGCCGTCGTCCCGGTCATCGACGACGGAGAGTTTGTTGTTCGTGCAGCCGAACGCGCCGGCGATCAGCAGGAACGCCGCGGCGGATACGGTAAGGTGAGGGTGTTGTCGCGTCATTCCCATTTCCTTTCGACCTTATCAGTATACCCGAATTCGGGGAACCGCGAGTCCGATCATTTCACGTCGCGAGCGCCGCGGATCCGACTACCGTCGCATGTCCCCGGCCGCGCGGGTGGTGCGGTAGAAGCGGGCGGGCCACTGCCGGTAGTACACGCCGTCCAGCAACACGCCGCCCTGCTCGTCCCGTTCGCAGCGGTCGGTGCCATCGGCCGCCTTCACGCACCGCACCTTGCCGAAGACCCGCATCAACGTGCCCGGCTGCACCTTGTCGAGGCTGGGGATCAGATCCGGCCCTCGCAGGGCGAGCCATATGGAGAAGGTCCCGGTGGACTTGAAGTTGACGGTCACACGACAGGAGCTGCTCACCTCCGTTTCACAGAGGTGCCGCTCCTTGTGCGCGTGAAAGGTCAACCGGACGAGATGGCGGCCGTCGGGCGCGGCCTCGACCTTCTCGACCACGCCGAACCAGCCGATCAACCGACCGACGTAGTCCTGCGGCCGCGCGGTGACCGCGCTGTAGGTGAATACGTTCGATTGCTCGTGGTACGCCTCCTCCGCCTTCAGCGGCTCGTAGTACCTGGAGAAGCCGTAGGGCCCCGCCCCGCATCCCGCCGCACCGATACATGTCGCGACGAGGACCGTCAGCGTCATCGCAGTGGGTCTCATTCCATCACCTCCCGAGCTGTGGGGCACATGTCCCGTTCTCCTGACTTTTTGCCTGCCGGGCCTGTTTTGTCAAACAAACCGACCGATTGCCTCTCGTGGAGGAGATGAAGTATATTGAGAACGAACCCCATCGAGAGGAGGACATTCAATGCAGATCTCCCGAAACATCGCGTGGATGCTCTTGGCCCTGTCAGGGCTCGCGGCGTGTGAGGAGGCGGCGGGGGAGAAGGCCCCGGAGGGGTGCCGGGGAGAGATCACCTTCCCCGACGCGCACCTCGCCCAAGCGGTGCGGATCGCGGCGGACAAGCCCGAGGGCGAGATCACCTATGAGGATGTCGAGGGGATCGTCTCCTTGGACGCGGGGGGAGCGGAGATTTCGGATCTCACGGGGCTCCAGTGTCTCACCGGCCTCAGCAGGCTCATCCTGTTCGAGAATCACATCACCGATCTCACCCCACTCGCGGAGCTCACGCTCCTGACCACCCTCAGCCTCTACGGCAACGAGATCGCCGATCTCACCCCGCTCGCGGGGCTCCCCGAGCTTGGCGACCTGAACCTCAACGCCAACCCCGTCGGCAAGATCGCGCCCCTGGCGGGCCTGACCCGCTTGACCAAGCTCACCCTGGAGGAGACGGAGGTCGGCAACCTCTCGGCGCTCGCCGATCTCTCCGAGTTGACCTACCTCAACCTGGGCCGCACCGCCGTGAGCGACCTCTCGACCCTCGCCGCCCTCGACAAGCTGGAGATCCTCTACCTGCAGGAGACCGGGATCGCGGATGTCTCCGCCCTCTCCGGGCTTCTCGAGCTCTCCTTTCTGGACATCACGAGCACCGAGGTGAGCGACATCTCCCCGCTCCTCGAGAACAGCGGGTTCGGGGAGGGGGACAGCCTGCTGATGCAGGACATCGACGTCTCGTGCAGCGAGGTGGAGGAGTCGATCCGCTCCCTCGAGGAGCGCGGCGTCAACGTCCTGGACAATTGCGTCTAGCGCGATTTCTGTTGCAAAGGAGCAGACCGTGGTCCGACTACTCCCCGTTTTGGTGATCGCCTTCAAGGTGTGGCTGATGTTCGACGTCAGTCGTCGCAACGCGCCGTCCCACTGGTACTATGTCATCTTCTTCATCCCCTTCGGGGGCGTGGTCTACTTCTTCATGTACAAGATCCACGACTACAACCTGGGGGCGCTCTCCAAGCTCTTCTCCGGGCCGCCGTCTCTAGAGGAGATCCACTACCGAGCGGAGACCAGCCCCAGCCTGGACAACAACATCGCCCTGGGACAGGCGCTCTACGACAATCGACGCTACGGTGAGGCCATCGACCAGTTCCGTAAAATCCTCGAGCAGTATCCGGCCAACAGCGAGGCGCACCACGGCCTCGCCGCCGCGCACCTCGCGAGGCAGGAGCATCGGGAGGCCATCCCCCACCTCGAGCGGGTGGTGGCGGAGGACCCCGCCTACCTGGACTACCAGGCGTGGACCTTGCTCGCCCAGGCCCACTGGGACATCGGTCAGAAGACGGAGAGCCTGGAGTGGCTCCGCAAGCTGGTGAAGCTCAACCCCCGGCCGGATCACCAGCTAATCCTCATCCGCTGTCTGGTGCAGCTCGACCAGCGGGCCGAGGCCAAGCGCCTCATCAATGCCGCCCTGAAGGATTACGACCACTCCCCGGGCTACGCCAAGAAGAGCTACCGATCCGTCGCGTCGGAGATGCGCCGGCTGCGGCGGGGGCTGTGATCTAGTTCCGGCTGCGGCGGGGACGGAAGCGCTGCTGGCCCTTCTTATTGTCTGCACGCTTCTTGCCGCTCCCCCGTCCGCGTTTCGATTGACGCTTGGGCGCGTTGGTCAACGACAGGTCCAGGTGCCGCTTCGGGAGGTCCACCCGGTCAATCTTTACCTCAACGGTGTCGCCGATCCGGTAGACTTTTCCGGTGAGCTCTCCGGAGACGCGGCCCTGCTCAGAGGAGACGTTCCACCAGTCGTCGCCGAGATCCTGGAGGCGGACCAGCCCCTCCACGAGGAAGGTGGGGGACTGGACGAAGATGCCGAAGTCGGTGACGCCGGTGATGACGCCGTCGAACACCTCCCCCTGCTGATCCTCGAGGTGGCCGAGCACCAGCACCATCCGGAGCTCCTGCTCCGCGTCCTGGGCCACCCGCTCCCGTGTCGAGAGATGGTCCGCCTGCTCCATCAGTACCTTTTCGTCCGGCGGGTTGCGCTCGAGCCCGCCCCTGAGGTGAGCCTCGAGGGTCCGATGAACGATGAGGTCCGGGTACCGGCGGATGGGGCTCGTGAAGTGGCAGTAGTGGGGGCTCGCCAGGGCGTAGTGGGGCGCCTTCTCCGTCGAGTAGGTGGCCCGCTGGAAGGATCGGAGGAGCGCCAGGTTGACGGCGTAGGCCTCGGGTCTTCCTTCCACTTCGGCCACGAGGGCCTGGAGATCCCGGGGCTCGGGCTGCTTGGGAATATTGTGCCCGCAGGCCGCCACGAACCGCCCGAGATCCGCCAGGGACTCGGCCTCGGGGATCGGGTGGATGCGCCGGATGAGGGGCACGTCGAGCTCATGGAACAGGGTGGCGACGGCGTCGTTGGCCTCCACCATGAACATCTCGATGATCTTGTGGGTGTAGGAGGTGTCCGAGGGCTCCGCCCCGGTGACGCGGCCCGCGTCGTCCAGGAGGAGCTCCACCTCCGGCAGGTCGAGGTGGAGCATACCCGCCCCGATCCGCCGCGCCTCGATCACACGGGCAAGCTCGGCCATATGCCTCACGAGGGTGATCACCTTCTTGGAACACCGGGGGTTCTTGCCGTCGATGATCTTCTGGGCTGTCTCGTAGGTGAGCCGCTTACTCGACCGGATGACCGCCTCGGTGAACCGGGTGCCGGTGATCGCTCCTTTTTGGTCGTAGTCGATGAATACGCTCTTGGTGAACCGCGAGACCCCCTCCTGGAGGGAGCAGACCCCGTTCGAGAGCGCCGTGGGCAGCATGGGGACCACGTGTCGCGGGAAGTAGATGCTCGTGCCCCGGCGGTAGGCCTCATCGTCGAGGGGGGTGCCGGGACGGACGAAATAGGAGACATCGGCGATGTGCACCCCCAGGCGAAACCCCCGCTGTAGGCGCTCCAAGCTGATGGCGTCATCGTAGTCCCGGGCCGTGTCCGGATCGATGGTGATGATGGTGAGCTTCGTCAGATCCTCGCGGTTCTTTGCGGTGTCCGGATCGAATTTCGAGACGGCGCCGCGGGCGTTCTCGAGGGCGGCTTCCGAGAACTCCGACTCGATGCCGTGAGACCGGACGATCGTCGCCACCTCCGTCTCGAGCTCGCCGCTCGTGCCGAGCCCCTCTACGATGGCCCCCTCCGGAACCCCCCGCCCGGTCTTGGGATAGTAGACAATCTCGACCAGCACCTTGGCCCCCTCGACCCGGTGCTCCTCGGGGACGTCCCGGATGACCACCGCCGACGGGCTGCTCACCCCGTCCGGGATGATGAACCAGGTGTCGTCGGATTGATGCAGCGCGCCGATGCAGTGGGTGCACCCGCGCTCCAGAATCTCCACCACCTCACCGACATAGCGTTTCTCCCGATCCCCCTCCTGCTTGAAGCGTCGGGCCACCACCAGGTCGCCGGTCATGGCGCCGCCGGTCCGCCCCGCGGGAACGAAGAGATCCCCCGGCTGCTCCGGATCGCTCGGCACCACGAAGCCGAACCCCTTGGGGTTGGCCTGGAACCGCCCCTTGACGGTCTTCACCGCCACCGGGAGGATGAGCGCGTTCTTGGCACCGAGCACGATGCGTCCCTGATCCCGCAGCTTCTTGAACGCCGCGCGAAAATCTCCGTAGGCCTCCTCCGCGATCCCCATCCGTCGGGCGAGCTTCCTCAGCCGGATGGGCTGCCCCGCCTTGTCCCGGAGGTACCGCAGAATATCTTCGATATATTTTTCCTTTGACATTTTTAGAGTTTACTTTGTTTGCGGCATATGTGAAGAAACACGCGTGATTCCGCGAAATATTTTTGAATCCACGTTGAGACAACCGAAGTATCTGTGGGTATAATTACCAGTGGGAGAAGGTGTATTTCACACCGGAGATCGAGGGCAGTACTCATGGCAACTCCGAGCAATACAAGACAGGGACCCCTGGTGTCCGCCTGGACGACCGGGGCGACGATATCTGCGGAGCAGGTCCTCCGACAGATGCAGAACCTCAACGACCCGGGGCGGCTCATCCGGTCCCTGGAACCCCACGACCTGCTGATGGCGTGGCATCTCGCGGATGACGAGCAGAGGGCGGATCTGCTCACCCTCGCGGACAAGCATCAGGTGGATCTACTCATCGATATCCGGTGCTGGCAGAGCGATCTGCCGGATATCGATGAGGTGGAGGCGCTGATCCGACCGCTGGTGATGACCGGGATCGGCGGCGCCACGCGGGCGTTGCTCAATCTGGAGGGGGAGCTCAGAACCCTTCTCCTCAAACGGAACGCCCAGGTCCACCTGCTCGAGGATGTCAACGAGGATATCATGGTCCCGGATACATCGGAGCTCATCCCGTGCCCCGACGGGCGATACTTCATCGAGCTGCCGGATCCGGATCAGGTGACGGACGTGGAGCGCGCACTGATCCAGACCCTCCTGATGCAGCCCTTCGAGTTCTACCAACCCGAGCTCGAGTGCATCCGGCACGAGCTGCCGGCGGAGCTCACGGAGATCTCCTATCGATGGAGAAAGGGGCGGCTCGCCGACTTCGGCTTCTCGACGCGGGAGGAGGCCATCGAGATGATGGTTCCCTGTACGGTGGAGCAGGCCCGGCAGATGGCCGAGAACGAGGTCGAGTTGAGCTCGGATTCCGAGTTCTCCTTGCCCGTACTCTATCGGGAGAGCTTCCTCGGCAACGAGTTCCTCGACAATGTCATGGACGTGCTCCGCTCGTCCGACGCGCCGGAGCAGCAGAGCCGCCTCGGTACACTGGGCGCGGAGCTGGCGACCATGACCAACCTCTTCCTCTCCGCCAAGGGTGTGAACCTGGGGAACGTGGAGCAGGTGGCCCGAAACACCACCTGGGCCAGGGACATGATGGCGCTCGGCCTCTTCGAGACCGCGGACGGCGACGAGGTGGAGGGGGCGCGGCTCATCACCGCGGTCTCTCCCGGGATCTTCCTCAGGGTCGCTCTCGGCATGGTCTACCCGCTCAGGAAGCGGGCGCGAAAGTTGCTGGGGGATCGCAAGCTGATCCCCCCGGGTCGAAAGGGATCCATCTTCGATCCGCCGTACTTCGTCGGTCTCTCCTGCCTGAGCCGCGTCATCCCTGCCTACTGTTCGACGGTCACCCGGGAGGGGGAGTTCACCCACAGCCTGTTCGAGCCCAAGGAGCGTGATCTGCGCGCCTTCTCCCATCCCCGGGAGCTGAAACAGGCCGAGCGGTTGCTGGAGGAGGTGGAGCTGCTGCCGACCCTCCTTTTCGACGGCCTGAAGTGCGAGCAGCCCCCGGTCCGGGGAACGCCGGCCTCGATTCTGTTGTTGAACGCCCTCGCGAACGCCGCGTCCGGCCGAGAACCCACGGCGAGCCCCATCGAGCGGGAGGAGGCGAACGTATTCGCCGAGGAATTCCTCTCGATCACCGAGGATCGGCTCCTCGCGGACACCCTCGCGGTGCTCGCCCCCCTCATCGATGCGTCCGACGAGGTGGCCCAGGATCCCGCCGAGGACTCCGATCCCGCGAGAAGGCTGCTGATTCGTCTGATCAAAATCGGCCGGTCGAGGCTCATCGCCGACGCGCCGGAGCGAACCCTTCTCATCGAAAGCTTCTAGACAGAATTCAGCACCCCCGGCTCGAAAACAACAATAATCTGTGGGCTCCGCCGTCAGGCGCTTGTCCACAGAAGACAGATACATCATATTAATAACGGACGTCACAACTTCACTTGTAGGTTTGTAATTTGCTATGATGTGCTCTATGGGTTCTGAGAATCTTCCAGTGTTGATGCTCACCGTCATCGGTCTCCTGTGGGGGTGTCGGGAGGAGCCCCTCCTCTCGAAACCGCAGAGCGCGATACCGCCGGGAGCCAAGAGTGTCGAAACAGCGTCTCTGGCCGCGCGGGTCGACGGGGTGCCGATTTTCGTGGAAGAGGTGCAGGATCTGTTGGCGCCCGACGCCGGTGTGGACGGCGGCGTGACGCCTGATGAGGCCCTGGAGACGCTGATCAGCAACGCGCTGCTCGCCAACGAGGCGAAGCGGCGCGGATTCGGAGAGGCCGCCGAGGTCGCGGATGCGCGGCGACTGGCCCTCGCCCGGCAACTCCTCGAGATTCGGGTGGGAGAGGGGGTTCGCGAGGACACCATAGACGAAAAGAAGCTGAGGCGGATCTACGACGCGTGGAAGCCGCGGTACGTGCACGGCGTGCAGCGCCGGGTGGTCCATTTTCTGGCGCAGACGAAAAAGAACATGTTTGATAACGCCGAGGCGCGACGGATCGCGACGGCGGCCCGTGCCGCGGCCCTCGGCGCCGAGAATGAAGAGGCCTTTAAACAGCGGCTCGGCCCCTTTCAAGAGCGTTATAAGCGAAAAGTGAGGATAGAGTCTCTCACGCCGTTCGACGCGAAGAGCACCACCTTCGTACGTCCGTTTGTCGAAGGCGCCTTCGCGGTCCCCGAGGTTACGGGTATCTCCGAACCGGTGAAGACCCGATTCGGCTGGCACGTCATCTTCGTCGCCGAGGAGCTGCCGGTGTTGAACCGTTCTTTCGAAGAGGTGAGAGGAGAGCTTGCAAGGGAGGTGCTTCCCCAGGCAAGAAAGGGAGCGGCCCGGGAGCTGCTGAGCCAACTGGCCAGAGAGTCCGGGGTGTTTGTCTATGAAAAGGAGCTCGAGCGGAAGAGGACCCCTTGAGAGAAGTCGCCCATCGCACACCACAACGGGACATGGTCGAGTCGAGCCTAGGCAGGGTCCTCGAGATCTTCTTTGGCGGAAACACCGCCGTGGACGCCGCGATTCTCTTCGACACCTCAGGGGAGACCATCGACTACCATTCCTATATCGATCCTTTTGACGCGCGGCTCATTGCGGCCCACTGCGGTATCCTCTTCGAGCAGGCCAACTACAAGATGAAATGGCTGGCCGAGGCCATGTTGGAGATAGTCGAGATCCATACCTCGAAGATGGACATGGTCATCTCCATGGTGTGCGAGGAGTACCTGATCGTCATCGTCATCAACGGCACGCCCGACGACAACCTCTTCGACGCCATCGCGGGATCCATCGAGGTCCTGAGAAAAGAGATCGGCTGCTGATGACCGCCGATCCGCATGAATCGGAGGCCCGATGACCGCCCGTTCCCGAATGGATTTCATCGACCGACTGGGGGCCAGGTTGACGGGGTTCATCCGCTACTTCCTCGTTCTCCTCGGCCTCCTCTACCTCTCTGTCAAGGTCATCTGGGCGGAGAGAGATCTGGGCCAGCGGGACTTTCTCCGTCAGGTGTTGCTCCAGATATACTTCACCGGCGCTCAGGCCACGGGACACGTCATCCTGCTCGGTCTCGGGGTGGGGGCCTTCGCCATCGTGGAGGGGGTCGGGGGAATCGGCACCCTCTCCGGCGCGGACAGCCTCGGGAGAATGGTCACGGTGGTGGTGCTCCGTGAGATCGCGCCGCTGCTGACCGGCGGGATCATCATCGTCCGATCGGTCACCGCCATCACCGCCGAGCTCGGGGTCATGCGGGTGCGGCAGGAGATCGAGGCTTTGGAGGTGATGGGCATCTCCCCCATCCGCTACCTCATCGCCCCGCGGATTATCGGCGGGCTGGCCTCCATGCTGGCCCTCAACGTGCTCTTCAGCGCGGTCGCGCTGTTCGGCGGTTTCCTCATCGCCCGCTTTCTGGTGTCCATCCCGGCGGATCTGTTCTTCCGCGCGGTCGTCTCCGCGGTGGAGCCCATGGATCTGCTGGCCTTCGCCTTGAAGATCACGGTGGGCGGGCTCGGCCTCTTCCTCATCGCCTGTTATCACGGAATGTCCGTGGGCAGCTCCCCCACCGAGGTGCCCGTCGCGGTCTCCCGGGCGGCGCTCAACTCCTTTGTCTTTCTGGTGATCTTCCACGGCGCGGTCTCCTTCGGTATGGTGATGCACAGCGGCGCGGGCAACCTGCTGAGGATGCTATGACGGAAGCCGAGAACCATAGAGTGCTCCATATGGGGGACGGCCTCCGGTTCGAGTGCGGTCCCGACACCTGGGGGATCGCCCCCACCACCATCCACCGCTCCGAGTGGGTGGCCTTCGTGCCGAGCGGGCTCGAGCCGGTGGTGGATCCCGCCGGCCCCCTCTCCCGGATCATCGCGACCCTCCTCGAACCGGGGATGGGTAACGTGGAGCTCCTCGGACACAACGTGTACCGCATGGAGTACGGCGATCGACAGCGGCTGCGAGCGAAGCTCGGATTCGTGCACGGCTACGGCGGGTTGCTCGCCAACCGGAATATCCGGGAGAACATCACCCTGCCGGTCTCGGTCCACGGAAACCTGAGTCATGGCGACGAGGTCGCGAAGGTGGCCAACATCCTCATGGCCTTCGGGCTCACCGAGGTGCAGGAGATGCACCCCCACGAGGTGGACGGCGCCACACGATGGACCGTGTGTCTGGCCCGGGCGCTCGTGCTCAAGCCGAGGATACTGATCCTCGAGGGGATCGGCAGCTGGGAGATGGATCGGGGCCGGAGCATGAGCTGGAAGAGCCTCCTCGACTACATGAGCACCGATATGGCCATCGTCATCTGCCTCCCCCGCCAGAACCCGGGGTTTCAATCCTGGTTTGAACAACGCGGCGGAAAGCTCATAAAGTATAATAGAATGAAAAAACGAGAGGGAAGCCAACGGTGAAAATCTATCTCTCCTATCGCGAGCGGGTCGCGGGCCTGTTCATGATCTTCACGGTCATCGGTGTGGCCGGGTTCGTCGCCTTCGCGGCCATCCAGAACCGCTGGCTCGAGCCCCGACGGATCTACCATACCCATGTCGTTCGCGGTGACGCCCTCCGCTCCGGCTCTCCCGTGCTCCTCTCCGGTATCGAGATCGGGGAGGTGGGGGAGCTGAACATCCTCCCGGACAACCGCATCGACGTGGAGCTCCTGATTCGGGAGAAGTACGCCTCCCGGGTGCGGGTGGGCACCGTAGCCGAGATTCGACGGCTGGTGGGGCTCGGAGAGAAAAAGATTCTGTTGGTGTCGGGAAAGGAATCGACACAGGAGCTGCCGACCGGGGCGATCATCCCCGCGAACGAGCCCATGGATCTCATGGACGCCATCGCCAACGTGGACCTCGGTCGTTACATGGAGACCCTCGATCGGGCGGTGTCCACGATGGAGATCACCCTGAGGAAGCTCGATGAGAAGGAGCGGCTGGAGCGGATGATGCAGGCCTTTGACGAGATGGGGCCGGCCCTCCAGCGGATCAACCTCCTGCTCACGGATCTCCACGATCCCCTGATCGCCATCGTTTCGGATCCCAACTTTCCCAAGGCTATGGAGGGGGCGTCCAAACTGTTCAATGACAAGAACACCCGTAAGGCCATGGCCACAATGTCCAGAACCTTCGAGCCGGAGCGGATGGGGAAGCTCATCGACACGATGGATCGCACCTTCGCGAAGCTGGATCGGCTCACGGCGGAGAACGGAGAGTTGACCATGGCTATGGGGAGCATGAACAAGTTCATGAGCGACAAGCGCCTCAGCAGGCTCGTCGCGTCCATGGAGAAGCTCACCGACGCCGAGAAGATGACCCGGCTCGTGGACAACATGTCGGTGGTGGCCCGGGAGATGGCCAAGATGGGGCCGGAGATCCCGACCCTCAGCCGGGAGATGATCAAGACGTTGCAGGAGGCGGTGGTCGTTCTGAAGGCCCTGCAGAAAACCTGGATCCTCCGGGACGAGGCCCGGGAGGTCAAGGGCGAGCGAAAACCCTGACCGCTTCGGGTTTAAAATGGATTAGTACTGCTCTGAGAGCGGTATCTGGCGTTCTCGCGGAAGGTGCAGCCCGTCCAACACCTGAATGAGCAGATCATCCGGGACGTGAATATCGTAGTTCTCCGTCATGTATCCCGTCATTTCTCTGATTCTTCCGCTGCAGCGGCGGTGGGCTTCTTTGATGATCTCGAGGGTGGTCTGATCGATGTCGACCGCTTCCATGAGCTGCTGCTCTGCGATATCCATCTGTTTTTTCATCCCCAGAATCACGCGGGTGGATGGAATGGCGGGGTGGTCGACGCCGTTGAAATTCACCTGGCCGTACTCCCGGCGGACGACCGGGCCGTGGGGGTACCGCTCATCGAACACCTGGTTCAGCGCGGGCTCGAAGGAGACGCCGGAGGCGATCTTCTCCACCACCGATTCCGCGACCTCCCACAATCCCTGGATATTGCTCCTTTTGAAACCGTCGAGGCAGAGTGACTCATAGTGATCCGCCTTGAGGAAGTCCACGATATTCTTGATTCGCCTCTGTCCGGCCCGTTGCGTCGCAACGTCGAGGGCGTGTCGGAAGAGGCTGGGGATGTCCGCGATACGGTCCGAAAGGGACGGGAGGAGGAGCACCCGCAGACGAGAGAGCAGCTCATGGGACAGACCGTATTCGGGGGGGGGCCGGTCCGTCGCCAGAAGGAGGATGACCTCCTCCTGTTCCGTCAGGTCGAGGATGCGTTCTTGAAAGGGCTTCGAATAGAGGCGAACGTCCTTGATCAGAAGCACCTTCCCCGAAGCATCATGAAGAATCCCGCTCTTTTTGGAGACACCGAAGAGCGCCGTGTCGGCGTCCTTCTCAGTGGTAAATCTGAACGCATCGTGAACGAGGAGCTCCTTTTTCAGGAGTGTCGATATCGCTTTGGCCGCGACGGTTTTACCGCTTCCGGGGGGACCGGCGACGGCGATGTGGGTCTTCGCGCCGGCGAGCTCCCTCAGACGGCGCGCGATCACCGGCGCGTGGTAGCTTCCGGTCATCCCCAGGGTCTTCCCGGAGACTTTTTTGAGGCACTCCCCACGCTCGTGATAGACGAAGAGGCACCTCCCGGCCCGGATGAGGTCGCCGTCGTCCAGGATTCTTGTGCCGTTGATTCTGAGCCCGTTGACATAGGTGCCGTTGGTGCTGTTCAAATCTTTGATGACAGGGAACTCACCGTTCGAAAAGATCCGGAAATGCGCCCGGGACAACCAGTCCTCATCAATGACCAAATCCGCCGGTGTGGAGCGACCCACCATAAGGCTGTCCGAAATGACGCAGGGATCCGTCCCCCCTTTTCTATCACCGTAGTAGTAGGGCAAGAGCAAGAGGGGGGGCCTTGATTCGGAATGTTTCGGGGGGGCGGGTCTTGCTTCCTCGGGCTGTTTTTGAATCATCATTTATACACAGACCCTCTTTCCAGTGTAACTTCTAAATTCAATATATATTGTATCGAGCGGTGCATCAACAATTTGTCAACAAATTTAAACAATTACATGGATAGATGGCATGTTTGCTATCTGAAGTTAACAGGGATTATTACCGATAACTTTCTAATTTACACTCCTGCAGAAGCGTCCTAAAATTGGCTTCAGTGGTACCTTGGGTCTTTTCTGTTCGCGGGCCGTTCAGGAATCTCCGAGAATATTGCGATAGGTCGCTTCCGGATCGGCGCTCTTGACCATGGTGGATCCAGACACCAGGAGGTCGGCGCCCGCTTTCAGGGCCAGCGGTCCGGTCTCTTCGTTGATCCCGCCGTCGACCTGAATTTTCACAGGGAGCTTGTTGTCGATAATGTGCTTCTTGATGGCCGATATCTTCGGCAGCATCTCCCGGATGAAGGTCTGCCCCCCCTTGCCCGGCTCCACCGTCATGATCAGCAGGATGTCGATATCCGGGAGGATGTCGACCACATCCTCGAGCTGGTGCTTCGGCTTGATGGCCACCCCCGAGAGCATCCCCATCTGCGGGATCAGCATGAGTTGCCGGCGGAGCAGCATGAGATCCTTCCGATAGGAGATGGTGACCGCGTTCACGCCGGAGTGTCCGTACTCGATGATGTAGGGTACCGGGTCGTATACCATCAGATGCGCGTCGATGAAGAGATCGAGCTTGCTTTCACTCAAGATCCTCTCGAGCATCATGGTGGTCACGTACGAGAAGTCGCTCTCCGGCAGCCCGGTGCCGTCGATATCGAAGGTGCCGTATTTTCCGACGTAGAGCCCGTCCATCACATCGAAGTGACAGCCAGTAGTGTACTTGGACATCGTGAAGATCGTATCGAAGAGCCGCTCCTCCGGGACGCCGAGATACGAGACGCCGAGCTTCGGCATCTCCCGTTGGGTGACGGGCTCCAGATTGAATTGGTTCATCCGGATGCTGCTCTCCACGAGCCGGTTCCTGATCTGGGTGAGGATCGCGTCGCAGGAGAGCTTGAACTCCTTGTACTCGGAGCTCTCCACCGGGGGAAAGGAGGAGCGCCTCACCTTGAAGACGATGCTGGCGGAGTCGTCGATGGCGTAGGCGAAGGCGATGAAGGGGTTGCGATCGGTCGAGTGGTCGTCGACACACGGTGAACGGGTCTCCGAGCTGTTCGCGAGGATATCCTTGAGCCACTCATACCCCTCGTCGGGGATCACCTTGGCCTTGGCGAAGAAGGAGTTGCGCCGCGTGTTGGCGTCGTACTCGAAGATGCAGTTGTCGTCGTCCAGATCGGCGTAGTAGTGCGCGATCCTGAGCCCCTTCTTCTGGATGATGCTCTTCTTGCCGGCGCCGTACATGATCAGCAACTTCAGCGTCTTCTTCGTCCGGTTGTACATATAGGCGTTGGCCTTGGTCGCGCCGAGCCGGGCGATGACACCGTCGGCCAACCCGATGCGGATCGCGCTCGTGCGCCTGGCGGTGAATATGTTCTGCCGCATCTCGGAGAGCCACTTGTGCTTCGCGGTCAGCTCCTGCATCTCCAGAAACGGACTGGCCACGCGCTTCCCGTGGGTGATTTCGTCGCTTGTCATTCCTCTTTCGACCTCCAAAAAGCGCGAAGATTCTACCCTAAAACACCCCGCCAGTGAAACGCCTTCCGGTGAAAACCTGAGTTGTTCGAATAGCGCGCCAGCGCGACTGTCCTCAGGGGAAATAGGTACAGTAATATGGATCCAGCGCCACTCCCCGCAATATCAGGGCGTCAATCGCATCCATCGTGCGGGCATCCTCACAGTCGAGGGGGTTGTCGGTGAGGCTCAGGCGATCTCCGGATCCGATCCCGGGGTTCGCCGTCAGGGAGGTGATATCGGTGACGAGGTTGTGCTCGAGCCCCAGCGACTCCAGGCGGTGGAGGCCGGCCAGTGCTGAGATGTCTTCAATTTCATTGGTGCCGAGGTCGAGGGTCGTGAGCCGGTCGAGGCCCGCGAGCCCGGAGATGTCGATGAGGGCGTTGTCTCTCAAGTCCAGGTGCGTCAGCGCCGTCAGCCCGGACAGCCTCGCCTGGGCGAGCCGGTTGCGGGCGAGATCGAGACGGGTCAGGGAGGTCATTTCCTGAAGGGGGGTCGCGTCATCGATGTCGTTCCCAGCGGCGGACAGGGTGTCGAGCCGCAGGTCGCTCAGCGCAGACAGGTCGGTGATCCCGTTGTCATCGAGGTGGAGCTCCATAAGGGACGGTCCCTCGAGCTCGACGAGCCCGGCGATGCGGTTACGGCTCAAATCGAGGGTAGACAGGTTGGAGAGCCCCGCGAGGAAGGCCGTCCCGGTGATCGCCCCGTCGGCGAGGGAGAGGAAGCGCAGGCCGGTCAACCCGGCCAGGGGCGAGAGATCTCCAGTCTCGGATTGCACCCTGAGCCGCAGCCACTCGAGGCGGGTTAGGCGCGACAGAAAGGAGAGATCCTGAAGCTCCGGGCTGGGGTCCAGGAGGAGGTGTGTCAATTCATCGAGCCCGGCCAGGGGCGAGAGGTCGACCACGCCTCGGCAGGTGAGCCGGAGGTCGGTGAGCCGGGTGAGCTTGGCGAGGGGGGTGATATCGGTGACCCTGTCATCCAGCCGGAGGGTGAGCTCGGTGAGCCCGGTGAGGGCGGCGAGGGGGGAGAGGTCCCGGACACCGGTACCGGTGAGGGTGAGGTTGAGGGCGGTGAGCGCGGTCATCCGGGCGAGGGGCGAGAGGTCCTCGAGCTCGGGGCCGGAGACCTTGAGGTAGAGATATTGAAGGTCTTCGAAGGTGTCGAGGAAGGAGAGGTCGGTCACGGTATCGAGATAGAAGAGGTTGAGGTCGAGGTGGATCATCCCCTCCAGCGCCGCGAGAGCCGAGAGATCCCGAATCGTCGTGTTGTAGGCGAAGAAACGGAATCCCTTCAGCCGCGGCAGGGAGGCGAGGACCTCGAGCCCGTCCAGGTCGCAGGTGTAGATACCGAGATCGAGGACCTCGAGCGCGGTCATCCGGGCGAGGGGCGAGAGTCCGGTGAGGTTATGGGCGTGGAGGCTGAGGAAGGAGAGGTCGGTGAGGCCCGAAAGCGGCGAGATGTCCTCGACGGGATTGCCCACCAGGTTGAGCTCCCGGAGCCGGGTCAGTCCCGAGAGCGCGCCGATATCGGTGAGGTTGTCGTTGGCGAGGTCCAGCACCTCCAGGGCGGTCAGGTCGGCGAGGGCCGCCAGATCCGGCGTTCCGCCCATATCGGCGAGGTTGAGCCGGGTCAGGCGGGTCAACCCGGAGATCGGGGCCAGGTCGGTGACAGGGTTGCCGCCGAGGCCGAGCTCGGAGAGTCGGGTCAACCCGGCGAGGGGGGTGATATCCGCGATGAGGTTGCCGCCGTAATAGGAAACGTCATCTATCTCCATGAGATGAGATACCAGGGTCATCTCTCGAAGCGGCCGCTCGCGGTTCTCTCCGAGGGAGAGGTTTCGCAGACCGGTCAACCCGGCGAGGGGGGTGACATCGGTGATTCTGTTTCCCTCCAGCCGGAGCTCGGTGAGGCGGGTGAGGCACTGGATCCCCTCGAGATCGGTGATAGCGGCTCGAGGGGCGATGAGGACCGAGAGGCCCGAGACATCGGTGAAGAAGATATCCCCCTCGGGTTTGCCGATCGCGGTCCGCACCGCCGTCTCCAGCGCGGCGTCCGGGAAGTCGACCTCGGTCTCGCACTCCGGCGGAATCGGCGCCGTTCCGGTATCTTCGGTATCTTCGCTCGTGTCCGGGAGGTCCTCGCTATCGTTGCCGGTCTCCGGCGCCTCCGTTTCGTCCGTCGGATCGTCCGCGGAGTCGCCCCCACCGATATCTGGATCAGCGCTTCCAGTATCTGCATCGGCGCTCCCGGTATCTTCACCCACGACGACAGACTTGTAATTGCAGGCGGTCACCGGACAGAGCGCCGCGATGACCACCACCCAAAGGGGTTGTATCGCTCTTCCAGTCATCGTACGCTCCCATACATCACAACCCATTGTGGAAGAAAGGGCGGGCGAGGACAACGATTTTCGCGGCTGAAAGCTTCTCTACTTGGGCTTACAGGTGGCCGCCTTCATCTCGGCGACGAAGGCGGTGAGCTCGCGGGTGAGGCGGCCGAGGTCGCCGGCCCCCTTCTCGACGCGTCCCACCACGGCGGAGCCGCTGATGACCCCGTCGGCGCCGGCGGCGAAGCCCGTGCGGACGTGATCCGGGGTGGAGATGCCGAACCCGAGCATGGTGGGGGGGGCGCCGAGCGCCTTCAGCTTGTCGAAGATCGATCGGTGATCGATGCTCACGTCCTCGTCGCAGCCGGTGACACCCGCCCGGGCCACTACGTAGGTATACCCCTTGGTGAGCTCGGCGATGGCCCTCAGTCGGCTATCGTCCGCGTTAGGGGGGGCGATGAAGACGGGTTGGATGCCGCTCGCCTCGGCGACGCCGACGAAGGGTCCGGCCTCGAAGGTGGGCAGATCCGCGATGAGCACGGAGTCGACCCCGGCGGCGCGGGCCCTCTCGAAGAAGGCCGCGCTGCCGTTGGAGACCACCAGGTTAGCGTACACCAGGAGGCCGATGGGGAGATCCGGGTGGGCGGCGCGGACCTTCGAGATGATTCCGAAGCAGCCGTCCGGGGTGGCGCCCGCCGCGAGGGCCCGAACTCCGGCGGCCTGGATGGTGGGGCCGTCCGCCACGGGATCCGAGAAGGGGATACCCAGCTCCAGGGCGTCGGCGCCCCCCGCGACGAGGGACTCGATGATTTCGAGGCTCGCCTCGAGGGTGGGGTCGCCGACAATGGTGAAGGGTACGAAGGCGCCTTCTTCCTTCTCCGACAGACTATCGAACATCTTTTCGTATCGTCCCATGCGTCGCTCCTATTCGGGCAGGGTGCCGCGGTCCTTGAGGATGCCGCTCACCATCTCCATGTCCTTGTCCCCCCGGCCGGAGAGATTGACGATCATCGTCACGGGCTCGGCGGCCGCCTCGGCAAGCTTCATGGCGTGGGCCAGGGCGTGAGAAGACTCGAGGGCCGGGATGATCCCTTCCGTTTTCGAGAGGGCCATCAGCGCCGAGAGGGCCTCCTCGTCCGTGGCGCCCACGTATTCCGCGCGCCCGGTGGCCTTGAGGTGGCAGTGCTCGGGCCCCACGCCGGGATAGTCAAGCCCGGCGGAGACGGAGTGGGCCTCGGTGATCTGGCCGTGCTCGTCCTGGAGGACGTAGGCGAAGGCGCCGTGGAGGATCCCTTCCCGGCCCTTCTCGAGGGTGGCCGCGTGCTTCTCCGTGTGGAGCCCGTGACCCGCGGCCTCCACGCCGATGAGCCGCACCGACGGCTCGTCGATGAAGTCGCTGAAGATGCCGATGGCGTTGGAGCCGCCCCCGACGCAGGCGAGCACGATGTCCGGCAGCCCCCCGCCCGCCGCCTCCAGCTGGGCCTTGGCCTCCTTCCCGATGATCCGCTGGAACTCCCGCACCATCGTCGGAAACGGGTGCGGACCGGCCGCGGTGCCGAGGAGGTAGTGGGTGGTGTCGTAGCTCGACGACCAGTCCCTGAGCGCCTCGTTGATGGCGTCCTTGAGCGTCCTCGAGCCGGTCTGCACCGGGATCACCTCGGCCCCCATGAGCCGCATCCTGAGCACATTGAGCTCCTGCCGCTTGACGTCGACGGCCCCCATGTAGATGCGGGTCTCGAAGCCGAACAGCGCCCCCACGATGGCGGTGGCCACCCCGTGCTGCCCCGCGCCGGTCTCGGCGATGAGCCGGGTCTTGCCGATGCGCCGGGCGAGCAGGGCCTGGCCCAGTACCTGGTTGGTCTTGTGGGCGCCGCCGTGGAGGAGGTCCTCCCGCTTGAGGTAGATCGTGGCCTTGGTGTCGGCGCAGAGGTTGCGGCAGCGGTAGAGCGGGGTGGGCCGTCCCGCGTACTCCACCAGCAGGCGCTTGAGCTCACCCTGGAACGCCTTGTCGTTCCGGGCCTCCTCGAACGCCGCCTCGAGCTGCTCCACCGCGGGGAACAGTATCTCCGGCACGTACACCCCGCCGAACTCCCCGAATCGTCCTTTCGATTTCATTGCATTCCATCCTTCTTTTCCGAGCATCGGGCACGGTCTTGTGCCGTCCCGATGTGATACTTACTCATCCCCGGAGCGCCTCGAAGAACCGCGCGATTAGCGCCGGGCTCTTCTCCCCGGGGGACCGTTCCACGCCGGAGTTGGCGTCCAGCGCGAAGGCCCCCAGGCGATCCGCCGCGGCCGCGATCGATGGGCTCAGCCCGCCGGCGAGGAGCACCCGGGAGAGGTCCCTGCCCGCCAGCAGCGACCAGTCGAACGTCTCCCCGGTGCCGCCCTGGGCCTTCGTGCTCGCCGTATCGAGGAGCACCCGATTCGCTCCCGACACCTCCAACACAGGCCGTTCACCGCCCACGGGGATCGCCTTCCATATCTCCACCGAGTCCTTCAAGCGCGGTCTCAACGCCCCGAGGTAGGCCGCGTCCTCGTCGCCGTGGAGCTGAACCGCTCCCAGGTCGAGGGCCTCCGCGGTCGCGGTCACCGCTTCAATTGGCGCGTTGACGAACACCCCGACCCACGCCAGGGGGCTTTCGGACCGAATTGTCGCGGCCGTTTCGGGCGTGATATATCGGGGGGACTTCTCCGCGAAGATGAGGCCGCCGTAGCTCCCGCCGGACTCATGGACCGCGGCGGCCGCCGCGGGTCTCGTGAGGCCACACACCTTGACCCGGCCGTAGACCAGCTGTCGGCAGGCCCGATCCAGATCCGGCGCGGACATGAGGGACGACCCGACGAGAAACCCGTTGCAACGGTCCCGCAAAGAGACCACCTCGTGGTGGGAGGCGATCCCCGACTCCAACACCGCGATGCGATCCTCGGGGACCCGGGGCGCCAGGCGGCGGCTCGTCTCGAGGTCGACCGACAGCGTCTTGAGGTTCCGGTTGTTGATCCCGATGATCTCGGCGCCGAGTAAGAGCGCCCGCTCCAGCTCCGCCTCGTCGTGGACCTCCGTGAGGGCATCTATGCCCAGGGAATCGGCGGCCGCCTTGCAGCGGCGGTACATGTCATCCTCCAGAACGGACATCATCAGCAGCACCGCGTCCGCGCCGAACCGCCGCGCCTCGTACACCTGGTAGGGCTCCAGGGTGAAGTCCTTGCAGAGCACGGGCAGGTCCACGGTCTCGCTGACGGTTCGGATGTATTCGAGGCGCCCCTGGAAGAACCGCTCGTCCGCCAGCACCGAGATGGCGTCCGCGTAGCGCGCATAAACCTCGGCGATGGCCGCCACATCGAAATCGGGACGAATCAATCCCCTCGACGGGGAGGCCTTCTTGCACTCCATGATGAACCCCGTCCGGGGCTTTCGGAGCGCCGCGGCCAGGCTCCGCGTCGAGGGCGGGAGGTCGGCCGCGAACCGGTCGAGGGGCAGATCCCGTTTCCGGCGCGCCACCTCCTCCCGCTTGTGGGAGATGATTCGATCAAGCGCCATGCGATGCCTCCGCCCACGCGGTCAGGCGATCCCTGCACTTTCCGCCTCGGATGGTGTCGATGGCCAGCGCCGCGCCGGTCTTGAGATCGCCGGCCTTGCCGAAGATCCACGCCAGCGCCCCGGCGTTGATGGCGGCGGCCTCGGTGTGGGCCCTCTCGCCCTTGCCCTCGAGCAGGCGCTTCAATATTTCGGTGTTCTCCTCCGGTGTGCCCCCCTTCAACTCCTCGACGGCGCAGGGGCTGAGGCCGGCCGCCGCGGGGGTGATCTCCAAACGCTCGACGGCGCCGTCCTTCACGAGCGCCGCGGTGGTGGGACCGTGGAGCGCGATCTCGTCCAGGCCGGCGCCGTGCACCACCAGCGCGGACTTCAGCCCCAGCATGTTGAGGGTGTCGGCGATGGGCGCCACCAGGGCGGGATCGAAGACCCCCATGATCTGTACGTCCGGGCGGGCCGGGTTGGCGAGGGGCCCCAGGATATTGAATACCGTGCGGGTCTTCAGCTTCTGGCGCACCGGCATGGCGAACCGCATCCCCGGGTGGTACTTGGGCGCGAAGAGGAAGCAGATGCCGACCTCATCGAGGCAGCGCCGGGCCACCTGGGTGTCCGCGTCGATTTTCACCCCGGACCGCTCCAGCACGTCCGCGGAGCCACACTTCGAGGAGATGGACCGGTTGCCGTGCTTGGCGATGGGGATCCCCATCTCCGCGGCGATGATGGCCACGGCGGTGGAGATATTGATGGTCTGGCTCATGTCCCCCCCGGTGCCGCAGGTGTCGGCGAAGAGATAGTCCGGCCGGGGAAAGGGCGCGGCGGAACCCCGCATGGACTCGGCGGCTCCGGCGATCTCCTCCGGCGCCTCCCCCTTGGCCTTCAGGGCGATGAGCAGCGCCGCGATCTCTACAGGATCCATCTCCCCGCCCACCAGCGCGTCGAACCGGGCCTTGGTCTCCGCCTTCGTGAGGCTTCGCCCCTGACAAATATCGTCCAGATAAGAGCTCATCTCTACCTCCCGTTATCTTTTCTCCTGACCGGTCTCTTTGCCGCCGGCCCACTTGATGACGTTTTTTATCATCAATCCGCCGTAAGGGGTGAGGATTGATTCCGGATGGAACTGCACCCCCATCACTTTCCGCTCCCGATGCTCGATTCCCATCACGATGTCGCCGAAGCGGGCGGTGACCCGAAAGACCTCCGGAATGGTCCTCCCCATCAGCGAGTGGTAGCGGCCCGCGGTCATCGGAGAGGGCAGGTTCTTGAAAATTCCCGTACCGTCATGCTCGATCTGGCTCGGCTTGCCGTGGACGATTTCCGGCGCGCCCCCCACGACACCACCAAAGGCTTGTATCATGGACTGATACCCGAGGCAGACACCGAAGAGGGGCAGATCGGGAGCCGAATCCCTTATGATACCCATGTTGTTCCCCGCGGACTCCGGGGTACCGGGTCCGGGGGAGAGCACCACCAGCCGGGGGGAGGGCATGGCCTGGGCTATGGAGAGGGCCTTTTCCACCGGAATATCGTTCCGCCAGACCTCTACTGTGGAGCCGTATCGCTCAAACTCATCCACAAGATTAAAGACAAAAGAATCAAAGTTATCGATGAACAGGATATTGAGGGACATCACTCACCTCCCTTGGCCAGCCGGATGGCCTTCAGGACGGCTCCGGCCTTGTTGCTGGTCTCCACCGCTTCTGACATGGGATCGGAGTCATATACGATACCCGCGCCGGCGCGGACGTGTGCCGTCCCGTCACGAACGATGGCGGAGCGGATGATGATGGCGGTCTCCATAGCGCCGTCCGAGGTCATGAAGCCAACGGCGCCCCCGTACGGGCCCCGCTTGTCGGCCTCATATTTTCTGAGAAGCTTGGCGGCTTCGATTTTGGGGGCGCCCACCAGAGTCCCCATGTTCATGGAGGCGAGGTAGGCGTGGAGCGCATCGAGGGACTCCTCGAGCTCACCTTCGATCACCGAGACGAGGTGCATCACATGAGAGTACCGCTCCACCTCTGAGAGCCGCTTCACCCGTCGGGTGCCGGACCGGCTGATGCGGGCCACGTCGTTCCGCGCCAGATCCACCAACATCATGTGTTCGGCGAGCTCCTTCTTGTCCAACCGGAGATCCGCCTCCAGGCGGTTGTCGAGGTCATGGTCCACCGCCCCGGTGTCCAGACGGCCCCTTGGCCGGGTCCCGGCGATGGGGTGGATCTCGACGGTCTTGGGATCCCCCAGGACCCGGACGAATGCCTCGGGGGAGGCGCCGAAGAGCTCGAAGTCGTCCCCGCGAACAAAGAAGAGATAGGGGCTCGGGTTGAGCTTTCGAAGCACCTGGTAGGCGTCCCGGGCGCTCGGACAAGGGGTGCTGAAGGTTCTTGAGGGGACGATTTGGAACACATCCCCGGCGACGATGTGTTCCTTCATCACCCGGACGATATCCGCGTAGGCCGCGTCATCCAGGTCCGTGGAGACATCGTCCGTCACGTTGTCGCGCCTTCCGACGCTCAGCGGCGGCGGGCTCGGATGTTTCCTCGGTTCTTTGCAGGTGGCCACTACTTCGGCCAATCGGTTCAGCTCCTGCGTCGCCGACCGTATAACCGCCTCATCCGGTTCAAAACAGAAGATGACGATCCGGGCGATCTGCTTCTGGTGGTTGATGAGCACCGCCTGCTCCGGAAGCCAGAAGACGAAGTCCGGGAATTGCAGGTGATCCGACTTGGCCTCCGGCAGAGCTTCGAGCTGCTCGAGAAAGTCGTATGAGAAGATGCCGGGGAGGTGGAGCGGCAGGGTCCCCTTCGGCATCTCCCAACGGGCGCTCAGGATGCGGAGCGCGTCGATCGGGGACGGCGCCATGATGCGCTCCCGATCCGATCCCATGACCAACCGATCCGGAAAGCGTACCTCGAGCCTCTTCTCGACGGTGGTCGCTTCCAAAGCGGCCTCTTTGAGCGTTGGAGCGATCGTCTCGAGGGCAAGGCCTCCGTTGTCAGTGAGCGCCTCGAGGGAGACAACCCTGTCCCTGGCCTTGATGCAGATCGCGTTCTTGGGAAACACGATACTCTTCTCCGCCCGGCGGCCCGCGCCGATGGGAGACTCGAAGAGCACAGTGTGGGGCTTCTTCTCCGCGAGGGTCTCGTAGACCCAGAGGGGATCCCCGATGAAGGGGACCTCTTTTATAATGGTGTTGAGTATCATTTCCTGTTCCTGTCAAAAAAAAACCCGCCAGATGAGGCGGGTTCTTTGTGTTACAAAACAGTCGAGCGATCACGTGCACAAAGGGCCGCCTCGGAAGCATCGGGTGCGCCAAAAACGCCAGCGACTGTCCTGATCGGTCAAACCAAACATGCTTTTAAAATGTTTTCTCGAACGCCAAATGTCAACAGAAAAAAGGCGTATCATTGAGTCCCTCGATACCTCCTTGACGGATCGGATATGCGGGCGCAACCGCAGTGTAGAATGTCGCGTTTTGAAAACCAGCCAGGTAGGCTATAATCATTAAAAATATAAGGGAGGTACCATGAAACGTATTGTGGGGTTGAGAACCGGTCTGGTCGTCTTCGTTGTCAACACCGCCTGGGCACAACAACCGCAGCCCACACAACCGCAGCCTGTGCAACCGCAGCCCGCCGCGCAACCGCTACCTGTGCAACCGCAACCGCAGCCCGCGCAACCCGCCGCGGTGGGGTGTGTCAGGGATACGGACTGCGCGGGGCACTGGGTCTGCCGTCAGGGGGTGTGTCAGGATCCCGTCATGATGTCCGAGGGGAGCGCGACAAGCCCGGGATCCGGCTCGGCTGGCTGGGCGCTGGGCGGCGCCATCGCCGGGTTCGTCAGCGTCGCCCCCATCGTCGGGTTGGGGGCAGCCTCGGCGGCCACCAGCGACGAGCAGCTGCCGGCCCTCCCCCTCGGGGGGGTCACCACCTTGTTCATCGCGGTGATGGCGCCGGTGACCTTCGGCGCGGGCAAATCCGCGAGGCGGGCCGGGTTCGTCCGGGGATCCGTCGGCCTTCGGGTCGGCGGGTGGATCAGCTACGGTCTCTCCCTGGTCAATGCCTTCGCCCTCATTGGCCTCGGCGCCGCCGAGTTGGAGGTGATGCCGTGGCAGATCGGCCTCACCACGGGAATCGGCGCCCTCTCGGTCATCTTCTTCGCCACGGACGCCCTCATCTCAAGGCGGCAAGCCCTCTCATCGGTCGGCGCTCTGGAGGGGCGACACGTGGCGAGCCTCGCGCCGGTGCTGGCCCCGGTGATAGGCCCCGATGGGGCCGCGGGGGGAATCGTCGGAGTGGGCGGCACCTTTTGAAAAGAACCATCGGTAAAAAAGAATCCGGCCGGCTTGTCTCGCTGAAAAGCAGCGATATATTCTCTTGGGGGGGAGACTGTGAAAACTCTAAACATCAGTAGTGATCCAACGGGGGTGTTGGACCTCGTGAGCATCGGTATCGCCATCGTCGATACGAGCCCGAGGATCCTGGAAATGAACCATACATTCTGTGAGATGTATGGGTATTCCCGGATCGAGTTGTTGGAGATGGACCTCGAGCGGCTGACCGCCTCTTCGAACACTCGGGTTTTCGACCAGGCGCTCCGTTATATCAGGGCCGAGGAGGGGTTTGTCGAAACCGCGATAGGGGTGCGGAGGGACGGCAGCCGGTTCTTCGCCGAGCTCCGTGGGAGGCCGGTCGCGGGCGTCGGTCAGGGCGCCTGGGTGATGGAGGTGCGGGATATCTCCGAGCAGAAGGTCACGGAATCGATGCTCACCGAGAGTGTGAGGCGCTACACGGATTTATACGACAACGCACCGGACATGTACGTCTCGGTGGATGCCTACACGGCGATCATTCGACAGTGTAACGCCACCTGCGCGCGAAAGCTGGGATACACCAAGGAGGAGATCGTCGGGCGCCCGATCTTCGATCTCTACCATTCGGACTGCATGCCCGAGGTGCGCGCCTCCTTCCAAATGTTCATGACCAACGGAGAGGTGGCGGATACCGAGCTTCAGTTGATGCGAAAGGACGGCAGCACCATCGACGTGAGTCTGTCGGTCACCGCGGTTCGAAACGAGGCCGGCGAGATCCTCTACAGCCGTTCCGCGTGGCGGGACATCACCGAGAAGAAACGCGCCCGGGAGCTGCTCAAGCAGGAGAAGGAGAAGCTGAAGGAGGCCCTGCGGGAGATCCGGAAGCTCAACGGGCTGCTCCCCATCTGCGCGTCCTGCAAGAAGATACGGGACGACCGGGGATACTGGCGTCAAATCGAGTCCTACATCGTCGAGCACTCGGAGGCCATGTTCAGCCACTCCATCTGTCCCGACTGCCGCGTCCAGCTCTACCCGAGGCCCACTGATACCGATGAGGGGAGCATCGAGTCATAGACCGCTTCGGATTGAAATTGATCGATTTATAAAAGAGCCTCACCCCCCAACCTCTCCGACAAGCGGAGATGATCACACCAGGCTCAGCACGCTCCCCGCGTTGTTGTTGACAACCTTCCTGGGAAAGGCCTCCGCCAGTCGGACCATGGCCCTGAACCCGGTGCAGTGGGAGCAGGCGAGGATATCGATACCGATTTCCTCCAAGCTCTCTATTGTCTTGTCGATGCGCCGATCCGAAGCGTGTCCGAGATGGAGACCTCCCACCACCGCGTGGACCCGCGTCTCTCCGGTGACCGCGATGAGATGCCGAATCGTGTTGATGGGCCCTCGGTGGGCGCAACCGAGAAGGATGACGAGGCCCTGCGAGGTCTTGATGGCCATGGAGAGGTCATCGGGCATTTCATCGGGACTCCGATCCTCCTCCGCCCCTGAAAAGAGCCCCTTGTCCACCCTCTCGAAATCCGTGACGAGGGGCACCTCGCCGGATAGAAACACGTTGTCGAATATCATCGTGGGCTCCGTAATATCGGTGAATACGGCGCCCATCTCCTCGAGGTCCACCTTTGAAAAAGGCATGCCGATATCCCGGACGGATTGATCGGAACGGACGCTCCACTTCGGCTGCCAGATTTCGGGATGGGCGAGCACCGGTTTCTGCCCGTATCGGGAGAGCACTCGGCTGAGCCCGCCGGTGTGATCGACATGCCCGTGGCTGAGAATGATGGCGGACACCTTCCTGAGGTCCGCCTTCAGCATCTCGGCGTTGTGGATAATGGTCTTGCCCATGCCGGTATCGTAGAGAAAGGAGTGTCCTTCGAGGGACACCAGCATACTGAGTCCCCACTCCCCGAGATATCCGAAGGTGGCCGTGTTCTCGACCAGGGTGGTAATCGTTACTGCTGACATCTTCCTTTTCCACGGCCCGAGCCGTTGCCTCGTCCCCGGCCTCCACCCCGCCCGGATCGCGCGCACCCGCGATTCGGCGTCATCACCGCTCCCTGGGCGAACCGTTCCAACACCTCCCGCCCGGTTCCCGACAGTCCCGTGATAACTCGAATCCCCAGGGTTTCACTCAGCGGAATGAATTGTCGGTTGAAGCCGCAGCACAGAAGCGTTTCTATTCCCAGATTTCGAATCTCCTCAAGGCGATGGGGCCATCCTCGACTCTCGAGACACACCTCTTCACAACTCACCAGCTGATGGTTGTCGATATCGCCGACGAGAAATCTGTCGGCGAATCCGAATCTGGGGGCAATGTCCTCGTTAAACATCGGTACGGCTGCTCGCATGTTTCTCCTCCTCTGTCAACACCGCAGCAATTGGGATGCCAGAAAACCAACTCGAAGTAATTATTTAGGTTTTCAATAATCCAGCCTCAGCCATCCCCCCGGATTGAAACCAGAGGTTCAATTTCGGAACAACAGCCCGTATTCCTTCATACGACGCCACAAGGTCGTGCGTCCCATACCGAGCGCGCTGGCGGTGGCGCTCCGGTTCCAGCCGTTCTCCTCCAGGATGGCGAGGAGCCTCCTCACCTCGGGACGCTCCTGATCCCGACGCTCGGGAATCGGTGCATCCTGAATACGCCTGTCCGAGGGACGGATTCGACCGGATCGCGGCGCTCCCCCACATTGAACCGACTCAACCGCCTCCGGCGGTAGATGCTGGACGTCGATGATATCATCTCCCGACAAGACGAACGCCCGCTCCAAAATGTTGCGAAGCTCACGGACATTCCCGGGATACTCATAGTCATAGAGAATCTGCATGGCCTTTCGTGTAATCCTGGGGGCGGTCTTGCCGGTCTTGGCGGCGTGGAGCTTGATGAAGTGCGCCACGAGGAGGGGGATGTCCTTTTGTCGAAGAGAGAGGGGAGGCAGGGCGATGGGGACCACTCGAATTCGGTAGTAGAGGTCCTCCCTGAAGGTCCCCTCTCGGACCATCTGCTCCAGATCCTTGTTGGTCGCGGCGATGAGCCGGACATTCACCTCTATTGTCCTGGTACCGCCCAGAGGCTGAATCTCCCCCTCTTCAAGCGCGCGAAGCAGCTTGACCTGGAAGGCGGGAGAGACATCACCGATCTCATCGAGGAAAAGGGTTCCGCCGTCGGCCTGTTGAAAACGCCCCAACTTGTCCGTTGCAGCTCCTGTGAAGGCCCCCTTCATATATCCGAAGAGCTCGGATTCGAGGAGCGTATCGGGGAGGGCGCCACAGTTGACACGGATAAACGGTTTGGACTGTCTGGGAGAGAGATCGTGTATCGCCTGGGCTACCAGCTCTTTTCCCGTGCCGCTCTTTCCGGTAACCAGCACCGATACATCGGACTCGGCGATCTGGGGGATGAGGCTGAAGATCTCCTGCATGGCCTGGCTCTCCCCGATGATATCCATGAAACGATGCCGATTGGCCAGCTGGTCCCTGAGTTGCTCCACCTCGGTGACATCCCGGAAGATCTCGACGCCGCCGATAATGTGGCCTTCCTGATTCCTCAAAACCGAAGTGGAGACGGTGATGGGGATTCGGGCCATCTCCTCATTTAGAATATCCACCCGGACATCCTGCTGGGGCTCTCTGTTCTGGAGGGTCTGACGAAGGGCACAGCCACTTTGACAGATACTCGCGCGGAACACTTCGAAGCATTTCCGCCCGACGGCCTCCTCTCGAGATCGGCCGGTGATACGTTCGGCCGCCGCGTTGAAGGAGGTGATGCGAAACCCCTCGTCTACGGTGAATACCCCCTCGTTGATGCTATCGAAAATCATGGGAAAGAGCGTTTTGAAATTCATGTCAATTCCTTCCGTGAAACATTGACACCTGCTTCGCTGCACGCAAATGTAATGCCATTACGTAAAACGGAAGTTTATCCGAATGGTTACTGATTTTTACAGAATTCGAGAACAACCATAAATGAAACACGGAGTTCCACAAGTGAAACATATGAAACAGCGGAACACGAAGTCTCCTCAATCCGAAACAGTAGGATACCCGGCGGCTATCCACTGCTCCAATCCGCCTTCCATCACCCATATCAGCGAATACCCCGCATCAGTGAGGGTCTCGTATGCGGATTCACTCCGAACCCCTCGACGACAATATATGACGATATGTCGGCTTCGGTCCACCTCATCGAGGCGAGTCTCCAGAAGGTCCCAGGGAATCTTGAGGGAATCGGCGATATGACCCATCTCGTAGAACTCCTCATCAGAGACATTGAGGAGCACCATCTCTGGGTCTCCTGTCTGAACCCGTTGGTACAATGCCTCTATGGAGATGTACTTGCCCTCGGGCCAGGACGGCAGATCCGTTTGCGTGGCGGCAATGCTTCCATCGACACCACCATCTCCGACTTCTCCGGAATCACCCGTTGTCCCCGAATGATTCGATGTTCCACCACAACCCATTGTTATTATAGATAATATAAATATTGTGCGTCTCATTTGATACCTAGTTTTCCATCACATTTTTACAACATCTAAATCCAGCATAAAGTCCGTTCCAATCGGCGTTGGTGGTACATCTGAGCCTCACGGAGGCAGAAGCGCAATTGAAGGCGCCTCCCCGAACCTCGTATCCCCGCGGATCCCCCTCGGAGGGGACCACCTCCCAGAGGTTTCCATTTACATCGAAGGTTCCGTACTCATTGGTGCAGTCCGGAAAGCTCCCGGTCGGCATGACGCGGTAGCATTCCACACTCTCTTCCGCCGTTCCGCAATAGTAACCGCAGTTCGAGGAGAGGTTACACGCTTCAACCGAGATGTCGTTATTGGTGCAATAGTCGTCACAGAAGGTGTCCACACAATTACAGACCTCTTCATCAAAATCATCTCCGAAGACATATTGGGTACGGTTCGGACCCGTGCAGGAGGTGAACCACTCGTCCGAGGTGCAGAGCCTCTTTCCCGCCGCATTGCAGGCCGCTTCGAAGCGGAGAAGGGCCTCCCCGGACATGGGATTCTCCACCCACGGGATCACCCCCTCTCGGGAGAGGGCGACCGAGTCGTCGGATCCAGCCGAGGTCTCATCCGCGTCCTGACGGGAGGCTTCATAGCGATCGATGCAAAACGACGGGGACAACCCAGCATCAGCATCATATGAGACGATGACCATGTCATCCGGGCAGGGGATCTTCACGGTGTCGGAATCGACCTCTGTATCCGAATCGGTGTCGGAATCGGCGTCGGAATCGCCGTCGCCATCCGTATCCGTGTCGCCATCAACGTCAGTGTCGCCATCAGTGTCAGCGTCTCCGTCGGTATCAGCATCTCCATCGGCATCAGCATCTCCATCAGCATCGGTGTCTCCGTCGGCATCGGTGTCTCCGTCGGTGTCAGCGTCTCCGTCGGTATCGGTGTCAGCATCCCCATCTCCACCGGTGTCGGTATCGTTCGGATCCTCGGTTGGGATATCCGAAGCGCTGTCTGTAGTTACCTCGATGCACTGGTTTCCCCCCGACCCGGAATCCGTGGAAGGCTCATCATTTGTACTGGAGGCAGTGGTCGTATCAATTGTGGAGAAGGTCTCCAGGGGGGCTCTCGCTTCCTCCTCCTCTTTATCGACCTGGGTACAGGCGGTGACCGTGCCCCAGAGGCAAACCATTATGATCCCGACCATTTTCGACTTCATTTTTCACTCCTTGAAACCCAGGTGGGGGATGTACCGTGATCTATCGATGCTGCTTGCCGGTCGCCTTTTCATAGGCCTCTTCCAACACATCCACCAGCTCGTCGATGTTCATATCTCCCGAGTATTTCCTGCCGTTGATGAAGAAGGTCGGGGTGGCCTCCACCTTGTTGACAATCCCCTCTTTCTTACTTTCCACGAGCAGGGTTCGAGTTACGGGATCCGCGACCGCGGCCTCGAAGGCGGCCCGATCCATCCCCACGAGCTCGGCCCACTCCGACTGCTTCAATATACAATAGTCATCGAAGTGCTCATATGAATAGAGCAGGTACTCCCAGAACTTGCCGAGCTTGGCGGCGGCGATATAGGCGAGCCCGCTCTCCTTTGAGTACTCATGGCTCCGAATGGGGAAGGTCTTGAAGTAGAGCTTGACCTTGTCCTTGAGCCGGCCGTTAGTGACCTCCTCATACATCTTCGGGGTCAGCTTGGCACAGTAGGGGCACCGGGCGCAGGCGTACTCCACCACGGTGATCGGAGACTTGGTGTCCCCCGCCATCGATGCGTTCGTCAGATCGATGGTCACCTTCTTCTGGGGCATCATGCTTCGGGCCCGCCGGGAGAGCCCGCGGGTGATTTTCTGTGGGTCCTGTCCCTCCTTGACCCGGCGACAGATGTTCTCGGCCAACCGGTATGCCAGGGCACAGACCGGCTTTTTTTTGAGGCAGGCCGAGATGGTGTCATCGCAGCAATCATAGGGGTGCTGGGAATCGAGCAACGCCTCGGCCACCGCCTTCTTGTCTTTCGGCAGCTTGTCGCAGGTGGGGGTCTGGGCGATCGCCGCCGTCGATTCGAGCCAGGCCGCGGTTATAACCAACACGGTGAGAAGCGGTTTTCTATACATGGGCTTTCCTCCTTTTCTGCGATAGACGATCTACCCCGAGAGAGCTTCCATCGAAAATGAGGATGTACAGGGACAACCCCAGCCACCCGAGATCCCGAAAGACGGTCTCTATCGAGATGGCATCCTCCCCCTGGGCCCCCTGGGAGGCGAAGCAGCCGCAGGACATGTCGAGCCCGGCGTGGAGCGCGAGGGCCAACGCCACGATGAACATGACCATCATGCCGAGGACGAGCAGCGCCGCGGCGCGAACCCGGAATCCCACGACGAGCATCACGCCGGTGAAGAGCTCCATCCAGGGCAGGATCAGCGCCATGAGGTTAATGAGGGCGAGGGGAAGGATATCATACGTGGCCACATCCACGGCGAACATTCCGGGGTGGGCGATTTTGTGGAGGCAGGCGGCGATGAACACATACCCCAGATACCAGCGCATCGGAAGGGCGAGGAACGCGTGTCCGGGCCACGAGAGGAGCGCTTTCATCTTCATCTTTCATCTCCCTTGACGGGCTCGCCGCGGAGCGCCTTGACGCCGCCTCTGACAAAGAAGACGTTTTTGATGCCGTTGGCGGCGATCTCCTTGCCCAGCTGCTCGCCGGTGTCCGGCAGCTCTCCGTCACCGTAGACCACCACCCGCTTCGCGCGGCTCGAGGCGATGGCCCTGGCCAGATCCTCGATGGCCTCCTTGGGGGTGGGGTCCAGGTAATCATAGGTCAGGTTCCGGGCCTCCCGAAACCGCCACTTCGCGAAATCCTCCTTCAACCGCGCATCCACGATGAACGAATCTTTTTGCGCGATGACGGGATCCGTCGCCTCGAGGGGGGTCACCTCTCCGCCGGGCTCCGGACAGGGGACCAGTATCTGGTAGGCCTCGCCGGCGAAATAGGGAATCTTCTCCGGATGGAAGCCGTTCACCACCAGGCCGACCACCGTCGAGGCGACCGCGACGATGGCGGCGTCCCGAATGACGATAATAACCGGTCGGCTCTTTCCTCTTATGGGATTTCGAGATTCTCCTGCCATCAGTCCACACACGCCGAGCCCGCCCGCGCGGCCTCGTCCTGCCGGAGCAGATCCTGAATCCGCTCCTCGTTGGATCCCTCGCCGCTATCGACGCCGTAGGGGAGGGGAATGTGTCCCTTTCTCGAGACCTCCTTGGGCGCGAAGGGGTTGAGGTCGAGGGACCAGCGGACCCCCAGGAGCGCCCGGTGCTCCGTGTAGTCGTAGTTGTTGTCCGCCCGGTCGGCGTTGGACTCCCGCCACGAGAATTCGTAACGCAGCCCGAAGCGGACCCCCTTGACCGCCGGGCTCCAGACCTCCTCGAACTGCTTCACCAGCACGTCGAGGCGCTTCTCCTCGCTGCCGAAGGCCTCGACCCCCCGCCCGCCGCCGGAGGTCGGGTAGTAGTCGACCATCGGGGTCATCCCCACCCGAAGCAGGATCCCCGGACGGAAGCTCAGAATCCCCGCCAGGAGGGCCGTCCCGCCCACCTGATCATACGGGCTGCCCACCGCCAGGTAGCGGCGGCCGGTGAGGGCGAGCAGCAGCTTGAGATAATGGTTTACGGAGATCGTACCGCCAACGCCGACATCCAGCTCGGTGCGCGTCCGCCCGGCCTCGTGAAACAGGCGCCGCCCGGCCCCGGCGAAGACGAGCAACCCGAAGTGGGTGTCGAGCTCCAGCTCTCCTCTATGAGATTCGTAGTATCGGTGGCGGTCGTCCAGGTTGATGAGGAGCAGGTTGCCCTTGTAGGCCGCGAGCAGCCGGGCGCGGTGATCGCCGAAGTAGATCCCCGGCCGGAGGGAGAGATCCAGGTAGCTCAGCTCGCTGGCCTCTTGGTCGGTGATGCCGTGCCCCTTCAGGTTTCCTTCAACGGTGGGACGGAGGTTTCGGGATACCGGCAGGGTGAAACGGCTGAACAGATCGAGCTTGAACACCCCGCTGCTGGTTCCACCAGTGGTGGCGTCCGCCGGCGATCCGGCGCGGGCATTGGAGGTGTATCCCCCGAGGAGGTCCGCTTTGAAGGAGAGCGGTTGGATCCAGCCGGGGTTCTCCAGGCGGTGGTATTGGTCGAAGAGGGACCGATCCTCGGGATAGGCCCTCTCGGCATCGCCGATCGCCTCGAGATGTGCGGCCGAGGCCTCGACGTTCTGCTTGGCGCGGTCGATATGAAATGCCAGCACATGGAAACGGGTCTCGTCCTCCGGAGTCGTGGGACATCCAGGCGTTTCGAGGGTCTCCTCGGCGAGGGCCAGATCCCCGGTCGAGAGGTAGACCCAGACCAACCAGGAGACCGTCTCACAGTCGTCGGGATGGGACTCGAGGGCCCCGAGTAGAGTGCGCTCCGCCCAGAATGCATTGTCGTTCGCCAGATAGGCGCGGGCGAGGAGGCGTTTCCATGCGGGGTCGGGGTTCTCCGTCGCGAGGGGCTTGAGTCGCTCCACGGCGTCCCGTGCCCGATCCGCTTCAATGAGGCAAGCGGTCACGTCCCGCTCGCATTCGATATCGGCATCACACGATTTATCGCACGGATTGGGCTCGCCCGCGGCGGGAGTGCCCCACAAAAACAGAGATATGACGACACAAAGCAGTGGGTAGCGAGTCACCGATCCACCCCGGCGTCTTTGTCGACCCACCCCTCCGCGCAGCACCTGAACCCCCGGGCCGACGGCGTCCAGCTGCCGGGGATGTAGTCACAGCGGTGCAGCCGCTTGGAGTCACCGCAGTTGTACGCACCTCCCCGAATTCGTGTATCATCGCCTCCGAGCACGTGCTCCCAGACATTTCCGTTGATGTCGAAGACTCCGTAATCATTGGTGCACTCCCCAAACGCCCCGGTGGGCTCGAGATGAAAGGCGGCACCGCACTGCTGATAGCAATAGGGAAACGGGCAGGTATCACCGGATTGACACGACTCTGCATCACAAAAACAAAATGTATCAATTCCATTACATTTCAAAGGATCATAATCATCGCCATAAGAATAATTCGTGCCTTCCGAGCCCATACAGGCCTGTTGCCATTCGGACTCACGACAAAGGCGCTTGTCCGCCGCGAGACACGCCGCATCGGCCTCCGCGTTATTCTCTACCTGCCATGGGAGCACACCGCCCTTCGAGATGGCCATGGATTCGTCCTGTCCGGCCTTTGTGGAGGTGGCATCCGGGCGGGAGGCTTCGAAAATATCGATGCAAAACGTACCGTCGACAGGCACCATCCCCTCCGGACACTGCAGATCTCCCACAGGGCGACACCGACCGTTCACACACTCGAAATCCTCCCGGCACTCCGCATCCCCCGCACACTCGGCCGCCCGACACAGGTGGGTGACGGTCTCGCAGATGTACCCGTCCCGGCACTCCCTGTCCTCGAAGCACATGGGCTTGCAGCTTCCCCCCTTGTCTCCCTGGGGGATGACACAGGTGCGATTGTCCGGACAATCCGCGTCACTGTAGCAGGCGCTCTGGACAAAGCAGCCGTTTGTCAGCGCGAAAAGCACGCAAACAACGATGTAGCCGCCCGACCGGTAAACTCTGGTATCTGTAGCCGACATTCCGCAGCAACGTTTTGCAAAGGCAGTGCCACAACCCAAAGTCAACCATTTACCAGCAATTACCCTTCAGAGCAATGAAACAGACGGTCAATATTGGAACAGACGGTTTCTGTTCGCTTGAATCGATCTTGTGGGACAAGTTACTGGACGTTTTGTGGCCGGACGGTCTAAGTTTATGGCTCGGGGTGATTATCTAGGGAGAACGAGACTATGAAATTGAATCCGTTGAACATGGCAGTGATTACGACAATCGCGGCGATCACCCAGATCGGGGTCGTTCCTGATACAATGGCCGGCGGGATGACTGTCGGAGACCTCGGAACCCAGGCCGAGGGGCGGGCCGGCGCGTTCGCCGCCAAGTCGGACGACCTCACCGCCATCGAGTACAACCCCGCCGGCCTCACCCTCATCGGCGGCACCCAGTTCTACCTCAGCAACCGGTTCGGGTACGCCATCGAGCGCTTCACCCGGGCCCCCACCCGGGACGCCGATCCCGAGATCAGCACCCGGGACGACGGCGTCCGGTCCGGGCAGCTGGTCACCTTCGACCGGGTCGAGAACGGTCATCCGTGGCAGCTCCTCAACCCGGTCATCGCCGCGGGCTCCAACTTCGGCCTCGAGAGCTGGGCCTTCGCCCTCGGCGCCTATGCCCCTCCGGGGATCTCTGTTCAGGAGTTCCCGGACGACAATGGTCCCAACGTGATGCGGAAGGCGGGGCAGAAATTCATGATGATCGATCGGGATGTCAAGATCCTCTACTACAGCCTGAGCGTCGCCTGGAAATACCAGGACATCTTCGGTGTCGGCGGCAGCCTCCAATGGGTGGACGCGGCCTCCATCAAGATGAGCCTGATGATAGACGGCAACACCTACGGCGTGGTCAATCCGGTCTACAGCTCCTCACATATGAAGAGCACCATTACCGGGGCGGACCACTTCGGCGTCTCCGGGCTCCTTGGGGTCTGGTACCGGCCGCTTCCGTTTCTGCAGTTCGGGCTCTCCGGCCGGGCGCCCACCCAGATTGACGCGGACTGTGATCTGAAGGTGGAGATGACGGCGCCGGGGTTCGATGTGGAGCCCGTCATCACCCGGAACGGCCGACCCGCGAATGATGTGGACCTCGCCTTTACCCTCCCGGCCACTGGACGGTTCGGCGCGAGGTACATTCATTTACAGGGAGAGAAGCCGCTGTTCGACGTGGAGTTGGACTTTGTTTTCGAGGCGTGGTCGATGACGGACAAGTATTCTCTGAACGCCCGGGATCTGCTGACCGTCGTCGAGGGCACCAGCATCAACGTGGTGGTGGACAAGGTCGATATCCCGAAGAAGTGGAAGAACACCTACAGTGTCCGGCTGGGGGGCGACTTCAACGTGCTCCCCGAGCGGCTCATTCTGCGGGCCGGCGGGATGTACGAGAGCCCCGCCACCCGACCCGAGTACGCCAGCATCGACTTCTTCTCCAACCATCGGGTGGGGGCGGCCCTGGGCGCGTCGGTCAAGTTCTATGGGGTGGATATCTCCCTCTCCTACAATTTCGTCTACGAGATCCCCCTGAGCATCACCGAGGCCGAGGGCAAGGTGTACCAGCAGGCGCCGGGCACCACCTGCCCCGCCCCGGGCTACAACGACCCGGTGGAGTGCGATCTCGACTTCGCCGGCCAGCCGGCCGCCACGGTGAACGGCGGCGACTACGACTCGAAATATCATTTCGCCACCTTGTCGGCCTCCTACACTTTCTAAGATCAGCTTTTAATCACAGCACCCTTTTTTGGGCCCCGTGACCTATTTTGTGAATATGCGGAAACTGGCCGACGTCGGCCAAGTGATTTATAACTAGGTGCTTCGAACACAACCAACGGAGGATGCCGTGCGCAGATTCGAATTTCATGACGACAAGTCTCAGAAGTATTGGGAGATCGACCAGGAGGGGACTACCTACACCGTCCACTACGGACGCATCGGAACCGACGGCCAGACCAAGACGAAGTCTTCGGATACCGAGGAGAAGGCGGCGCAGGAAGTCGAGAAGCTCATCGCCTCCAAGGTGAAGAAGGGGTACCAGGAGGTGGGCGGTGGTGGGCCCGTGAAGAAGGCGACAACGACGGCGAAGCCCAAGGCCGAGTCGAAAAAGGCCGGGTCGAAGAAGGCCCCTGAGGCGCCGACAGCAACGGTAACGGCGGCGGCGCCGAAGGTGGATCCGAACCCCGAGGCGGATCTCGGGCTCACCCTCGCGGATCAGCACTTCGCCACATGGCGGAAGCTCCGCCGCATCGCGCCCACAGAGCCCCGGCCGTTCGAGCTGGAGCAGTGCCTCTCCGAGCTCGATCAGTTGATCTTCGTCCAGACAGACTACTGGAAGCTCCCCGACTGGAGCCGCTTCACGCTGCCCGAGGCCATGTCTCGGGAGGAGGCCCATTTCTGGTTCGAGGCCCTCACCCCCAAGGATCGGGGGGCGAAGGTCAAGGCGATGAAAGCGACCCTGGCCAAGGGGAAGTACACGGGGAAGCTCTCCCTTTCGGACATCAAGAAGCGGATTCTCAAATCGAACCTCCACCCCCGGTGCTTGGTTCCCCTCTACTTCCTGCTGCCCCTCGAAGAGCTCCTCGAGGTCGCCCTCCTGGAGAACACGAGATACGCCTCAACGAACGGCATCGCCGAGCTGGCGGCCGGGTTCCACGAGGTAGTCCCCTACCTCTCCGAGGACCAGCTCGGGACGGTCCGGGAGAAGCTTCGACCCGACATCACGATCGTCAACTGGCCCGACAGTTTGTACCACGTCCCGAGCGCCTTCATCGTCGCCGGCGCCGTGGGCATGGGGAAGGAGCTGCTGCCGATTATCGAGAGCTGGAACGACAAGAAATACACCGGCGACGAGTGGACCGATCACTACCACGCGCCCCAGCGGATCATCTTCGGTCTGGGGACCGCGGAGCTCGTGAGCCTCCAAATGCGGCGGCTCAAGCTCCGGCTTCGGTATCCCGACTACATCAAGGGGTGGATCGCCCACACCGGCGTGAACGAGCTGGACCACATCGTCTGGTCCATCAGCGGGGAGAACAACAAGAACACGGCGGAGTGGCTGCTCTCCACCTTCGCCGAGACGGTGCATCCCGCCGTGGCCGAGCCCATGATCGAGCTCAGCACCGGGTGCAAGGCGGGCAAGGCGGCGAAGACATGGCTCCAGGAGAACCTGGTCTTCGCGGTGGAGGGGCTCGGCGCCGCTTTGACCGAGAGCAACCCGCCGGCCGTCGAGTGGCTCCGTATCCAGAAGCGGCTCGGCCATGAGCAGATACTCCGCGACTACGTCAAGGGCGCGCCCAAGGAGGCCGCACGCCGCATCCAGGAGCAGGTCCTCGACTACGCGGATCCGGCGGAGAACCCGTTCTCCGAGAAGACCACCCCGGCGTGGCTGAACAAGGCCGTGGCCGATCTTACCGAGGCGTTCCCCAAGGTCGCCAAGGGAAAGGCCGTGGACTGGATTGTCCCGCAGGAGCTGCCGCCGGTGATCGTCAAGGACGCCTGCCTCAACGAGGACCAAATCGTCCTGCTGTTCAAGGCCCTCAAGGCGACCGCCGTGGGTGACGCCAACCCGCTGATCGCCGCCGTCAAGGCCAACGCCGATTCCAAGTCGCTGGAGCAGTTCGCCTGGAAGCTCTTCGAGGCGTGGCTCGCGGAGGGGACCCCCTCCAAGGAGAAGTGGGCCCTCCTCGCCATGGGACACCTGGGAGGGGACGAGTGCGCCCTCAAGCTCACCCCGCTGATCCGCCAGTGGCCCGGCGAGTCCCAGCACCAGCGGGCGGTGACCGGGCTCGAGGTGCTCCGGGGGATCGGCACGGAGACCGCCCTGATGCAGCTCAACGGCATCTCCCAGAAGGTGAAGTTCAAGGGCATCAAGACCCGCGCCATGGAGGTGATGAACCTCATCGCCAAGGAGCGGGGCATCTCCAAGGCGGAGCTGGAGGATCTCCTGGTGCCGGACTGCGGTCTCGACGAGAAGGGACGGCGGGTCTTCGACTTCGGGCCCCGCAGCTTCACCTTCCTGCTCGGCTCGGATCTGAAGCCCAAGGTGCGGGACGAGAAGGGCAAGGTGAAAGACAACCTGCCCAAGCCCGGCGCCAAGGACGACGCGACGCTAGCCAACGAAGCGGTGAGCGAGTGGAAGCTCATCAAGAAACAGATCCGGGAGACGGCCAAGATCCAGGCCCTGCGGCTGGAGAACGCCATGGTGGTGGGACGCCGCTGGCCCGTGGACAAATTCGAGCTCCTCCTGGCCCGCCACCCGCTCATGACCCACATCTGTCGCCCGCTCCTGTTCGGCGGCTTCGACAAGAAGGGGAAGCTCAAGGGAACCTTCCGGGTCACCGAGGAGCAGGACTACGCGGACAGCAGCGACGAGCCCACTACCATCGACGGGTACGATTCCATCGGCGTCGTCCACCCGCTGCTGCTCGGCGACAAGGATCGGCAAACCTGGGGTGAGCTCCTCAGCGACTACGAGCTGATACCGCCGTTCGAGCAGCTCGGCCGGCCGGTGTTGACGCTGACGGCGAAGGAGAAGACCGAGAAGGACCTCAAGCGGTTCCACAAGCTCAGCTGGCCCTCCCCCACGCTGGTGTTCGGCCTGGAGAAGATGGGCTGGATCCGGGGGGAGCCCATGGACGGCGGCGGATTCGACGAGCACTCCAAACAGTTCCCCGCGGCGGGCGTCACGGCGGTGGTCTTTTACGAGGGGTGCGTGGCCATGGGGTACATCGATCCGGACGAGAAGCTCACCCTGACCGGCGCCATCTTTGTCAAGGGGATGCGGGAGCCCTCGGGGTATGGCTGGGGCCACAAGAAGGACGAGGTCCTGCCCCTCGGGAAGGTCGACCCCATCGTGATCAGCGAGGTGCTCAGGGATCTGGAGGTCCTCGAGGCCAAGGCCAAGTAGGGGGCGGTCATGGCCAGGAAGAAAGCAACGCCGTCGGTCGCGCCGGCGCCGAATCTGCAGCGACCCGCGGCGGAGCAGCTCTACGCGGAGGAGCTGGACCAGTTGAGAAAGGCGGACGTGAAGAACCCGAGGCCCCCCGGATGGCGGCTCTCCCCGAGGGCGGTGCTGGACTTCGTGCTCGGCAACGAGAAGCTCTGCCTCCAGCCCAAGTTCGTGGGGAACCGGAGCTTCATCGAGTGCTGCATCGTGGCCCTCGCCACCAACCGGGGGCTGATGCTCATCGGGGTCCCGGGGACGGCCAAGAGCTACCTGAGCGAGCTCCTCACCGCCGCCATCTCCGGGGACTCCACCCTCACGGTCCAGGGCTCCTCCGGCACCGGCGAGGACCAGATCAAGTACTCGTGGAACTACGCCCTCCTCCTCGCGGAGGGGCCCACCCAGAAGGCCCTCGTCCCCGCCCCGGTGTACCGCGGGATGCAGGAGGGCAAGCTGGTCCGCTTCGAGGAGATCACCCGCTGCCCCATGGAGATCCAGGACTCCCTGCTCTCCATCCTCAGTGATCGGGTCCTCCACATTCCCGAGATCAAGGACGACCACCGGGTGCTCTACGCCGCCCAGGGGTTCAACCTCATTGCCACCGCCAACACCCTCGACAAGGGGGTCAACGAGATGAGCGCGGCCCTGAAACGGCGCTTCAACTTCGAGACCGTCCACCCCATCCCGGACGTGGCCGAGGAGCTCGCCCTGGTGGAGCGGGAGACCGCCCGGATGCTCTCCCGGGCCGGCATCCCCATTGCGTTACCCCCGGACAAGACCGAGGTGCTGGTGACGGCCTTCCACGAGCTTCGGAACGCCAAGACCCGGGAGGGTAAGGCCATGGAGCCCCTCAGCACGGTTATGAGCACCGCCGAGGCCATCTCCGTGGCCTACGCCGCGGGGATTCAGGCGTACTATTACTACGACGGCCGGGTGGAGGCCCGCCACCTGGTGGGCAACATGGTGGGCTCGGCCGTCAAGGACTCCGCGGATGATATCAAGAAGCTGAGGCACTATCTCCGTAGCGTGGCCGGGAAGCGCAAACATGGGGCGTGGCAGGAGCTCGCCGACGCGGAGCGCCACCTCTCATGAAAAGCGGCCTGGATCGGGTGTCGTTCGTTCCGATCCGACACCACAGCCCCGCCTGCGCCCTGGCGGTGCGGGCGGCGGCCCGCGACCTGCGTCCCTGTGAGATTCTGATCGAGGGGCCCCACGACTTCACCCCCCAGATGGACCAGCTGGCGCTCCCCCACCGCCTTCCCATCGCCATCTACAGTTATATCCGGGAGGCGGACGGCGCGACCTCCGGGGCCTACTATCCCTTCTGCCGCTACAGCCCGGAGTGGCAAGCCCTGGAGGCGGCGCGGGAGCTGGGGGTGCCGGCCCGCTTCATCGACCTCCCGTGGGCGGGACGCCTCCGGGAAGAGGAGGAAGTCGAAGGAGAGGACCAGACCATCAATGCCTTCGCGGAGCCCCAGCTTCGACGCAGCCGATACATCGATGCCCTCTGCGAAGAGCTGGGGGTGGACGACTTCGACGCCCTCTGGGACGAGCTCTTCGAGGTGGATCCCCCCGGACCGCCGTGGGAGCTCCTGAACCGGGTGGCGCTCTTTTCGGCCCACTCCCGCGAGACCGACCCGGCGAAGCCCTCGGATCGACGCCGGGAGGCGTTCATGGCGGCCCGAATCCGGGAGGTCCTCGACGCCACCGAGGGGCCGCTGCTCGTGGTTACCGGGGCGTACCACGTCACCGGGCTCGAGGCGTTGCTGAGAGAGGGCGTGCCGGAGGATGCCGGATCCTTGGAACCTTTGACAGAGGAGGCACGGGAGGCGGGGATCGCCCTCACCCCCTACTCCTACGAACGGCTCGACGCCCTCACGGGGTACCAGGCGGGCATGCCCGGGCCGGGGTTCTACGACACGGCCTGGACCTACCGGGAGAAGGGCGAGCCCCTCGCCCACAATGTGGTCATCCGGGCCGTGGTGGACGCGCTGCGCCGCCTGAAGCAGACCGTCAGCACCGCTGATCTCATCGCCGTGGAGATCGAGGCCCGCGCCCTCGCCGCCCTGAGAGGGCATCAACAGGTGTGGCGCCGGGATATCATCGACGGCCTGCGGAGCGCGCTCATCAAGGACGAGGTGGCGAGGGGGGGGTACCACCCGCTGCTGGACGCGGTGGACGAGGTGTTCCGGGGGACGGCCCGGGGTGTCCTGGCCGAGGGCACGGCGCGCCCCCCGCTGGTGGATGATATCGAACAACAATTGACCGGGCACAATCTGCTGCCCACCCAGGGGTTTCGGGACCTGGAGCTCGATCTCATGGACGAGGCCCCCCGCCGGCGGAGCCGGATTCTGCACCGGCTCGCCATCCTCGGTATCGCCGGGTTCAACCGCACCGACGGCACGGACATGGCCGCCCGGGAGGGGCTCCACCGCATCTGGGAGCGGTGGCGGATCTCCTGGAACCCGGAGTACGCGTCGAGCCAGATCGAGGCGGCGGTGTACGGCCCCACCCTGGCCGCGGCGAGCTCTGGGCGGCTCAAGGAGTCCATCGCGAAGTCGGGCACCGACCTCGCGGCGGTGGCCCGGCTGCTCATCCGCGCGGCCCTGGCGGGACTCGGGGAGCACGCCGCGGAGCTCATGGCCCGGGCCGTGGGGCTCGCCCATCGCACGGAGGAGTTCCTGGTGGCCGGGGAGGCCCTCTCCCACCTGCTCTATCTCTACGCCTACGACCGGGTGCTCGAGTTCGCGCGGAAGGAGCGGTTGCTCCCCCTCATCGGAGCGCTCTTCGAGCGATCCCTGTGGCTGTTGGAGAGCCTCGGGAACCCGGGAGCCAAGGCCCGGCCCTACGCGGAGGGGGTGGCCGGGCTGGTGCGGGTGTTCGAGCGGTGCCGGGAGGCCACCGAGTGGTCCGAGAACGATCTGGAGGGGGTGCTCTCGAGGGTGCAGGCCGACTCGCACCAGCACCCGATGATCCGGGGGGCGGCCACCGGGGCCCTGTGGGAGCTGGGGGTCTCGGACAGCGGCCCCATCGCCGCGGGGCTGCGATACTTCAGCCGGCCGGACCAGCTGGGAGACTACCTCACCGGGCTCTTCATCCTCGCCCGGGAGACGGTCCAGCGGCAGCAGGCCCTCCTCGACGTGCTGGACGCCGTGCTCATGGGGTACACCGATGAGGAGTTCCTCGAGGCCCTGCCCGCCCTTAGGCTGGCGTTCACCTTCTTCACCCCCCGGGAGAAGTACTACCTGGCCGCGAACCTCCTCCCGAAGGAGGCGACGTCGGATGAGATGTGGGGAAGCCTGGAGGTCCCCCCGGAGACCGCCGCCGGCACCCTGAAGCTCGAGGCGTCCCTCCTGGAGCGGGCCGCCCGGTACGGTATCGACCTGATGGGGGATTTCGACGGCGATACCGAGACGGTTTCGGATACCGACACCGATACTTTGTGAACCGTCACTCCAACTCTCTGGCAGCGTCTATCTCCGCGAGCATGTCTCGCACCCTCGGCCGCCAGCCGTCGGGAATGCGGGGCATCGCCCCGGCGTATCAAACAGAGACATTATGGAGAACCCGAGAATCATCAACAGACTCCTCCTCTACACCAGGACCGTGCGAGGAATCCCCACAGGATATCTCTCTTCGCTGTTGTCAAATCATCGCTGTAGAACCGTATCCGTGCGAGGAGCCACCCTGCGAGGGCCCCCACCCACCAGGTCGCGAGAAACCCGATGATGCTCACAAAGAGACTGGACACAGGCCGACATCTGCGAAGTGAAACTGGTGGAACTTGAACGCGGTGAAGTACTCGGGGGAGACCGAATAAGTGAGCTGGTCGTGGACCGCGCCATAGGCGCCCCCGATGAGCGCCCCGAGAAAGACATAGGGGATCACGCGGCCGATATTGCGGACGCGAGGGTAGATCCAGTATCGGTCGAGCTTCATACCGCGGCAACGTGTACCTCGAGTCGATCATTCCCCCGGATATGCGCGACCAGAGGAGCGGTGAGGTCGAAAATATTCTGGTGATTTACGTGGTGGGTTCGGCATCGATCTGGATCAGGCCTTCAGAAACCTTCCGCTCATCAAAATCGGGGCGCGAAGCATTAGGGGTTGATCTTGTATCCTGTTCTGCGTCAGAATCGACCGGGCTCTCAATAACCAAGGACAATATCTTGAAACCTACAATACTCATTGGTTTGTCGATACTAGCGCTGCTTCTGGGATGTGCGGAGCCAAAAGAGAGCTGCCGCGGTACGGAAGGGTGCCCCTGTACCCAGCTTGGGACCTGCGATATCGGGCTGCAGTGCGAGGACGATGTTTGTGTTGGAGTGGACAGCGCCTCCGATGCCGACACGGACAGTGATACGGATACCGATGCCGACACGGACGCCGATAGTGACTCGGACAGCGATGCTGACGGGGATACGGACAGCGATGCGGATACGGACAGTGACGCGGATACGGACAGTGACGCGGATAGCGATGCGGATGGTGACGGGGATGCCGACGCCGATGGCGATACGGATACCGACAGCGATGCTGACGGTGACGGGGATACCGATGGGGATATGGATGGGGATACCGATGCCGATGGTGACGCCGACTCGGACGGCGACGCCGACTCGGACGGTGACAGTGACACGGATACCGACAGCGATGGGGACACCGATACCGACGCGGACACGGATTCCGACGCGGATACCGATTCAGATGTCGACACCTCCGAGGATACCCAGGCGGATACCGGCACCGAGCCCAACGCCTCCCGCGGAGCCTCCTCCAGCGAGCCCGGGGCCTATTTCAAGATGGGGGATCTCCGGCTCATCAACAACCGGTGGGGCTCGGACGCGCTGGGGTGCGGCACCGCCCAGAGCATTTTCATCAATGACGACGGATCGTTCGGCTGGCAGTTCGAGCGGGGCGTCTGCGGGGGCGACAAGGCCAAGCCGGACTATCCGGAGGTGGAGTTCGGGATCCACCCCTTCGGTATCGGAAGCCACCTCCAGACCTCTCCGCCGTTCCCCTCGACGACCCTGCTCCCCCTTCAGATCCGCGACATCCAGACCGCCAGCGTTCAGGTCGACAGCCTGAATGTGGAGCTCTGGAACGCGAGCGCATGGAACGTGAACTTCGAGATGTGGTTCAGCGAACGCCACCCTGTGGATGATCCCAACCCGGGCGCCTACGCAGAGCTCATGGCCTTCTGGGGCTGGGAGACCGGACGGTGGGAGTGCGACCAGCAGGGGGGGCTGACCTCCGGAGATCAGCAATACAACCTGTGTCATCAGAGCGACAGCTGGGCCGAGGGATGGCGGTACTACCAGTTCCGGGTATCGGGGGGACCGTGGAACGGCTACTCCGGCAGGGTGGATGTGAAGGCGTTCCTCGACTGGCTGGTGAGCGCCGGGTTCTCTCCTGATCTTTGGGTCACCCGGTTCGAAATCGGAACCGAGATCGATGACAACACCAGCGGTCGGGTCACCATCGGAAACCTCACCTTCGAGGTCAACGGCGTCTCCAGATCCGCCGAGCTGGCTGAGTGAAAGTCAACACCGCTGTAAGAGATCCGTCGCAGCGGAACTGCTTGATCATTGGTACGAATCAGGGCTTGAATGTGTTATAAATTACCCTCTGGGACAATTGCTCGAAGGAGGTAATCAATGACCCGATACGTACTTTCATTACTCATGACAGGCGCCTTGGCATTTTCGGCCTGCGGCGGAGGTCAGGCAGCCGTGCCCGCCCCCGGACCGGACGCCCCGGAGTCGCTGGCCGAGGAGACCGCGGAACCCGAGCCTGTTGCCGAGCCGGAGCCCGCGGCCGAGGAAGCGGCTCCGGAACCCGCCGAGGAGGTGGCCCCGGAACCCGAGGAGGAGCCCCTCGTGGATACCAGCCTGCCCCTCGATGAGCAGAAGTCGGTGCTCACCGAGAAGATGGCCACGCTGAAGAAGGAGGTAGCGGGCCTGAATTCCGCGGTGAAGAAGGCGGGGGCCGCGGTGAAGAAGGCCGAGAGCGACCTCTATCGAAACGAAAAGGCGGCGACCAAGGCATCCGATGCCCTCGCCCCTTTGGAGGAGAAGGTCGAGACCACCGCCACCACCGCCGAGGATCTTGAGAACACCGCGAAGTATGACCAGGAAATGCTGGACGGGGTCGAGGCCGAACAGGTCGACGAGAGCGACAAGGATGCCGTTAAGGAGCACAAGAAGTCCCTCGCCGAGGCCAAGAAGACCGCCGCGGCGTCAAAGAAGAAGGCCGATGCCGCCCGAAAGAAGGCGGACCAGGCCAAGAAGCAACTCGATTCAGCGAAAGAGAAAGACAAGGCTGCGCAGGAGAAGCTCACGGAATCCCAGCAGGCCGTCGAGGAGGCCAAGGCCGCAGAGGAGAAGGCCGACAACGACCTGCGGGAGACGGAGCGGCGGCTCCAGGATGCCGAGGCCAAGCTCGGCGAAGTCAAGTTCCTGATCGCCGAGAAGGCCAAGCTCCAATAACCCCCGAGACCTCAGCCGACACACAACGGACCTAACTTTTGATGGTGTTCCAATATCAGGAGACCCGTTGCACCACCGAGTTAGGTGATCTACCCTTTCTACAAGAACTATAATTTTCGAACCAGGAGGAAAAACCATGAGACTCATATACCGGATGGCTGTCTGCGTCGTGCTCGCGTTCACGGCGGTCTCGACCGCCGGCTGCAAGGATGCCTGCGACGACCTGGAGGATATCTGCAAAAAATGCAACTCGGAGTACAAGGACGAGTGCAAATCCGAGCACAACGCCTGCACCATCGTCAAGGGCCCCGCCTCCAAGGACTGCTGTGACGCAATCGTGGATATGTGGGACGAGGAGTGTGAATAGGCGACCTCGGTAGATCCTTTTTCCCTTCAGAGCGTATTTATCACCGCTGAAGTCAGCAGCTACTCTGTGTTGAAAAACAGAGTATACTTTAGTCGGTCAATTCGACATCGACGGGAGGAGGAGTCATGAGAAGGCGTGTTCCGATACTGTTCGTTCTGGTGTTTGTTGCATCGTCCTGTGAAGATCCACCGCCGCCGGAGGAGACCCGGGCGCTCACATCGAAGGTGGAGCTGGCCGCGGGGAACGTCTGGCAGGTGAGCAAGGAGGGGCGGGAACGGCTCATCACCGGGGCCATGTTGGCGGAGGAGGCGACCCTCTCGGTGGATGAGGGGGGACGGGCCCTGATCCGTCTCGCCAGCGGCGCCGGCACCTTTCTCCGCGGCGGGACCGATATCGCCATCGGAGGGGAGACCATCACATTGAAAAACGGGGAGCTCTGGGTGGACGTGCCCGAAGGCGAGGAGGAGATGGCACGGTTCAAGGCGGGGGACGTCACCGTGAGCGCATCGGACGCGGGGCTCGATATCAAGGTCGACGGACAGAGCGTCCAAGTCTATGTTGCCCGCGGCCTCGCGGTGGTGGCCGCTCCCGGCGGTCGGGCCGAGGTCCAGAGCGGCGAGAAGGTGGAAGTCAAGGGAACGGCGGCATTTGAAGCGGCGCCGGTGGCCTTCTGGGAGGACTGGACGGGCGGGATGGCGGATCGCACCACCTCGGCGGGCATCGGGGGCAAGGCCTCCGGTCACCTCTACGGCATTGATCGCTCGCGCCCCGGCGCGCCTCCGGGGGAGCTGCAGATCACCGCCCAGAGCGTCCGCATCGGCATCCGGGACGGCATCGCCCACACGGTTGTCGACCAGCGGTTCTTCAACCCCGGCGGCGAGCCCCTCGAGGGGTGGTACTGGTTCACCGTACCCGAGGGGGCCTCTGTCGACCGGTTCGCCCTGGAGGTGAACGGCGCCCTCGTCGAGGGGGAGATGGTGGAGCGCAAACAGGCGGCGGCGGCCTACGAGGAGGCCGTGCGAAAGGCGTTCGATCCGGCGCTACTCGAATGGGTGGACGGCAGGACCTTCCGCGCGAGAATCTATCCCGTCCCCGCGGCCGGAGAGCGGCGGGTGGTGCTCTCCTACTTCGAGCTCCTGCCGCTGGCGGACGGGGTCTACCGGTACACCTATCCCTTGGCCTCGGCCGGCGATGTCGCCATCCAGGAGTTCTCCCTCTCCGTCGAGCTCGGGGACGACGGAAAGGACTTCGACATCCGGACCCTACAGGACGCCACGGTGGAGCAGGACCACAGCAGAATCGCCATGCGTCGATCCGGATTCCGGCCCAGGGCCGACTTCCTCCTGGAGCTCGCTCCCAAGGTGGTGGAACAGGAGCCCCTGCGCGTGATGCGATACTCGGCGGGGGACGAGACCGCGGACTACGTCATGATACGATACTCGCCGGAGGTGGCGTGGGAGTCCCTGAAAAAGATCCCCGGAGACGTGGTGGTGGTGCTCGACACCTCCGCCGGCGGGGACGATTCGGATCGGCAGATCCGTCAGGACGCGGTGGAGGCCATCCTCCGGGCCCTCTCCGAGGGGGATCGCTTCGCGGTGATGTCCACGGACCTCAGCCCCCGGGTGGTCTATCCGAAGAAGGGGCTGGCCAAGGCCACGGAGACGAATGTCTCGGAGGCGGTGGAGAAGCTCTCCGAGATCCCGTCCGCCGGCGCCACGGATATCGGTGAGATGTTCTCCGGCGCTCTGGATCTCTTGTACGACGCCGACCAGCCCGCGGTGGTGTATGTGGGGGATGGGCTCGCCACCGTGGGGGAGACTTCTTCGGAGGCGCTCTCGAATCGCCTTCGCCGCGCTCTGGGCGACTCCCGGGCCAGGCTCTTCACCATCGCGGTGGGGGCGGACGCCGACATTCCCCTCCTGGAACGGTTGGCCCGAATCGGCGGAGGACGCAGCTTCACCATCAGCCAATCCGAGCAGACGGTTCAGGAGGCGCTCCATTTCGTAGGCATGCTGAAGACCCCCACCATCACCGATCTCACGATTGACGCAGGTCAGGGGCTCGACCAGGTGTTCACCACCCGAACGAGCAAGCTCTCCAAGGGGGACGAGATGATCCTTGTGGCCCGCACCCACCATGCCCTGCCGGGTATCATCAAGGTTACCGGGAAGCTCGGAGAGATTGCGATCAAAGAGTCATACAGTCCCTCCATCGAGACTGGAAGGACCTATGGCTACATCCCGGTTATCTGGGCCCGGCAATACCTCACCCGGCTGATGGGGGACGGGCTCGAGGGGAACCGGGGGAGAATCATCTCCCTCGGGCTCAACTACGCCATGATGACGCCGTTCAGCTCGTTTCTGGTGCTTGAGAGTGACCAGGCCTACATTGAGCAGGGGATCCGTCGTCGGGACCGATATCGTTTCTCGGAGAACCGCTATCAGCCCGACGAGAAGCGGGACTCAACGAACCTCCGGGGCATGCTCCTCACCCTGCCCCTCACCGCCACGGGGTGTGCCAGGTCTACCGACAGCGAAGAGCGAGCCCCCGTGGTCGAGGCGCAGGTACAAGACCGGCCCCCCGGAGCGCCGCCGGAGATGGAGGCCAAGGGAGATCATACACCAGGAGTCGTGCTCCCCGAAAGTTTGAAGGTGGCAGGGGACGATGGCGAAGAGGCCGAACCGGCGATGGACCGGCGCGCTGCGGACCCTAAACCCAAGAGAAGACGCTCATCTGCAAAGAAGTCGTCGAATGGGCTGGATGATCTGCTGGCCGGTTCGGTCAAGCGAGGCGACGCCAAACAGGAGATGGCGCAGATCGCCAAGAGGCCGGAGATTCGAATCGAGAAGGAGCGTTCCATTTTCGACAAGGGGATCTGCTCGGACGCCTCGAGGCGATCGTTGGGGCATCGCCGGATGCTGTGGCGGTATCGCCTGGCGCGGGTGACGGACCCGAGCCAGCTGTACCAGACCTTCATGGAGGCCGGGAAGCGGTGTGAGCTCGACAGGTGGCAGGATCGCAAGGTGATGCTCGACTTGATTGAGGGGCGGGTGCGGACCCGGGAGGCGGTGCAGCAACTGCTCCGCGATTTCTCTCAGAGCCCGCGAATTCAGAAATACTTACGACAGCGCATCCTCCGGCGGGCCCTCGACCCGGAGATGACCGCGGTCCTCATCGCCGGGACGCCTGACTGGTCCTCCATCAGCGCCGGGCTCGTTGCGATAACGGATCCCATGAAAAGGCTCGAGACCCTCCGGAAGCTGGCGGTCGAGCACCCGGATGATCCCAGAGGGCGGGAGCTGCTCATCGAGCTCCTGATTGAGAACGGGATGGACAAGGAGGCGATCCGAGAGGCCACCAAGCTCAAGCGGGACAATCTGGCGAGTCCCCGGGTGATGGAGATGTTGTGTGACCTCCAGGCGGGCGCCGGACGGGAAGCGGAAGCCCGGCGCACCTGCTCCGAGCTCGTGGAGTTCAACGCCGACGATCCGGCGGCGCGGCAGCGACTCGGAGATATCTTTCTTCGGCACGGGTGGTACGAGGCCGCCTATCGCCAGTATGCGAGCCTGGTGGCCATGATCAATGAAAGCCCTATCGCGTTTCTCCGGTTGGCCGCGGCCGCGGCGGGCATGGGCAAGGTCGACGAGGCGCTGCGAATCGAGCGGAAGGTGGCCTCGGGTGACGGCGAGCCCGGCCCCGCCGATCCCCGACGGTTCGCCAGGCTGCACTCGGCGGTAAGGCTCGCCAGGATGTTGGCCAAGGCCCGCGCGGAAAAGAACGACAAGATGTCGAGATCTCTCGAAAGAAGCCTCAAACAGACCCAGATTTTCGACACGGAGACCACCATCGTTCTCCTGGTTTGGGAGGATTTACAGTCCGACCTCGAGCTGCTTCCGAAGATGGGTGAAGAGGCCTATACGGTCTCCGATCACGTCATCTCGCAGGAGACCGGTCTCGTGATGATTGATGTGGGTCGCACCCCACCCGCCGATCTCGAGCTCCAGGTCGTCTCCCGCTCCGAACGCCTCGGTCGTGAGGTGGGCTATAGTCTCGTCACCATTGCCTGGAACGGAAAGTCCTTTACCGTCCAAGAGGAAAAGAATGCTGTCACACCAAAGGCAGACATCTCCTGATCCGAACCGTATTTAGCAAATTTATTGGAATAACCGACGGTTCCACTGTTCGAATCCAAGCAGATGAGGGCAATATTAGTTGTAGCAATACTGCAGGATTAGATATATACTACCATCTAACCTTGTTGAATTGAGGCGTTGCCTTTTTTAAGGCCCCCAGCAGTTGTGATGAACAGCTGTTGACAGTAATGCTTGACGCGTTCCGATAAGGATTCTGTGGGAACATCCATTGACTTATTAAAAATTGTCTATTACTGTCACATTGAGATATTGAAGGTATACCAGATGAAAATACTGATTATAGATAATGATAACGCCCATCGAAACAGACTGGTCGAGATGGTGAATAATTGGGGGTATCATTGCACCACCGCCACCACCACCCGGATAGCCCTCGAAAGGTTGAAAACCGATAGGTTCGATATGGTCATCTCCGAGTGGAACACCCCCGACATCGACGGGGTCGAGATCGGACGTCGGCTGAGGGCGCCCACCCAGGAGGAGTATGTGTATTTCATCCTCTGTAGTGAGGATAGGGCGACGAGCAGTATTGTCCAAGGCTTCGACAGCGGTGCTGACGACTACATCACCAAACCCTATCAGCCGGAAGAGCTGAGGGCGCGGATTGAAGCGGGGTTGAGGGTGCTCACCCTCGACCGCTCCGCAAAAGGTCGTCTCGAGAGGGGGCTCATGCAAGCGGCGACGACCTTGAGGAGCATGCTCCCCCAGCGTCGTGACGATGAGAACATCAAGACCGACTGGTTGTTCAGACCGTGCGCCATTATCGGAGGAGACCTCTTCAACGTCATCGATCTGGACGACGACTACATCTGCCTGTACGCCATCGATGTCTCGGGGCACGAGGTGGCGGCGGCCCTCTTCGCGGTGACCTTGGGTCATATGCTCCTACCGAGGCAGCAGGTGAATGAGTCTCTAGAGACGAAGCCCCAGTTTTACTGGAATCAGAGTCCCATTCAGGTTGTCTCCACGCTCAACAATCGGTTTCAGATGGAACCGCCCATGAACATGTACGCCACGCTTTTCTATGCCGTCATCAATCGCAAGGATCTCACCATGAGGTGGGTCCGCGCGGGGCATCCTTCACCTGTCATCGTTCGCAATGGGGAGAAGAGCATCCTGAAAGAGGGGGACACTCCGATCGGTGTCTTTTCGGATTGCCATTTTACACAACACACCACTCAGCTTTCCAAAGGGGATCGCATTTTCCTCTATTCAGACGGAATCACCGAGACCAAGCAGATCGGTACCAACGCGATGTGGGGATCCGAGCGGCTGGAGTCATTGATAGTAGAGCTCTCTGATGCGCCTTTTGACGAAATCATCCCCTCGATAGACAAAGAGCTGTTGGCCTTTCGAGGCGGTGACCAGTTCGATGACGATTTGAGTCTGCTGACCATCGAGATAAAGTAACACCTTGAAATCCCAATAGATAGACGGCCCAAACCGCTGGCGCTCGCGCCAATGCACGCCATCAACGTCCGTACTAACCTTTGCCATCACTCATGAACAGTCCAGTTCAGCTCCTGATGCCAAAGGCTCCGTTCGGCCACTGCTGGCGCACCTTGACGCGTTTTTCCTCGCCGACCTATTGGGATTTCAAGGTAAGAAGCTGAGGCGCTACTCTTTTGATATTTTTTCCACTGCCTCGTCCACCGTGTTGTAGACTTCTATATATCTGATGAAATTGAGTATTTTAAACACTTCCCGGGGCTGCCCCTGCATCGCGGCGAGCTTTGTATCCCCCCCCTTGGCACGGCTGCGCTTGAAGGTGGACACGATGACTCCGACCCCGGAGCTGTCGAGGAGAGTGAGCTCACTGAGATCAAATACGACCCGAACGGCATCCCCATTGAGAAGGCTGTCCAAAAAGGGTTTGATCTTGCCGGCGGTCAGTGCATCCAGTTGACCTTTGAGCGCGAGAACGACAACTTCATTTTCAACGGTTTTTGTGAATTCAAACATACTCTGGTCTTATGGTCAGGTTTCGCACCATCCTCAATGAGTTGACGCCGTTTTTCGTCTGGCGTTTATAATCGAGCTTGTCCATACACTCACGAATAATGAGAAGCCCCATGCCGGACTCCCGCAGGTCATTCATTTTCGGGAGTTGGGTCGGCGGGTGAAACCCCTCAGCGTCATCATCCATCTCAATAATCAACTGCAGATCCGTGACGGCGATCGTTACAAGCACTTCTCTCGTAGAGACCTGCTTTCCACCGTGATTCACAAGATTGTTGAAAGCTTCGTTGAATGCCGAGATGACCTGGTGTCCGAAGCTGGAATCCTCCCCCTGGCTCTCCAGGCGATTACATACGTGCCGGATCATCGACCCGATGGTATCGCGGTACGTCAGCTCGCATTTTACTAAGGTGGTAACTCTAAAAAACATGTTGCCATTATTAATGTGTACCCGTATATAATACCACAAAAAAGTGAAGGGGGAATTATATCATGAATCGTCTCATGGTAAGAGCAGTAAAGCGGACTATGGACGTCGTTTTCAGTCTGCTTTTTGTTATACTGTTCTCCCCAATGATGATGTTCATCG
>JBNLED010000230.1:0-8756 GCA_050304755.1 Polyangia bacterium | reverse complement strand
TGGGGGATTCGGCCGAATCCCCCGGCGGGGTTTGCAAAAGCGGCGGAGCCTCTGCCCCGTCGCCGATTTTGGGTATGGATAACATCAACAGCAGCCAGGCTGCGCACACCACAGAACGCATACATGCCTCCCAAAAAGCTTTGCGCCTTTGCACAGGCGCGGATAATTCTCAATTGAACGGGGTGTCTCGCCTAAGCGAGCGGTGGGGAGTGCGCGGGAGAGAGACGAAAACGATAGCGGTCCGACGCTTCGCAGTCGATGGGGTCGACGGGTATCGCATGGGCCGCCGCTTCGATCTCGATGACGGGTTGCGTGTCCACGCTCGGCAGCGATCTCGCCGCGGTCAGCTGGTCGAGGAACGCGCAGGTTTTCCCGTGGTGGTGATGAGCATCGTCCGATTGTTGCGATTTGTCTGAGTGATGGGCGGCACCGTGCCCGTCGGCCCTAACGACCTGTCCGTGGCGGCAGATCCGGTGCGCCACGGTCTGCAAGTGGACGAGGGTGGCGTATTGCCAAGCTGCCAGGAGGACCAAGAGAGTCAACGATATGGTGCGCGAATGCATCACGCCCAGATTGTAGCCGCGCAATACGGGGATGTCATCCGATTTTCTGGCGGCTGACCCAAATCTTGCAGTTTCTTGCTAAGACCGGGGTGTCCCGATGCCAGCGGGCTGGTCACGTAGCTGCACAGCTGCTCCAGGCCGGCGCGGTTGTGCCAAGACGGCGGGAGCGAGACCGCCCCCCTCTTCTCCGGGGGGGCCGGCAACGCGGTGAAGAAGCTCCAGTTAATCGCGACGATGCCCCGTTTTCCCACTTCGAACAAAATCCAAGCGAGAAAAAAGATACCCAGTATGGCGCCGAGAAAGGAGACGACCTTCACCGTCTTATCGGTGGCTTTGCGAAAGAAAGGGTTTCGGTGTTTCACAGTCCCCTCCCGGTTTTTTTGGCCATCTGCCGAATCCAAAACTGGGAGGCAATTTGAATGAGAATCGTCATAACAAAGAGCACCAAGCCGAGCTCCATCAGCGCGCTCAAGTATGCGGTCGCCGATGGGAGTGGATTTGGCGTCCATCGATGGCGATGGTACCGGCCCGGTGAATCGCGTGATTATCGATCCTGCCCTCGCCGAGTAAACAATCAGGGAAAAGTGGTGTTCGCTCTCGGAGGGACCACGATCGAAGCGAGCTATCTGGGAGATCGGCGACCCGGTCGGCGGCATCTGCTGTTGAGGAAAAAAGACTTAAGAACTTGAGAATCTCTCTACAATTACCGATAAATAACCTTTGACTGGAGCCCGCGCCGGGTGATGCGCGGGGGGGACGGTATGGAAAGCATCGGACGCTACAAATCGATTCGGAAGATCGGCGCCGGCGGTATGGCGGAGGTGTTCCTGGCGCGCTCCCGGGGGGCGCAGGGCACCGAGAAGCTGCTGGTCATCAAGAAGATTCACCCCGCCCTCTCCCTCAATGGGAAGTTCATCGACATGTTCGTGGACGAGGCCCACGTGGCCATGCGGCTGAACCACTCCAACATCGTGCAGGTCTACAGCTTCGACCAATACGAGGACACCTATATCCTCTCCATGGAGTACGTCGACGGCGCGGACCTGCTCCGACTGGAGAAGCAGGTGATCAAGCAACGGCGGCGGTTTCCCTTCGGCATTGCCGCCTATATCGTCGCGGAGGTGGCCAAGGGCCTCGACTACGCCCACTCCCGCTGCGACGACAACGGCGAGCCCCTCGAGATCGTCCACCGGGACGTCTCCCCCCAGAACATCCTCATCTCCATGGACGGCGCCGTGAAGGTCGCGGACTTCGGCATCGCCCGGGCCCGGTCGCTCCACGAGGACTCGCCGGGGGCCATCAAGGGGAAGTTCGGCTACATGTCGCCGGAGCAGGCCCAGGGCCTCGAGGTAGACCGCCGCACTGATGTCTACGCCCTCGGGGTGGTGCTGTACGAGCTCCTCATCGGGCGGCCGCTCCTCAGCTTCGACGACCAGGACGACCCGCGGGCGGTGATCTGCGAGACCCGCCACCCCGCGCCTCGGGAGGTGGACGCCGCCATCCCGGAGGCGCTCAGCTCGGTGGTCGCCAGGGCGGTCTCCTACGAACCGGAGGAGCGTTACGACACCGCGCGGGAGATGGCCCGGGAGCTCCGGCAGTACCTGCACTCGGAGCAGGAGATCTTCGACGAGCAGTCCGTGGAGGCCTTCATGGCGCCCTTCGCGTCGGTGCTGCAGGTCCCCCTCCCGGCGGAGGAGTCGGAGTTCAACGACCAGCCCACCCGCGTGGACACCACGCGGGAACATCGGCTCGCCGACCCGGACACGCTGGGGCTCACGGAGCAGCGGTCGACGATCGTGGTCACAGGCAAGTTCGATATCGCCTTCCATCAGACCCGGGACGAGATTGATCACAAGCTGATGCGCCTTGTCAGCGAGATGGCGTTCAAGTTCGACGGGGTCCTTAGGAAGTATCCCCAGTACTTCACCATCTACCTAGGGCTGGCCCACTCGGCCATGGAGGACTCCATCCAGGCGGTTCGGCTGGCCCACGACCTGCTGGACGCGGCCAGGGCCGTCGAAAGGGACTCCGGCGTGGAGGTCCGCACCCAGCTGGCCGTTTGTCAGGGGATCGTCCACGCCCAGGGTGGATCCCGGCAGGCCACCCAGACCTTCGAGCCGGATCCCCGGTTCACGGACAAGTGCCGAGGCCTGGCGGCCCTGTCGAATGAAGGCGAGATCCTGGCGGACGGGCAGATCTTCAAGCTGGTCCGCCGGGAGTACAACTTCGAAGCGGTGCCGCGCGACTCGGAAGATTCCAACGCCGGGATCGCGGATCCCCTGCCGCCCCTCTACCGGATCGCCGGCACCCGGACGCGGAAGGAGCGGCGGGAGGCGGTGGAGCAGGGGATGTTCTACGGCCGCGGTCAGGAGCTCGAGGCGCTGCACCGGGCGGTGGAGCGGGCCGAAGGGAATCAATCGGTCTTCCTCAGGGTCGCGGGGGAGATGGGCATCGGGAAGACGCGGCTCGTGAAGCGGGCCGTGAAAAAAATGGTGGAGAACGGGGCGGGGGTGCTCAACGTGGAGTGCCTCTTCGTGGAGCGGGACCGCCCCATGGCGGCGGCGGCGGCGGCGATCCGCGCCGCGCTGGATCTGGGGGACGTGGATTTGCGGGAGGACGGCGCCCGGCAGCGGCTCGGGAACCGGCTCGGACGGATCCTCGGGAACGCGCCGCGGTACCGGGCCCGGCAGCAGCGCTTCTTCGAGGAGTTCCTGAACGCCCCGGATGCGGTGTGGGAGCGGACCTCCCGAAACCGGCGGGCGTTGGTGCAGCGCGCGGCCTTCGCCCTGGGGGTCATCCTCTCCCGCCTGGCCAAGCGGCGGCGCCTGGTCATCATCGTGGAGAATGCCCAGTGGTTGGACGGCCCCAGCATCGACGTGCTGTCCGAGCTCGCCAACGAGCCCCCCCGGTCCCCCATCCTGGTGCTCCTCGTCGGGCAGCCCAACACGCTGGTGGGCCGGAAGATCGCCCACCTCGAGGACCTCGATGTGCGGGAGCTGGCGGACGACGACATCCACAGGATTGTCCTGGATCGCCTCGGCAGCACCGAGAGCATGAAGGCCATCGCCGATCAGATCATCCGGCGATCCCACGGCAACCCCTTCTTCGCCAACGAGATCATCGACTCCCTCATCGAGCAGAAAATCGTCGTCCGGACGGCAAACGGCTTCCGGCAGGAGCGGCCGGGGACCATCCGGCTGCCCGCCACCATGGAGGGGATCGCCGTGAGCCGCATCGCCGCGATGCCGCCGCCCCAGCGGACCATCCTGCGGGCCGCTTCGGCCATCGGCGCGAGCTTCGACAAGCAGACCGTCGGCATACTGGTGGGCCGCGAGGTCACGGAGGATATCGAGGCGCTGGAGGCCGCTGGGCTCCTGGTGGCCATGCACGAGGGACCGGGGGACCCCACGTACCGGTTTCACCAGCCCATGGTGCGGGAGGCGGCCTACGGCGGGCTCGAGAAGAAAGACCGCCAGCGGATCCACCGCACCATCGCCAAGCGCCTCATCGACGCCTCCAAGAAGGGGGAGGTCATTCCCGACGTCCGCATCGCGTGGCACCTGGAGCGCTCCGGGGAGACCGAGGCCGCGGGGGCGCGGTATGTAGCGGCCGCCAACGCCGCGGCGGCCAGGTTCTCGGACCGGGAGGCCCTGAAGCTCTTCGATCGCGCCATCCCCCTGATCCGGTCCAACTCCCGCGAGAAGTTCCACGCGCTGGCGCTCCGGGAGCAGGTGCTGCGGTCCCTGGGCCGCTTCGACGAGCGGGAGCGGGAGACCAGCGAGATGAAGCGCATCGCCGTGCTGCTCTTCGACGACGCCCTCATCGCCGAGGCGCTGATGCGGCAGGCCCAGCTCAAGTACGACGTGGGGGACTACGACCGGGCCGCGCGGATCCTGACCGAGTCCCTCGAGATCGCGAGGCGATCAGAGGACGAGGCCATGCAGGTGGAGTCCCTCCGGCTGCTCGCGTTCGTGGCCATCCAGTGGGGCCACCTCTTCCGCGCGGTGGACTGCGCCAACCGGGCCCTCGCGGCGATCCACACGAAGAGCGAGAAGTCCCTCTACCTCAAGGCGCTGGCATCGGACGTCAAGGGGGTCGCCCTGATGGAGATGGGCAACCTCAACGAGGCGGCCGCGCCTTTGGCCGAGGGGCTCGTTTTGTTGCGTCACCTGCGGCAGCACCGGGCCGAGTCCCAGGCGACCCACCACATGGCCCACCTGGCCCGGGCGCGGGGGGAGATGGCGGAGGCCATCGAGTTTCTGGAGCGGGCGCTCCGGATTGATCGCAAGATCCGGGCGGCCCGCCCCCGGGGCCTCAAGCTGGCGACCATGGCGGCCATCCGGGTCGATGTGGGGGATTTCGAGGGGGCCCGGAAGAACCTGGCGGACGCGGAGCGCATCTGCAAGGAGAACCAGGAGCGGGTGGGGCAGGCGGAGGTGGATCTGACCAAGGCCCGGCTCAGCATTCTGGAGGGGGAGCACACCGCCGCCCTCGAGATTCTGGAGAGCCTGGGGCGGCGTCAGGTGGTCTCCCAGAGCCGGATCCTGCTCGTCTGGCACCGCCAGCTCACGGTGAAGGCCCTGCTCGGCGAGGGGCGTTCCCAGGCGGCCCAGAAGCTGGCCGACGAGGCGGCCCGGATCGCCCTGGAGGCCGGGATGAACGGAGAGGCGGTCCACGGGAGCGCCCTGCAGGGGTTGGTCCTCGCGGAGGCCGGGCTCGCGCGGGAGGCGGCCAGCGCCGCGACCCGGGCCACCGACATGCTCGCCATGCTCAAGAAGGTCCGGAGCGCGGACGAGATGTGGTGGCACCAGGCGCTGACCTACCACCGGATCGGCGACACCTTCTCCGCGAAGCGCGCCCTGGCGGAGGCCCAGAAGCAGGTGGCCCGGATCCGATCCAAGATCAGCGAGCCCCGACTCCAGAAGCTCTACAACCAGCACCCCATGGTGCGGGGTATCGAGCGGGGGTTCTGAGCCCCGCGAGCCGCCGGTGTCCAAGTGGCGGGGGAACTGGCCTCCCTAAAAATGTCGAAAGTCTAGTCACCGTCACCGTCACCGTCGCTGTCGGCATCACCGTCCGTATTCGAATCTGCATCGCTGTCGCCGTCACCGTCGCTGTCGGCATCGTTGACCAATCAGGAGAAGACTGTCACCGGCGGTTTGACGGCCTTGACGAAGGGGGGGTATATACCGCGCCATGAGACGTCTCCTCGACAAGCTCGCCCCCGCCTACGAGAAGCACCCGCTCGCTATCTGCTTGCTCGGGGCGGCGGGGCTCTTCGGCCTCGTCGCGTCGACCCTGACCCTTTACTACAACAGCAACGACGACGTGCTCATGTCGGAGATCGCGGCCGGGATGGTCACCGGCACGCCGAGCGAGTTCTTGAACTATCAGAATATCATCATGGGGTGGTGGTTGCGGCTTCTGTACAGCATGGCGAACGGGGTGCCGTGGTACGCGCTTCAGCTCTACGGTATTCAGCTCCTCGCGGCGGCCGGCCTCTTCCTGGCCTTGATCGGCCGGACGATCTCCCTCCGGGGGGTGCTGCTCTCGCTCGCCGCGTTCATGGTGTTTGTGCTGCCGTTTCTGGTGCAGCTTCAGTTCACCATGGTCTCCGCGGCGGCGGCGATCAACGGCATGCTGCTGCTCCTGGCGCCGTGGGTCCCGGGGCGAGACGCGCCGAAGGGCACGCCCCGGCTGGAGTGGGGCCTCGGCGGGGTGCTCCTCGTGCTCTCCTCGCTGGTGCGCTTCAAGGCCTTCGCCATGGTGGGGATTGTCATGACCCCGGCGCTGCTCTTCTTCAGCTTCCGGGCCCGCTCGCCGCGCCTGATGGTTTTTCTCGCGGGCGTGGGGCTGACGAGCATCTTGCTGCACAGCGTGAGCACCTGGGTCTACGCGTCGGATGACGGATGGGCCGCGTACAAATCGTACAACGCGGTGAGAACCCAGCTGCACGACAAGCCGTCGATGCTCTCCAAGAAAGACCGGTTCGAGACGTCGGACGCGACCGTGCTGGACCGCGTCGGCTGGAGCATGAACGACGCGAAGTGCTTTCGCAGCCACTTCTACCCGAACCCCGAGGTGTTCTCCAAGGAGAGAATCGAGTACGCGCTGGCGCATCTCGGCGAGGTGCCGTGGGGCCCGGAGGAGGCGCTCGAGACCCAGCTCGGATCGTTTCGTCACTTCATGGTCTCGGTCATGTGGCTCCCCATCCTCTTGCCCCTGATCGGCTTCCGCACCCGAAAATGGCCGTTCATTGTTGTCGTCGTCACGGCGGGCGTCGCCACGGCGATCGGGTTCTATCTCGCGCTCTTCGCCAAGCTGCCTTACCGCGTGTGGTTACCCCTCTACGGCGTCGCGGGCTGGCTCGCGCTCCTGTTCTACGCGAGACTGCCGGGACCGTTCAGTAGCGGCGAGATCACCCCCTGGCGACGCGTCGCGATTTTCATCTGCCCGCTGATACTGGTATTGGCCTCCGGTTACCGGTTGAAGAAGACCATCCAAGACGAGCCGTCCCACGCGGCAGAGCAGCGGGCGGTGCTCGGGGCGCTCCGGGAGATGGAGAGGGTGGTGCCGAGAGGCGTCGTCGTCGTCCAGATGGGGCTCCACCTCAAGCGGGAATACCTCTCCCCCCTCTCGGGAACCGCGCCGCTCAACGCGTTTGATATCGTTTACGCCGGCGGGTGGCTGCTCCATACGCCGCTCTATTGGGAGCAACTCCGGCACCGCGGCATCGAGGACATCTACACGTTCCTCGCAACCCATCCGAATCTCTATGTTCTGACGCGGCGGGAAAAGACGAGGGAGTGCTTCGAGCAATACTACGTCGAGCATCTCCCCGAGCGGCAGGTGCGACTCGAGGCCGTGAGCACCGGGAGGTCCGCCACCCTGGACGCGGCGTTGTACCGGGTCGTTCCGAAGCGCTACTAAACTGAACGGCGATCTCTTCTGGTCGACGCGATCGATCAGTCCCCGAACCGGCTACTTGGGAAGGCCGGCGATAAACTTTTTCATGATGTTGAAGTGCGCGTCAATGACCTTGCCCACACCCGAGAAACGGGCGAAGCCGTTGTCTACCTCTTGATCTATCAGCATCCGCAGCTGCGTCGCGGCGTCAGCGTCCGGCTGGATGTGCATGTCCGCCTTGGCGACCAGCTTCGTGAGCCTGTCGAGGTGAAGCGGGCTCGTCATACTGCTCAACCAGGTCCGGTTGAACCCGTCAACGCCCGGAGCGCTGAGCGCCTGTGAAACCCCGCGCCCGCGTCCATCTTCATGGATGAGAAACGACGGTCTTCGCCGACTCAGGAAATCGAGGTGGGCATGTACGCGGTACCCGACATGGAGGTCGCAGGTTTTGTAGAACTCAATTTTTTTGAGGTCAAAAGCCGCGTCCACGACTTTGTACCCTTGGCGCTTTGCCGCGGAAGCGAGCCGTTTGTTGTTTGACTCCTGGTCCGGCGACAGAAACCGGCCGTCGGACGCGATGCCGTGGTGGAAGCTGCAGTATCTCACGGCCGCCGGAAACCGGTCGCTGAGCAGCGCCATGACGTCGATGCTCTGCTGCAAGAGGCGGTGTCCCTGGGTCGGTGTAAAAACCAATTTCTTTACCGACTTCGGCGCTCTTACCTTTTTGCCGATGCTGCTCAAATCATACCAAACTGGGCAGCCGGTCATCAGGGCGTTCGGGATGCCGTTTCTCTTGAGAACCTCCAAGGTCATATAGTCGCGGCAGCCCACGTATTCGGTGTTGTGTGAAATCCATTTCAGCGCGCGCAGGGAGGCGGCGTCAAAGGTGTAGGCCTTGAGGGTCTCGAAGTCGCCGGGGAAGCCCTTCCATCCGAGCCCCATGGGGATGACGGGCACCTTGATATCCTCCAGCCGCGCGGTGAGCCCGTAGACCTCGGGATAGAACCGGTGCTGGAAGCCGGGCCCCCCATGATGACGACCGCCGATCCCGCGTTGATCCGGTCCAGATGGTCATCGAGGGGCCGATTCCCCGGGAGCTGGAACAGCTCGTGCTCGGGGCGGAGGGCCGAGAGAAGCCGCTTGCACCGTAACCGGACAGCTGAGCACCAGTAGTCTGAGATTGAGGAATTGTTAGAATCAGACAGGGGCGGGGGAAGAAGGACGCCAATTTTGGGGTAGGAGCTCGTCGATTCTCGAAGCGGGGTGGGTCTGAATTCGGATGAGCAC
>JBNLED010000229.1:0-39560 GCA_050304755.1 Polyangia bacterium | reverse complement strand
GGTGCTATCGGTGAGCAGCGGCGATGACGCGGTGACCGAGGTCAAACGGCTCAGATTCGACGCCGCCTTCGTGGACTACTCCATGCCCGGCCTCTCGGGACACGATCTCGGCGAGAAACTGCTCTCGATTCAACCGAACATGCCTATTATTTTCATGAGCGGGCTTACGGTAAAGAAGAACTCCGTCGCTGAGGATTTTCTTAAGAAACCCTTCGACTTGGATGAAATTCGCACCATCCTCTACCGAGTGCTGAAGCGCCGCAAGGAGAGGGATAGCGACCCCGCGTAGCCCTCGACGCCGCATTAACGGTACCCCCCACAGCTCGCAGTTGTTAGAATGTAGCGCAGAAACCGTATCTGGAGGAACGAGATGTACAGAACACTTGCCGCAACAGGCGTGATCTCCATGCTCCTCACCTTTGCCTGTGCAGGGGGCACTACGCCGTCAGACACCCCGCAATCGAACGACGCGGAACCCTCCCCGCTGGAGGGGAGGGCGGCGCTGCTCGTCGTCGCGCCGGCGGATTTCCAGGACAGGGAGCTCTCCGGAGTTCAGGAGGCGCTCTCTGGGGCGGGGGCCGACCTGACCATCGCGTCGACCGTCACCACCGAGGTGACCGGGACGAACGACGTAACAGTCACGCCCTCGGTCACCCTCGCGGACGCCGATGTCGCCGTATACAACGCCGTCATTTTCATCGGCGGCCCTGGCACTGAGGTGCTCCTCGAGAACACAGACGCCCACGCCCTGGCCCGGGCGACATTGGAGGGAGGCAAGCTCCTCGCCGCTATCTGCATGGCGCCGGAGATCCTGGCCAACGCCGGGCTCCTGGACGGCAAACGGGCCACCTGCTGGACCGGAGGGGTCGAGAACCTCACCGCCAGCGGGGCCATAGTGGTGGACGAGCCCGTGGTTGTCGATAGTAACATCATCACCGGAAACGGACCGGACGCCGCGCCGGCCTTCGGCGAGACCATCGTCGAGTATTTGGCTACCCATTGACCCGATAACGGGTTCCGAAATGTGTGGATAATTGTGGAATCCGAGGGGCGGAATTAGAACTGGGCGAAGAACTCCCAGGACACCTCGGGAATCCAGTTACTGGAAGTGGAATCGCCGCTCTCGGCCTGATGTCCTCCGTTGAAGGTGCAGGCCTTGACCGGGTGGTTTGTGTCGCAGTCGTCGAAGTCGTAGCAGACATGGTCGCCGCTTTGCCAAGTCGGTATATCGGAAGGAATGGTGCAGTTGTTGTCTTCCCCCTTCTCTAGAGCGATCCACTTCGCGCCGTTCGAGCTGCCGTTCTGGTCCCACGGACACGTGCCGTCACCCATGCCGGTCGTCTGCATCCAGGCGATCGGCTCCCGGGTCTTCTGGGGTAGCCAGATATTGTAGTTGGCGGGAGCGATCCCCACGGCGGCGCGAATGTCCTTCTGATGGTTCGTCGACAGGGAGTAGGTGATCATTCCACCGAAGCTGAATCCGGTCGCAAAGACCCGCGAGGTATCAAAGCAGAGGTTCTCTTTCGCGAAGGCCAGGAGGTCGTCGAACAGGGCGTGGTCCTTTTCCTGCCAGGTTGATCCGTCCGAGCTGGGGGCGATGAAGATAGCGGGTTCCCCCGCAGCCTCCGCCATGTCCTTGAGATTATAGAAGTGGTTGTTGACCATGTCTTCGTAGCGGGAGCCGATCCAGTGGGAGATGTAGAACAGGCGGTAGGGCTGGTTCTCGTCGTAGTTGCCCGGAATGTCGAGGTAGTAGACCCGATCCTGGCCCGTGCTGTTAATCCTCCTCTCGCCGGTCGACAAGGTTGTCGGCGTGCCGCAGGCCGCGCTCGGAACCGCCGGATTGCCGATCGGGTAATCGCCAGGTACACCGATGTCGGTGTCAGCGTCAGTATCGGCATCAGTGTCGGCGTCGGTATCGGCATCAGTGTCGGCGTCGGTATCGGCATCAGTGTCGGCGTCGGTATCGGCATCAGTGTCGGCGTCGGTATCGGCATCAGTGTCGGCGTCGGTGTCGACATCCGTGTCGGCATCGGTATCGGCGTCCGAGTCGGTATCGGCGTCCGAGTCGGTATCGGCGTCCGAGTCGGTATCGGCGTCCGAGTCGGTATCGGCGTCCGAGTCGGTATCAGCATCCGAATCGGTATCGGCGTCGGCGTCAGATCCCGTATCGGCAACGTCCGGTGAGATACCCTCGTCCTCGCCGCAACCGGTCCAGAACGCAAAAAGTGCCACCGTGAGTGCGAGCGTCATTTCTTTGAATTTCATTAAAGCCTCCAACAGTTCTATACCCAACTATATATGTGGTGTCGTCGCTCAAAAAAAGGGTGAAACTATTTGCAGATGTTACTATCTCACCGTCATGATTTATTTTTTTAATACTGATAAAAAATGATCAGTATAGGGAAACCAGCATCTCCTCGAGGGTCAGCACCTGCCGCTCCAGGCGGTAGCTCTCGACGATGCCGAAGCCGCCCCCCTGGAAGGAGACAATGGGAATCCCGGCGGCGTCGATAGTGTCGATGTCCCGGTAGATGGTGCGCACGGAGACCCCGAAGCGCTCGGCCGGCTCCGGGGCGGCGGCCCGCCGGCGGTTGAAGAGGATGAAGACGATGGCCAGCAGGCGGTCGATCTTCACGGCGACTCCGATTCGGCGATGGCCCGCTTCCAGGCGGCGAATGATCCGCCGGTCTTGTTGACGGCGACGGCGATGGGGGCGGCCCGCCGCCCGGCGTGGGCGAGCTTCCAGTCCACCCAGGACCACCTCGGGGAGGTGGGCTGCACCCGGACCCCGCCCTTCAACTGTCCCTTGAGAAGCCCCAGGCGGTGGCTGACGAGATTGATCGCCGCCATGGGCGCGTCCCCGAGGGGGGTGCCCGGCTTGGGCACGAAGGCCTGCACCGAGGCGGTGACGGAGAGCCCGCGGCCGAGGGATCTCAGCAGCCCGGCGAGCTCGATGACGTCACCGTCCTCCTCTCCGGGGAGCCCCAGCATGGCGTAGACCCGGAGCCGCTTGAAGCCCGCGTCCCTCGCGACGGCCGCGGCCCGCTCGAGGTGCTCCTGCCGGAGGCCCTTCCGGATCGAGCGACGGAGGGCCTCCGATGGTCCGTCCGCCGCGATGGTCATGGTACGGAGCCCCCCCTGTCGCAAACGGGCCGCGAGGGCGGGGGTCAGGCGGTCGGCGCGGAGGCTCGACAGGGAGACCCGTCGCCCGCTTTCTACCAGGGTGCCCACCAGCGCCTCAATCTCCGAGTGCTCCGAGACCGCGGCGCCCACCAGCCCCACCGCCGTGGCGTCGTCGGGGATCGCGGCGATGATCGAAGCGGCGGGGAAGACCCGGTATCGGGGCGCCCGGAGGGATTTCTTCGACATGGTGCAGAAGGCGCAGTGACGGGGACACCCGCGGGAGGCCTCCACGAGGAACAGATCCCTGAGCTCCGCGTCCGGAGACCAGGTGGCGGCCACGGCCGGTGTCTTAGGGAGGACACACCCGATCCTGACAGGGGGTGGAACGGTGTCTCCGGGAATCCAGAGCCCGGGACAGCGCTCGACGAGGGATTCGAGCAGATCTGCCGGCCCCTCCGCGATAGCCTCGCCGAGGGGCGCGAGGAGGTCGTCCGCCTCTGTGATAGCGACCGCATCCGCCAGGGGGGCCACCAACTCCGGGTCCACGTAGGTCAGCGGCCCGCCGATGATGACCGGCGGATCCCCTGACGCGCGATCCGCCGCCAGGGGCGCCAGCCCGGACGCCTCGAGCAGCCGGACCAGCCCCAGGAGCTCCTGCTCACAGGCGATGGAGAAAAGCAGGGCGTCCATCCCCCCCACGGGGCGTCCCGTCTCGACGGTGACCACCGGCCGCGGGATCGGCCCGGTTCGCGGGAGGAAGAAGCGCTGACAGGAGAGACCCGGTACGGCGTTGAGCTTCCGGTAGACCTGCTGGAACCCGAGGGAGGAGACCCCCACGCCGTAGGGTGCCGGATATCCCAGGGCCACGGTCCGCGCCGCGCCTTTGAAAATCGTTCCCCGCTCCCTCGCGATGACCGGGTCCGCGCCTCTTTTTCTGCCACCGCTCATACCGCCCGCAGGCTACATGGAACGGCCCCTCACCGCCAGCGCTCTTTTCGGTCATTGCAACCTTCGGACACTGCAAACCGACCGCGACGAGCTTGTCACCGGAGACCTCAGCGTCTAGACTCATCTTATCCTCACCCGGAACGGTCGCCGAAAGCCTGTCGCCGCGATGATGCGGACTCAAGAGACGCGATCCTCGGGTCAGGTGAAACTATAGCGAGGTCAATGATGTTGAAATCAACGAATATGAATACCCTTTGGTGGGCGATCCTTTGGTGGGCGATCCTGGGGATCGGGGTCGCCCTAACGGGATGCTGCCAGAAAGCCGAGAAGAAGGCCGCGGAGCTGCAGGCCAAGGTCGACGCCATGGAGGAGGAGATGCCGAAGCTCACCTCCCGGTTGGCGGAGGCGGAGCCCAAGGCCGCCCAGCTCGAGACCTGCCTTGAGGATCTGGAGAGCGCCAAGGCGCGGCTGGTGAAGCAGGAGCAGGAGGAGTCGCTGATGGCCAAGCGGCAGGAGACGGTCAAGCGGCTCCTGGACAAGCTGAAGGGGATCATCGAGACGGGGGATCTGTCGGTCCGGATCCGGCGGGGGCGGATGGTCCTCGAGCTGCCGAGCGCGGTGATGTTCGAGTCGGGCAAGGCGGAGCTCAGCGACAAGGGGAAGAAGACCCTGAACAAGGTGGCCGAGGTGCTCAAGGAGATTAAGGATCGGGACCTTCAGGTGGCGGGTCATACCGACAAGGATCGCCTGAGCGAGAAGAGCGCCTACGAGACCAACTGGCACCTGAGCACCGCCCGGGCGGTGGCGGTGGTGATCTACCTCCGGGAGAAGGGGGTGAGCCCGAAGCGCCTCTCCGCTGCCGGGTACGCCCGGTACCAACCCGTGGCCTCCAACAAGACCAAACGGGGCAAGGCCCGAAACCGCCGCATCGAGATCACCCTGGTGCCCAACCTGGACGAGCTGCCGGATCTCTCCCGACTCGAGAAGAAGCTGGGCCTCGCCGACACCCCCATCGAGAAGCCCGACTCGATATATTGAGTGGGGAAGAGGTCCTAGGCTTTAGTCTAGGCTAGCTTAGTGGACGAGGCCGCTCTTGCGGACCTTTCGGTTCCGGTTCTTGATCTTCAGCTTGGCGTTCTTCCGCGCGCAGCGGTTGCGGACCTTTCGATGATGTCGTTTTCTGTACAGATACATATCAGTTGCCTTTCTTTTTGAAGTTGAAGGTCTTTCCGAACACGACACCCCCACCGTCGGGCTCCGGGAACTGCCAGCTCTGGATGGTCTTCCTGACGCAGCTCAGCATCTCCTTGTCCTTGACCGTGTCGCGGTTCACCGTAATCCAGTTGACCCGTCCCCGCTTGTTGATGCTGATGTTGACGTCCACCTTGCCCTCCAGAAAGGTGTTCACCTTCAATCGCCGTTCGTAACAGGATTTCACCTGACCGAATCTCGAGTTAATAAATTTATTGAATTCTGCGGTATCAATAGTCCCCACGGGCTTGGATCGGTGTCGTCTCGGCTTCTTGGAGGTGGCCGTGTCCTCGGGTGCTTCCCCGGTGTCGACCTGGACGGCCTCGACGATGGGCTGGGTCGCCTGGGGAGCCACCAGCTGGTTCACCTGTACGGGCTCTCCCGTGTCCACGGGCTCGGGTGTCGGTTCCTCGGCGGCACCGCGCTGACGAACGATGATGACACCGGCGATCAGCAGCAGCACCACACCGCCGATGAGCAGGAAGAGCACCGTCTTTTTGCCGCCGGAATCCCTGGACGGCATGAGTGAATCGCGCATGAGCCTCTCCTCCGGAGGATTGGGAGTTTACCATAGGTCGTCAACAGTACAACCCGGTGTTCACAAAACTTCTTCCCACTCTGGGATAACTTTTTGTAATTAAATGGTAATAGTTCAGAGACAGGAACATCGGTACAGACCATCTGTTCAGTGCGAAAACAAATATAACCATCCGAAGTTATTCTAAAAGTTGACAGTGTCACTTTCGTATGGCTAAGCTGGTTCTGTTTATGGTGGGAAAAAGTGGGAAAACGATGCTCGAGGCGAGGTGATGTTCAGAGGACGGTACGAAACAAAGGTGGACAACAAGGGGCGAACCAGCCTGCCCGCCCGTTTCAGGGAGGTCCTCAACGAGGAGAACGAGCATCGATTGGTGCTCGCGTCAGCGTTGGAGCCGTGTCTCATCGCCTATCCATACACCGAGTGGCAGGTGTTCGAAAAAAAACTGACCGAGGCCTCCATATTCGATCCCGACCTCGCCCGTATCCGGCGGCTCTATATCTCCGGCGCGGCGGAGTGTCCCGTGGACGGCCACGGCCGCATCCTGGTGCCCCCCATGCTGAGGGAGTACGCTGGACTCTCCCAGAAGGTCATCTGGTGCGGCGTGGGTGAGCATATCGAGTTGTGGGATCTGACCCGCTGGGAAGAGGCCATCGCGGAGGCGCGTTCGAACGTGGACGGGCTCAGAACGGCCCTGGTCGGCCGCGGCCTGTAATCGAGGAGAAACGAGAATGCCGATAGAGCATAATCCCTTCGAGACCGAGTCGTTCCGGCACACGCCGGTGTTGCTCGACGAGGTGCTCGGCCTGTTGCATCCGGCGCCGGGGGAGGTGTTCTGCGACGCCACCATCGGCGGCGGCGGCCACGCCTCGGCGATACTGGAGGCCCTGGGGCCGACCGGACAGCTCATCGGTATCGACAGAGATCAGGAGGCCGTCATGACGGCACGACGACGATTGGCCGCTTACAAGGATCGGGTATCCATCCATCACGGACGCTTCTCTGATATCAAGGCGCTTTTGGCCCAAGCGGGGGTCGACACCCTGGACGGGCTGCTCGTCGATCTGGGGGTGTCGTCCCACCAGCTGGATACGGCGAACCGGGGCTTCTCCCTGATGCAGCTGGGCCCCCTGGACATGCGAATGGATCAGAGCCAGGGGGAGTCGGCGGGCTCGCTCCTCGAGAGCATGTCGGAGGACGAGCTCGCGGACGTGATCTATCACTTCGGCGGCGAACGGCTGGCCCGGCCCATCGCCCGCTCCATCAAGCAGATGGAGCTCGCCGGGAAGCTGCGGACCACCCGGGATCTGGCCGTCGCGGTCAAGCGGGTCACGGGGCGCCGGAAAGAGGGCGTCGATCCCAGCACCCGCACCTTCCAGGCCATCCGCATCGCGGTCAACGACGAGATGGGGGAGATCCAGAGGCTCCTCGACATGCTCCCGGAGCCCCTCGCCGTCGGCGGCCGCGTGGCGATTATCTCGTTCCACTCGGGGGAGGATCGGAAGGTCAAGCAACGGTTCAAGTCACTGGCCGAACCGTGTGTCTGTCCCCCGGGGATGCCGGTGTGTCACTGCCCGCCGCCGTCGGTAGAGTACGTCACCCGGCGGGCAATCAAGGTCACGGCGCGGGAGAAGGAGACGAATCCCCGCGCCCGCAGCGCCCGGATCCGGGCGGTTCGGAGGATAAGGTGAAGACGACAAACAGGCGTCGCCCCGAGGCAAAGAAGCAAAGAGATCTTCCGTTCCTGAAGAAATTCAAGAAGCCGGCGAAGCCGAAGAAGCCGGCGACGGAGCGCCCAGTGAGGGTATCAGTCCAGGCGCCGGCGTCCTTTCTCATCCTGACACTGCTGGCCGTCGCCATCTCCACGGCGGCCTTCGTCTACCACCTGCACGTCCGCTTCGAGGGGGTGTGGTTGGGGTATGAGACCAGCCAGGCCCGGGCGGAGCGCGCCCGTCTGGTGGTGGAGCGACGGGAGCTCCGGTTGGAGCTCGCCTCCCTCAAGTCCCCCGGAGAGGTGGAGAGCGAGGCGAGGGAGAAGCTGGGCATGGAGATGCCCGACCACCAACGCATCATCCCCATCGGCAAGACCCGGAAGGCGGTGCTCGCCTCGGGGCGCGCGCGGTAGCCGTGGCCGCCCTGGGACAAAACCGGCAGTTCTGGATCAGGGTGCGGTTCGGCATCCTCGTCGCCGGGCTCCTGGTCGCCTCCGCGGCGGTGGCCAAGGGGGCATGGGATCTCGGGGTGGTGCGACAAGACGAGCTCCGGGAGCTCTCGAGTGAGCAGTACAAGCGGCGGATCACCCTGCCCGCTCGGCGGGGGATGATCACCGATCGCCACGGGGAGGAGCTCGCCGTGGAGGTGGAGGTCGACTCCGTCTACGCCAACGCCCGACGGGTCACGGATCCGGGCCGGGCGGCGCGGGCGCTCTCCCCTGTCCTTGAGATGTCCGAGGCGTCCCTTCGGAAGAAGCTCTACTCCAAACGTCACTTCGTGTGGGTCGCCCGGAGGATTACCCCCGAGCAGTCCGAAAAGGTGCGCGCCCTCGAGCTCGACGGCATCGAGCTCCTCAAGGAGAGCAAGCGGTTCTATCCCAGCAAAAACCTGGGAGCCCACGTCATCGGGTTCGCGGGGATCGACTCCAACGGTCTCGAGGGTGTGGAGCTGGAGTTCGAGGAACAGCTCAAGGGGCAGAAGAGCGCCGTGGTGGGGATGCGCGACGCCCGCGGACACGTGGTGTTCGCGGACAGCGTCTTCGGTCCCGAGGGGGTGGTGGGCAACACCGTCGAGCTGACCATCGATCGGACCCTCCAGCACATCGCCGAGGCGGAGCTCGAGGCCACGGTGCGGACGTTCAACGCAAAAGGGGGTCACATCATCGTCCTGGATCCCAAGACCGGTGAGGTGCTGGCCCTCGCCAACTGGCCCAAGTACAACCCAAACGCCATCGGCGAGACGTCCGCCGCCAACCGGCGGAACCGCGCGGTGCTCGACGTGTTCGAGCCCGGCTCCACCTTCAAGATCTTCACCCTCGCCGCCGCGCTGAACACCGGCGCCGTCCAGCCGGACGAGCGCATCTTCTGCGAGCGGGGCAAGATGACCATGGGGGAAAACTCCAGGGTGGTGATCCACGACGACCATCGGGATGGGCTGCTCACCCCCACCCAATGCCTCAAGCGATCCAGCAACATCTGCTTCGCGAAGATCGCGCTCAAGCTCGGGAAAAAGAGGCTCTACAGCTATATGCGGCGGTTCGGTTTCGGCGAGGTGACCCACGTGAACCTCCCCTTCGAGTCCCAGGGAACGCTCAGACACTATAAGAAGTCCCGCGAGGTGGACGCGGCCATGATGGCCTTCGGGCAGGGGGTCGGCGTGACCGGAATCCAGATGGCCACGGCGCTCTCGGCGGTGGCCAACGGGGGGGTGCTCATGCAGCCCCTCCTGGTGCGGCGGGTGATCAGCCCCGACGGCGACACCGTGCGCACCTTCGCGCCGAAACCCCGGCGACGGGTGATCAGCCGGTACACGGCCCGGCTCCTCGGCGACATCATGACCTCCGTCACCGAAGAGGGGGGAACCGGCACCGAGGGAGCGGTCAACGGTTTCCTGGTGGCCGGGAAGACCGGCACCGCCCAGAAGGCCGTCGGCGGCAAGGGGTATGATGAGGAGAAGTGGATCGCGTCGTTCTTCGGTTTCGTACCCGCGCGGGATCCGCGGCTGGCCATCACGGTGGTGGTGGACGAGCCCCTGATCAGCCACTACGGCGGGACCGTGGCGGCGCCTGCGCTGCGGCGGGTGGCGGACCAGTCGCTGAAGTACCTGGGGATCTCCCCCAAGCGGGTCAAAAAGCCCGTGGCAAGGAAGAAAGACAAGAGGCCTCCTCGAGAGGACACTCCGGAGGTGGAAGACGCGCTCGTCGGCGCCGGCGATTCCATGACGGCGGCGTTGGAGCCCGGTCAGGTGATCGTGCCGGATTTCACCGGGATGTCCATGAAGCAGGTGGTACAGCACCTCTCCGTGCTGGGGCTCCGCCCCCTCTTTCAGGGCACCGGCTTCGCCGAGGAGCAGATCCCGCCGCCCCAATCGGTGCTGGATCGGGGGAAGTTCATCCAGGTGAACTTCTCGCCGGTCATCCGAGATCCCGCCGAGACCGACGCTGAGGGAGACGCAGCGGCGGCCCCGTCGGAGGCCGCCGAGAAAGAGTTGAAGGATGAAGACCGCGGCTGACATCGCCGTGATCCTCGGGGACGCGGCGGTCCACGGGGACGCCGGTGTGGAGATAACAGGGGTCGCCCACGACTCCCGAGCGGTCACGCCGGGCGATATCTTCGCGGTCATCCGGGGCAGCCGGACCGACGGCGGCCGCTTCGTGAACGACGCCCTCGGGCGGGGCGCCGCGGCCCTACTGGTGGATCGACGCATCGAGGGGGAGACCCCCCAGATCGTCGTCGACGATGTGCGCGCCTCGCTCGGCCAAGTGGCGGCGGCGGTGTACGATCGCCCCACCGCCCGGCTCGAGACCGTGGGGGTTACCGGCACCAACGGGAAGACCACCACGGTGTACCTGGTGGAGTCCGTGCTGTCGAAGCTCGGGAAGCGCCCCGGCGTCATCGGCACCGTGGAGTATCGCTTCGAGGATCATAAATGGAAGGCCGCCCACACCACCCCCGAGGCGTCGATGATCCAGTCCGTGGCCCATGAGATGGCGGCGGCGGGGGCGACCCATCTGGTGATGGAGGTCTCCTCCCATGGCCTCTCCCAGAAGCGGCTCACGGGGTGCGCGTTCCGGGTGGTGGCCTTCACCAACCTCACACAGGACCACCTGGATTTCCACGGCGACATGGCAGCCTACGGGGCGGCCAAGCTGCTGCTCTTCACCGAGGCGATCCGCGGATCGGACGCGCGCGTCGTCGTCAACCTGGATGATCCGTTCACCGAGAGCATCATCGAAAACGCCGCTCATCCCGTCATCACGGTGTCTCTGGATCCCGAGCGGGGCGCGGACCTCCATCCGGCCGCGGCGCCGGCCTTCAGCATCCGGGGTATCGAGACGACCCTCCGGACCCCCGAGGGGGTCTTCCCCTTGAGGTCGCCGCTCATCGGCGAGCACAACCTGAGCAACCTGCTCCTGGCCCTCGGCATCTGCGTCGGGCTCGATCTCCCCCCGGAACGGGCCTGCGCCGCGCTGGGGAGCCTGGGCGCTCCCGGGCGGCTCGAGCGGGTCTCGGGGAACGAGGACATCACCGTGCTCGTCGACTATGCCCACACTCCGGACGCGCTGGCCCGGGTGCTCGACGCCCTCGCGCCCCTCACCCCCGGACGGCTGATCTGCGTGTTCGGGTGCGGCGGGGACCGGGACAACGCCAAGCGGCCCCTCATGGGGCGGGCCGTTCGGGACCGGGCGGACGTGGCGGTGGTCACCTCGGACAACCCCCGCACCGAGCGCCCCGATGATATCATCAACATGATCATTCCCGGCATCGGCGACGGGCGAATGCCGGAGATCACCACGGGTCGCCTCGCCGAATGCGATTTGGGATTCGCCATCGAGCCCGATCGCCGGACCGCCATCGCGCTGGCCATCCGGGCGGCGCGGGCCGGAGACACGGTGCTCATCGCCGGCAAGGGACACGAGGACTACCAGATTCTGGGGACCGAACGGATTCACTTCGATGATCGGGAGGAGGCCCGGGCGGTGCTGTCCTCATTGAAAGCGGGGGACAATGGCTGAGCTCGACCTCACCCTCGGGCGCATCGCCCGCATCGTCAGGGGGACCCTGATGGGGCACGAGCGCTTGGTGGTGGATACCGTCACCACCGACTCCCGGGTCAAGGCGGAGCGGGGGCTCTTCGTCGCCCTCAAGGGGGAACGATTCGACGGCCACGATTACGCCACCCAGGCGACGGAGAACGGCGCGCTGGCGGTGCTCGTGAGCAAACAGATCGACGGCCTCCTGGCCCCCCACATCATCGTGGGGGATACCCTCAAGGCGCTGCAGGATCTGGCCGGATGGCGGCGGGAGACCTTCGACGGCGAAGTGGCAGGGATCACCGGATCCTCGGGCAAGACCACCACCCGCCGGATGCTCCACGCCATCCTCGGGACCACCTGGCGCACCCACCAGCCCCGGCGCAACTTCAACAACCACATCGGCGTGCCCCTCTCCCTGCTCGAGCTCGAGGCGACCCACGGCGCCGCGGTGTTCGAGCTCGGGTGCTCCGACTTCGGGGAGATCGATCCCCTCGCCCGGCTCGTGGATCCGGATGTGGGGCTGGTGACCAACGTGGGCCCGGCGCATCTGGAGAAGCTCGGATCCCTGGACGGGGTGGCCCGCGCCAAGGGGGAGCTCTTCGCGGCCATGCGGCGGGACACCACGGCGGTGGTCAACGGGGACGACCCCCGGATCGCCGCCATGCCGCTGCGGCCGGAGCGACGCGTCGTGTTCGGTACCGCGGCGGACGCGGCGGTGCGGCTGACAGGGAGGGATCCCGCAGGCCCCGAGGGGCAGGTCGTGTTCCTAGAGTTCGCCGGCGAGGCGCTCGAGGTGCCCACCCGATTCATCGGCGCCCACAACGCCCTGAACGTCACCGCCGCGGCGGCGGCGGCCGTGGCCCTCGGGCTGACGCCGGACAAAGTGCGGGCGGGCCTCGCCGATCTGGCGCCGGAGGCGGGACGCATGGCCCTGACCGTCACCGAGGGGGGCCTCCGGATAATCGACGACACGTACAACGCCAACCCCGCCTCGATGGCGGCGGCCCTCGAGACCCTGCGGGAGACCAAGGGAAAGGGCCGTTCCGTCGCGGTGCTGGGGGATATGCTCGAGCTCGGCGAGGCGGCGGCGGCGGCCCACCAGCGGATCGGCCGGGTGGTCGCCGCCACCGGGGTCGACGCGCTCATCACGCTGGGGGCCCAGGCCGCGGGGATCCGTCAGGCCGCGGCAGACGCGCCTTCGGGATTCCAGGCGGCGAACCACGAAGAGGCGGCGGAGCGCGCCCTGGAGATCGCCGGGGCCGGCGACACGGTGCTGGTCAAGGGATCCCGCGGGATGGCCATGGAGCGGGTGGTGCGACACCTCACCCGGCGGGGGGCATAGATGCTGTACGAGCTCCTCTTCCCGCTCCGGTTGGAGGCGGACTGGCTGAGCTGGCTCCGGGTGCTCCGGTACGTCCCGTTCCGGGTCATCATGGCCATGCTCACCTCCATGTTCATCTGCTTCACCCTCTCCCCCTGGTTCATCAAACGACTGCAGACCCGTCAGATCGGCCAGGCCATCCGGGACGACGGCCCCGAGAGCCACTTCTCCAAGGCCGGCACCCCCACCATGGGGGGCTCCCTCATCCTGTTCGCCTTCGTGATATCGACGGTGCTCTGGTCCAACCTCCAGAACCCGTTCGTCTGGTTGACCCTGGCGGTGACCGTAGGCTACGGCCTCATCGGCTTCATCGATGACTACCTCAAGATCCGCTACGCCAACTCCAAGGGGATGCCCGGCAAGTTCAAGCTGCTCTTCCAGATCTCCCTCGCCGGGGTCGTACTCCTCTATCTGTACAAGGACGGCGGCCTGCCCCTCGAGTGGATGGCCATCCGATATCGGCTGGCCCTGCCGTTCGTGGCGTTCGCCAAGCACCCCATCACCCTGCCCGGCTGGGCCTACGTGGTGTTCGCCACGTTCGTGGTGGTAGCCATGTCCAACGCGGTGAACCTCACCGACGGGCTGGACGGCCTCGCCATCGGTCCGGTGATGGTCAACGTCACCACCTATCTCCTGCTGGCCTACGTGGCGGGGCTCTCCTTCTTCGGCTACAACATCGCCGTCTACTTGGACATCCCGCCGATCCCCCAAGCGCGGGAGCTCACCGTGTTCTGCGGCGCGGTGCTGGGGGCGAGCATCGGCTTCCTCTGGTACAATACCTTCCCGGCCCAGGTCTTCATGGGGGACGTGGGATCCCTGGCCCTCGGCGGCGCGCTGGGCATGCTGGCGGTGCTCACCAAGAACGAGTTCCTCGGGGTGATCCTCGGGGGTATCTTCGTGCTCGAGACCCTCTCGGTGGTGACCCAGGTGGTCTCCTTCAAGCTCACCGGGAAGCGGATCTTCAAGATGGCGCCCATCCACCACCACTTCGAGCTCAAGGGGTGGCCGGAGCCCAAGATCATCGTGCGGTTCTGGATCATCTCGGTCATGTTGGCCCTCGTGGCCCTGGGATCGCTGAAGCTGCGATAGGAAGAGGAGGAAGAACGTGGACACGGCACTGCTCATGGGACCTCGAAAAATCGATCGGGCGCTCTTCGTCTCCGTGATCATGCTGGTGGGCATCGGCGTGGTGATGATCTACTCCGCCTCCGCCATCCGGGCGTCCACCGAGATGAAGGACGCCACCTTCTTCCTGTTCCGCCAGTCCATGTTCGCCGGGCTGGGCCTGGTGGCGATGCTCGTGGGCGCGCAGGTGGACTACCACTTCTACAAGAAGATCGTCTACCCGATGCTCATCCTGGCCATCCTCGCACTGGTGGCGGTGCACGCCCCCCTCATCGGCATCACCCGGAACGGCGCCTCCCGTTGGATCGGGTACCGAAGCCTCACGCTGCAGCCGGCGGAGCTCATGAAGATCGTGCTCGTCCTCTGGCTCTCCTACTCCCTCGCCAAGAAGCAGGAGAAGATCAAGACCTTCTCCGTGGGGTTCCTGCCCCACCTCCTGGTGCCCGGGTTCATCATCGTGCTCTGCCTCTCCCAGCCGGACTTCGGGACCTCGGTGGTGTTGGCGCTCGTGACCTTCTCGCTCCTGTTCGTGGCCGGCGCCAAGCTGAGCTACATGATGCTGGTCTGCATCGGGGTGGCGCCCATCCTCTACTACCTCGTGGCGGGATCGGAGTACCGGCTGCGGCGCATCATGTCCTTCCTCGACCCCATCTCGAGCCGGTTCGCGGACGGCTACCAGCTCACCCAGTCCCTGTTCGGGTTCGGCGCCGGGGGGCTCTACGGCACGGGGATTGGCGACGGCCTGCAGAAGTTCTATTTTTTACCGGAGCCCCAGAACGACTTCATCGCCTCCATTATCGCTGAAGAGCTCGGCGTGGTGGGCATCTGGGCGGTCATGCTGATCTTCGGGGTGCTGATATCGCGGGGCGTGCTCATCGCCTACCGGGCCCGGGACGAATTCGGCATGTACATCGCCAGCGGCCTCACCATGCTCTTCGGGGTGCAGGCGCTCATCAACCTGGGGGTGGCCATGGGGCTGCTCCCCACCAAGGGGCTCAACCTGCCCTTCATCAGCTACGGCGGATCGTCCCTCGTCATCTCGTTCTTCGCGGTGGGCATCCTGCTCAACATCTCGAAGGCCAAGGCGCCGAGGGAGAGCGGGAAGGCGCCGGGGACGGAGACCGCGGAGATGACGGAATGACCGATGGATCCCCCAGGGTGGTGATCGCCGGTGGCGGCACCGGCGGCCACGTGATCCCGGCCATCGCCATCGCCGAGGAGATCGCCTCCCGCGGCGGGGGGGTGAGCTTCGTGGGAACCCGGGATCGCCTGGAGGCGAAGCTCGTCCCCGCGGCGGGCTTCGCCATTGATTATGTCGACGTGAAACCGCTGGTGGGCGGCGGCGTCGCCCGAACCGTCAGGGGGCTGGCCGCCCTTGTCCCGGCGCTCGCGCGCTCGGCGCGTCTCGTCCGGAGACTGCGGCCGGACGCGGTGATCGGGGTGGGGGGCTATGTGTCCGGACCGGTGGTGATGTCCGCCCGGCTCCTCGGAATCCCCACCGCGTTCCTCGAGCAGAACGCAGCGGTGGGGGTGACCAACCGCATCCTCGCCAGGGTGGTGCCCAAGGTGTTCCTGGCCTATGAGGAGACGGCGCGCGGCTTCCCGAGCGGCGTCGCTGAAGTTACCGGGAACCCGGTCAAGGCGTCCATCCTCGCGGCGGCCCGTGAGAAAACGGCGTCCCGGTCCCGGCGACGGAAGACGGGCCTCCTCGTCATGGGCGGCAGCCAGGGAGCGAGCGCCATCGACGATCGGGTGCCCCGGGCGGTGGCCGAGGCGGACATCGCGAAGCAGGTCACGGTGGTGCACCAGTGCAGCGCGGGGCGGGAGGCGGCGGTCCGCCACGCGTACGAGGCGGCGGGCATCAAAGCAACGGTGGCGCCGTTCATCGACGACACCGCCGCCGCCTACGCCGCCGCGGATCTGGTGATCGCCCGCGCCGGCGCCACCACCGTGAGCGAGCTGACGGTGATGGGGCTGCCGGCGGTTCTCATTCCCTATCCGCACCACAAGGACCAGCAGCAGGCGCTCAACGCGGCGCCCATGCGGGCCGCGGGAGCCGCGGAGGTGCTGGACGAGAAGACCACCGGGGTGACGGAGCTGGCCGCCGCCGTCGCCGCATTCGTCAACGACAAGGCACGCCGGCGGGAGGCCGCCGAGGCGTCGTATCGGCTGGGGAAACGGGACGCGGCGCGCCGCATCGTCGACGGCCTGTTCGCCCTGGCGGGGGGGGTGTAATGGGACTCTTCAGGAAATCGACGCGGGAGGTCTCGAAGGACGCGTTCGGCGGGAACCGGAAGCGCCCGATCAAGGGCAAGAAGCCGGTGCCCCGATCCAAGCGGCCGCGGATCGTCCTCGCCATGGGTCGGGTCCGAGGGGCTCTCAGGGGATTCCTCAAGCTGTGTCTGGCCCTCGGGGTCACGGCCGTGGTGATCCTCGCCGGGACGGCGGCTTACCGCCACGCCACCACCTCGGACTACTTCGCGTTTCGAACGGTGGAGATCACCGGAGAGAAGCGGCTGAGCGAGGAGGAGATCCTGAAGACCGCCAGGCTCTCGATGGGACAGAACATCTTCAGCGTCGATATGGCCCGGGCGGAGCGGATGCTGCTCTCCGACCCCTGGGTGGTGGAGGCGGAGGTCACGCGGCGGCTCCCGGGGAGCCTCCAGGTCCGCGTGGCCGAGCGCCGCGCCCGGATCATGGTCAACTTCGACGTGCTGTACCTCGTTGACGAGTCCGGGCGCGTGTTCAAGCGGTGGAAGCAGGGGGATCCGATCCCGTCGCCGGTGATCACGGGCGTCCCGCGGGAGCAGTTCATCGAGAACAGCAACGCGGTGGAGGACATCCTCCGGGAGGCCATCGATCTGGCCGATCGGTATCGCACGAGCGGGCTCGAGAAGATCGCGACTCTGGCGGAGATCCACCGGGAGGTGGACGGGGGCTTCTCGTTTACGGTGGGGGAGGATCCGACATACGTCCGGTTCGGAAAGGGGCCCTACCGGGACAAGCTGACGCGGCTCGCCACCCTGTTCGCGCGGATCACCGCCGACGGCAACCGGCCGGAGGTCATCTTTTTCGACAATGATATTCGTCCGGATCGCATCACGGTGAAGCTCAAGAAAGACCGGGATTCCGCCGCGACGACGACGCACGAAAATTCGGCGGGAGAAATGAAAAAAAGAGTGTCAAAAATTTGATTCTTCGGGGGCGGGCATGCGAGTTTTAATTGATTAGGAAGCAATCGTTTTTCAATTGAGGCCGCTTCCGCCACTTACGAGGAGCACAGGTAGATATGGCAAAAAAAGGTGACATTCTGGTCGGGCTCGATATCGGCACGACCAAGGTCGCGGCGGTGGTCGGAGAGGTCGTCGACGAGGGGATAGACATTATCGGCATCGGTTCCCACCCCTCCGCGGGGTTGCACAAAGGTGTGGTGGTGAACATCGATGCCACCTGCGCTTCGATTACGCGGGCCATCGAGGACGCGGAGCAGGTCGCGGGCTGCGACATCGCCACCGTGTTCGCCGGGATCGCCGGTGGACACATCTCCTCGTTCAACAACAACGGCATCGTCGCGGTGAAGGATCGGGAGATCACCCAGGACGATTTGACGCGGGTGCTCGACCAGGCCAAGGCCGTCGCCATCCCCGTGGACCGGGAGGTGATCCACACCATCCCCCAGGGCTACGTGGTCGACGAGCAGGACGGCATCAAGAACCCGGTGGGCATGAGCGGCGTCCGCCTGGAGGCGCGGGTGCACATCGTCACCGGCGCGGTGACCTCGGCGCAGAACATCATCAAGTGCGCCCAGCGGTGCGGCCTCAACGTGGCCGACATCGTCCTCGAGCAGATCGCCTCCTCGGAGGCGGTGCTCCACGAGGACGAGAAGGAGCTCGGCGTCGCGATGGTGGACATCGGCGGCGGCACCACCGACCTCGTCATCTTCGTGGACGGCGCGGTGGTGCACACCTCGGTCATCTCGGTGGGGGGGCAACACCTCACCAAGGACATCGCCCTCGGGCTTCGGACCCCCAAGGCGGAGGCGGAGCGCATCAAGCAGCGCTACGGCTGCGCGCTGGTAAGGCTGGTGGATCCGGACGAGATGATGGAGGTCCCGAGCGTGGGCGGACGGCCCCCCATCGAGCAGCCCCGTCAGATGCTGGCCCACATCATCGAGCCGCGGGTCGAGGAGATATTCAGCCTGGTGCACCGGGCCATCCTCGACACCGGCTACGCGGATCTGCTCGCCTCCGGGCTGGTCATCACGGGGGGCAGCACGCTCCTCGAGGGGATCACCGAGGCGGCGGAGGAGGTGACGGGCATGCCGGTCAGGCGCGGCCGCCCGGTCGGCTTCGGCGGCATGAAGGACATGGTGGAGAGCCCCATCTACGCGACGGGTGCGGGCCTCGTCAACTGGGGCAGCCGGTTCGCCAAGGATCGCAGCAGCATCTTCAAGGTGCGTGAAGACAGAGTATTCGACAAGGTATTCGGTCGCATGACCGAGTGGTTCAAAGAAGTGTTTTAACACGACGTCGAGTTTCCGCGAGGCGCGGTTCCGTTCATCGGGGCCGGCGGGAACGGCCGACGTGACAAGGGGGCGTACAGCCTTCGGAGGGCGCGATGATGCAATTCGAGTTTAACGGTCACGAGCTGGGGGCCAAGATTAAAGTTGTCGGCGTGGGCGGCGGTGGCGGGAACGCCGTGGCCAACATGATCGCCGAGCAGATGGAGGGCGTCGAGTTCATCGCGGTCAACACCGACGCGCAGGCGCTGGGGGCCAACCCGGCGCCCCTCAAGATCCAGATCGGCGCGAACCTCACCAAGGGGCTCGGGGCCGGCGGCGTGCCCGACTGCGGGCGCAAGGCGGCCCTCGAAGATGTGAACCGCCTCGAGGAGACGCTGGACGGCGCCGACATGGTGTTCGTGGCGGCCGGGATGGGGGGCGGCACCGGGACCGGCGCGGCGCCCATCGCGGCGCAGGTGGCCCGGGACAAGGGGGCGCTGACCGTGGGCGTGGTGACCCACCCCTTCCGCTTCGAGGGCCGAAAGCGGAAGCTGCATGCCGAGGAGGGCATCGCCACCCTCTCCGACAGCGTGGACACGCTGATCACCATCCCCAACGATCGCCTGCTCTCGTCCCTGGACGCGGCGACGCCCATGCGGGACGCGTTCCAGTTCGCCGACAAGGTGCTCTCCAACGCGGTGCGCGGCATCTCCGATCTCATCACCGTGCGGGGGGACATCAACGTGGACTTCGCAGACGTCAAGGCCATCATGACCAACCAGGGCCGCGCCCTGATGGGCACAGGGTACGGCTCCGGCGAGGGGCGCGCGCTCCAGGCCGCGGAGCTGGCCATCAACAGCCCGCTCCTCGAGGACATCGCCATCGACGGCGCCACCGGCATCCTGGTCAACATCACCGGCGGACCGGACCTGGGGATGATGGAGGTGAGCGAGGCCGTGGCCATGATCGAGGACTCGGCCCACGAAGAGGCCAACATCATCTTCGGCTACGTCACCCTCGACGAGCCGTGCGACGAGGTCAAGATCACGGTCATCGCCACCGGGTTCGGCGATCAGGAGCGCCCGGCGGACTACGCCCGGCAGGGGGCCACCTTCCGCACCACCTCCCGCAACAACATGTACACCAGCCCGCGGACCGTCTCCGTGCCCGCGGTGGGGAGCAGCCGGCCGAGCGACCCGGCGAACCAGGTCCAGGTGCCCTCGGGCGGGCGGGTCTCCTCCATGCATCCGAGCGCCGCGGAGGAGGCCCACCTCGATATCCCGACGTTCATCCGCAAGAGCCACTCCGACTAGCGCATTGTCAAAGATGTCTCAGATCCTGCCCGATACGGCAGACGCGACGCCCCGCTGACGGGAGAGGGACGCCGTGGACCCCGCCCGCCGGAAGGAGCAGATACTGACCAAGGCCGCCGTCCTGTTCGGCAAGCGGGGGTACCACGCCACCTCCATCTCGGATATCATCAAGGCGGTGGGGATCGCCCGGGGCACCTTCTACCTCTACTTCAAGAACAAGCGGGCCATCTTCGACGAGATCCTGGACATGCTCGTCGTCCGCATCAAGGATCGTATCCGACGGGTGGACATCTCGGACGGCGCGCCGCCGGTGAGGGATCAGCTCATCGGCAATATCGAGCGGGTGCTCCAGCTGCTCACCGACAACCGCGCGCTCCTCTCCATTCTCCTCGAGGGGGCCGTGGGGCTCGACAAGGGGTTCGACGAGAAGCTGTCGGGCTTCTACGAGCAGGTCACCGCGACCGTGGACGGCTCGCTGACCCTCGGTCAGGAGATGGGCATCATCCGCCCCTGCGACACCCGGATGGCCGCCCTCACCGCCCTCGGCGGCCTCAAGGAGGTGCTCCACGACACCCTCCGGGGACACCGACAGATGAGCGATCTCGGGACCCTCGCCGCGAATATCTTCGACATGTTCATGCACGGCGTGGCGGCGGAGGCCTGACGATCGGCGGGACCGGTCGGCTCACGATCTCCCGGCCAGTCGCCGCTCCCGCTCCGCCCTCGAGAACCGGCACCCGCAGTAGTTCTGTTGGCGAATCCCGAGCTCGAGGGCGAGCTTGCGGGCCTTGGGATATCCGTCCTGCTTCTTGAAGTTCTCGGCCAAAAAGGGGATGCCGGTCTCCGCCGAGAGGCGCTGCCCCTCCCGGTTGATCTGACGGGTGTTCTTGTAGGGGCTGATGGAGAGGGTCGAGGCCACGATATCGAAGCCCCCTTCGGCGGCCGCCGAGAAGGTCCGCTCGAAGCGATGTCGGAAACAGACGGCGCAGCGCGCGCCCCGCTCGGGCTCGGCCTCCATCCCTCGGACCGCGTCGTTCCAGCGCTCCGGGTCATACTCGTCGTAGAGGACCGACCACTGTTTCATGGCCGCGATCCGCTCGAGCTCGGTTCGCCTGAAGTCGTACTCCGGCTCGGGCTGGATGTTGGGGTTGTAGAAGTGGCAGGTGACGGCGTAGGCCTCGGAGAGCACCTGATGAACGTACACCGTGCAGGGGGCGCAGCAGACGTGCAGGAGGAGGCGCGGCCGGTCGGTGTCGCTCATCGGTCCGGGCCCTCCGCGGCCGGGCCTCCCGCCAGCAGGGCGTCCACCTGGGCGCGGGTGAGCGGCGCCCAGTCCGGATCGGAGAGCGCCTCGAGGCCCTGGAAGATCACCCGATCGAAGGTCTCCTTGTAAATCTCGAGCCGCGAGCCGCGGTCGGGGGTGTGCTCGATGAAGACGAGCTTCGTTGGATCCAGCTCGCGTTCCCGGCAGATCGCCGTCGCCAGCCGGGCGCTCCAGTAGTTGACGGAGGTCCCCGGGTTGTCGTCGTACAGCTCCGTCGCGATGACCACGTGGGCGTCCCGGTGCTTCCGGATCATGAGACCGCACTTCGACGGCGCGTCCCACTCCCCCTTGAACTCGTAGAGCTCCTCGATGTACTCGGTGCTCGTCTTGGGATGGATTCCTTCTATCTTCGACATCACCCTCTCCGGTCTTCGCTCCCGATCTCTTTACTGAAGCTCTTGTTGATCAGATCCCGCCGTCTCGGGCGGTGGGTGCCCAGCGCGGCCTCCCGTTTGACGACCCGCGTGAAGAGCCGGTACATCTTGAAGGGCTGGGCCTCGTCCTTGTAGAAGGTGTCCCAGGCGTAGTGATAGAGCTCCTGGAGCCGCTCCGGGGTCATGTGCTTGGGGCGGTACACCACCTTGCCCGCGTTGTAGTCGTTCCAGTCGGTGTTGAGGATCCGCTTCTGCTTCCGTAGATCGTCCCAGGCCTTGGTGTGGGGGAAGGGCGCGAGCACGGTGAACTCCGCCAGGTCCAGATCGATCTCCAGGAGGAAATCGATGAGCCGCTTGATGTAGTCCTCGGTGTGGCTGTCGAGCCCGAGGAGGATGGTCCCCTCCACGCCGATGCCGTAGTCGTGGTATCGCTTGATCCGCTCCTTGATGTAGTCCGAGGTGTCGAAGACGGCCTGGTAGACGTACCAGGACCCGGCCTGGGCGGCCAGATCGAGCACCTCGGGATCGTCCATGATGGTGTGGCTGCACCAGCTCACCTTGAGGGGGATCATCTCCCGGAAGAGATCCATGAGCCACTGCTTGTCCTGGGCCAGCGAGTTGTCCACGAGGAAGAACCGCTTGTTCTCAGCGAGGGCGATCTCCTCGATGGCCTTGTCGATGGGGCGGGGCCGGAACTCCCGGCCGCCCAGGTAGGCGACGGCGCAAGGGTAGCAGTTGAACTTGCACCCCCTGGAGGCGTGCACCAGATCCACCATCTGCACGCCCTTGTGATAGTAGAGCTCCCGCTTGTAGATGCTGCGCCGGGCGGGTCCCACCAGCTCGATCGGGGGGCGGTCGTTGATGTAGTTGTAGACCGGCTTGAGGGCGTCGTTCCTGAAGTCCTCGAGGAGCTGCTCCATCCGGCCCTCCGCCTCCCCCAGGAAGACCGCGTCCGCGTGGGCCAGGGTCTCATCCGCGTGGAGCATGGCGGAGATCCCGCCGAAGACGACCTTCTTGCCCATCTCCCGGAACCGGTCGGCGATCTCCCACCCCCGCTTGACCTGCGTGGTCAGCATCATCGAGATGGCGACGAGATCCGCGTCGTCGGTGAACCGGACCTCCTCCAGGTTCTCGTCGGTGAACTCTACTGCCACGTCGTCCGGCAGCGCCGCGGCGAACACGGCGGGACCGTGGGGGGGGAGGTTGAAGGTGGTCTGCCCGTCGAGCTTCTCCCAGCGGGGGTATATCAGTTTGATTTTCATGTATTCTCCTGCACCCCATGATTCATAACGGAGACCGTCTCAAAGCGCAATAGCCCGTCGGCGCGGTCTCGGAGGCGGTTCAGTACCAGGTGTACGGTCCCGGGTGGGTGACCTCGGGGGCGGGCTCGGTGCGGCTCGCGCCCCAGGCGGGATCGCCGACGATGGTGTCGTCCACGAAGCCGTAGTAGACGCCGCTCGACAGATTGACGAGGAGCTCCATGTCGCCCCGCATCTGGGCGGTGCCGGAGACGGCGGTGGTGAGGGTGTTGTAGACGGTGACCACCCGGGCGGAATCCGTCACGCTGCCCCCGTCGACCAGGGTGAGGCCGCCCACCACGGCGTCACCGGAGACGGTGCCCCGGAGCACCACGGCGTGGTCCTCGATGCGGGCGTTACCGCTCACGGTGCCCCCCAGCACCATGGCGTGGGGGCCCACGTACGCGGTCCCGGCCACGCTGGCGTCCGCCGCCACCCAGCCGCCCCCGTTGGGGTGGGGCGCGCCGGCCGGGGTCGGCGCGGGGGCGTCCGGCTCGAACCCCGCGGGCCACGCGCCGCGGATCTCCACCATCCAGGGATAGCGGTAGATGGTGTAGTAGATCTGGTCCCAGAAGATTTTGTGGTGCTGCGACGGGGTGGCCACCACCGTAAGGTAGAGCGCTGTATCGTCATCGGTCAGCGCGAAGGTCATCTCCCCTGCGGTGCCCCGCTGGAGGGGGCTGTACCTACGGGTGCCGTCCGCCTCACGGGCCACCAGCCCCCACCGCCACTCCGAGTCGGGGTTCGGGATCGCGCTCGGCTGGTTGTTGTAGTCGCCGAAGTCGGTGCTCGCGGGTCCCTCCTGGACCACCCCTCGGAACGACAGGGAGAGCTCCGCCGCCCCCTCTTCCCTGATAAGACGCACCAGGTTGTATCCGAGGCGTTGGGGCGCCCAGTGCTCGGGCACGGCATACCGGCGGTTCTCCAAATCCACGGCCTCCAGATCGGTCACCCGCCGGCGCCGGACCCCCGAGCGATCCGTGTAGGCGCCCCAGCGCTCCCGGTAGACCTCGCCGTTGTCGTAGTCCCAGGTGGCGTTGTGGAGGGCCCACTCGCCGAACCGGTCGTTCAGCTGGCTCACGGTCCATCCCATGTTGTCCATGAGCACGGTGAAGGGGTCCACCTCCAGGCGGGCCGGGTCGTCCGACTCCGGAGCCTCCGCCCACAGATCGGTGATGATGCGATAACAGTATTGGTCCTTCAGGAACTCCCAGAACTGCCAGTTGCAGTACCGGTTCCTCGTGGAGCCGTAGTAGAGGTGGGGGCCGTTCACCAGATCCTCGGCGCAGAGGGGGTCGTCGGGGAAGTACTGATGCCGCATCCACTCCGCCTGGGACTCCCACGCCCAGCCCACGTATTGGGAATCCCGGAACCCCCGGGACGAGAACTGCAGCGTGTGGGCGAACTCGTGGGCCAGGACCGGCACGGCGCGGTAGGCGTCCACGTGCACCCACATCTCCGGATCGTGATCCCCGGTGCCGGCGCCGGTGGCGTACCCCTGGTCGCTCACGTTGATGCTCACCTTGTACTTCTCGGCCTCCCCCGCGTAGGGGGGCGGAAAGCCCACGACCCCCATGTAGAAATCCCAGACCTCCTCGAGCCCCGCCAGGCCCGCGTCGATCTCCGCGGTGTCCAGGAAGACATTGTCCCCGTCGTTCCACCGGGCCGCGAAGTGGTCCGACGTGTAGACATACTGGGAGTCAGCCGGACGCAGGACCTCATACGTCCCGCTCGCGTCGTACACCGGGGCGTCGGCGCAGTACGCTTCGATATCGGTGTCCGCGTCCGTATCCGCGTCGGTATCGCCGTCCGCGTCGGTGTCGCCGTCCGCGTCCGCGTCGCTGTCCGCATCCGTATCACCGTCCGCCCCCGTATCCGCATCCGCGTCGGAGTCCGCATCGGTGTCCCCGTCCGTGTCGGTATCGCTGTCCGTGTCCGTATCCGTGTCGGTGTCACTGTCCGTGTCCGTATCTGTATCCGTGTCGGTGTCACTGTCCGTGTCCCCGTCAGCGTCGGTATCCCCATCGGCGTCCGTGTCCGCATCGCTGTCCGTATCCGCGTCCGTATCAGCATCCGCGTCCGCGTCAGTGTCCGAGTCCGTATCCGCGTCCGAGTCGGTGTCGGTGTCCCCGCCGGTTTCGGCGATCGACGCGTCCCCCTCCCCGGCCCCGCCGGACGCGCAGCCGATGAGCTCGCAGCCCAGGAGCCCCAGGATGAAAACAAGTGAACTGATTTGTCGTCTCATGAAGCCCTCCTCGCCCATCTTGCGCAGGACATCGTCAGGGTGGCAAGTGAATTTCCCATCAGGACAATCCCCGACCGGCGGCATATCTTGCAGCCCCTCGTGAAACGGAAGCACAGCCGGAAGATTTCCCTGACCCTTGCGGCTTGTGGCAGACCCTCTTCGCCCCTATAATGATGAAATCATGTCTCATTGGGTTGGATTGCTTGCGGTGTTCTTGAGCCCCGGTTTCACCGGCGGCGTCGAGCCGACCGCGGAGCCCTCGCCCCCTGAAGAGGCGCAGACGCCTCGAGACGAGGACGTATTCCCGGCCCCCCCCGAGGAGGAGTCCCCCTGTGCCGCGGTGTACTGTTCGTATCACGGGGTCTGCGTCGTTGAAGACGGCTGGCCCACCTGCGCCTGCTTCAAAGGCTACGTGACGGACGACGTCAGCGGAACCCGCTGTGTCCCGGTGGGATCGATGAAGTCCCCGAAACAGCGGGCCACCGATAACAGCCCCCCCGCCGGGGAGGCCCCGATCGTCTGGCCGGATCCCGATAAGGCCCTCGAGAAGGCGCTCGGTTATGACGCCGCTGACGAAAGGAGACAATACAAAAAGGCGCTCTTCGAAGGCGATTTCAAGGGCACCTTTCTGGAGTATCTCCACAAACAGCTCCGGCGCCAGCGAATCAGCTGGGCGCTGGTGATGACCGCGGGGATCGCGATAGCGCTCTCCTCCGTCGCGTTTTACGTCAGCGAAAATTCAGCGCTGGTAACGGCAGGGATCATCGTGGAGCTGTTCGCCGTGACCCTCATTATCCCCGGCGCGGTCTTCACCGCCATCAGCCACAAGAGATTGGAGCGGTTGAACGAGCTCAAAAAACGAGGAATGTATCTTCATCTCCATCCGGTCCGGTTCATGTACGGGATTTCACTGGACCGGCGGCGCGGCGCCGGCGGCCTGGTGATGGGGGTCTCCTTCTGACAGGCAAGAGGCGAGGCCGGGACAGCGTCTACCATCCCCGCGGCGCCACCCTCTCCTCCCGGGTCCTCCGAACATCGCTTGATCTCGGCGATGTCGGGCGGCGGGTCGGCGGTGTGGACGGCGGGGCGCTTCGTCTTGTGCGTTTGGCGCTGTGTCTTCGCCGCAGCGCCCTGTGTTGCCTCCGATCTCTCGGAGGGGTCGAGCAGCTCGGTCAGCAGCCGATCGTCCACCCGGTCCAGGTCACCGACGCGCACCTCGCCGTCGGGTCCGGCGAAGAGCGTCCTCCCCGCGGACACCTCCCAGGAGCGTCCCCGGGTATCCCCCACCCGCACGACACCCCTGCGGACCGCCACCCGCACGGCCCGGGTTCCGGAGTCCTTGTGGATCAGGAACTGGGTCCCCGTCACCGAGATCACGAATTCGCCGGCTTCCACCTTCATCTGAGCCGGGCGCTCCCCGGAGAGCGGCAGGGCGATCCCGAGACGCCCCGCGACCAGCTTCAGTCTCAGCAACCGCTGTTTTGCCTGGATTACCTCGACACGGCTCGCGGCATCCAGACCGACATCGACGCCGCCGATTCGAACCAGGAGGGCATCCGCTTGGGTCTTCAGCTCCTCCGGAGGCGACGGGGGGGCTCCCGGTGCCGCGGACGCGGGATAACGCACCTCGTAAACGAGCGCCCGGGAGGGGGGCTCGGCGGGGGCTCCGGTCCCGTCGGACGAGATCTCAACAAAGGGGAGCAGCGCGAGCGCCGCCAGACCGGCCGCCGCGGCCAAAGCGCCGATGCGCACCGGCGTCGGCCAAGTCCGCCGGGAATGACCGGCCTCGGCCACCAGGGCCCGCAGCTTCACCTCATCGATGTTCCCCGCCTGTTTCCGGGTCGATTTGTTGTCCAGTTTGCCCAGGGGTTTTCCCTTTTTCCTCTCCGTCCAGGTGGGGAATTGTATCATTTCAGAAAAATCAAGTCGACCGCGCCCTGCCTTTATGAACGGGCGAACCGCGTTCCAGGAACGGGAATGCGAGGTCGAGGTTGACTGTGAGGGGGAGTACCCATTTTAATTGTCGGGAAAGGGATATTCAATGACAACGAATATAATACCAACGGTTGTACGACGGACCGCCTTCGGACTCCTGGCCACGGGCCTGCTCTTGGTCTCCGCCGCCGCCCGCGCACAGGTCGAGGTCGCCTCCGTCGATATCAGCGCCGCGGGGTCGGGGAAACGGATGCTGCTGGGGGACGTGACCGGGGACGGTCGCCTCGACTTCGTCATGATGCAGGGGGACCAGATGACGGATGACGCATACATCGGCCACCAGGTCAACTGCCTCACGGCCTACGACTGGGAAGGGAACCTCCTCTGGCAGGTGGGGAACCCGGCGCACGGCGAGTCCACCGGCAGCGATATCCCCGCGCAGATTTACGATATCGACGGGGACGGCTTCAACGAGGTGCTCGCCTGCATGAACAACGACACGGTCTCCCAGCGGTTCGCGGTGCTGGACGGACGGACCGGGGAGGTGGAGGAGCAGCACGACTATCCCTCGGCGAACGCCCACGACACCATCATCATCGCGAACCTCTCGGGCAACGACCGGCCCACCGACATCGTGCTCAAGGATCGCTACGACACCCTGTGGGCCATGAACCGGGACTGGGATCTCCTCTTCACCCACTCCGGGAACATCGGCCACTACCCGTGGCCCGCTGACTACGACTACGACGGCGCCGAGGAGCTGATGGCGGGCTACGACTACCTCGAGAGCGAAGGTCGCCGGGCGTGGACCGTCGACCAGGGGGGGCACGCGGACTGCATCTGGGTGGGGGATGTGGACGGGGATCCCTCGAACGGCCGGGAGATCGCCCTTGGCGGCGACGATATCACCGTCTACGACAAGGACGGCCGCCTCGTCGCCCGGGAGGACGCGCCGGTGGAGCCCCAGAACATCGCCATCGGTGATTTCAGGCCGGATCTGCCGGGGCTCGAGATCGGGGGCCAGGACCGGCGGGATCGGGGGACGCCGGGGGAGGAGGCCATCTTCCTGTGGTCCCCCATGCAGCAGGAGATGCTGTTCTACAATATCCGGTCCGGCTGGGGCAGCATCGCCAATATGGTCCACAACTGGGACGGCACCGGCGCCGATTTCATCTCGGTCTGGCGGGGCCCGGAGCCCCCCTCCCTGTTCGACGGCGACGGGAACGAGGTGGTCTCGTTCGCCGAGGGCTACCTGATGAACGGAGACGTGGATGGAGACGGCACCTCGGAGGTCATCATCTTCACCGAGTCCCAGGCCATCCTCTACTCCCATGACGACATCGACCTCGGGGCCGCGGTGACCGGCACCCCGCGGCCTCAGATCAAGATGCAGTACAACTTCACCCGGTATTGGGGGGGCGAATACCCGCCCTTCGAGGCCTCGGCGGACGGAGATGCCGATACGGACGCCGATACGGATGCGGATGCCGATACGGATGCGGACGCCGACACCGATGCGGACACGGACGCGGATACGGACGCGGATACCGACGGGGACGCGGATACCGACGGGGACGCGGATGGGGATACTGACGCAGACACCGATGGAGACGCAGACACCGACACGGATGCCGACACGGATACGGACACCGATACCGATACGGATGCGGATACCGATACTGATACTGACGTAGATACCGATTCAGACACGGATACGGACGCCGACACGGATGCCGATTCAGACATGGATACGGACGCTGACATGGATGCCGATTCAGACACGGATACTGACGCGGACGCGGATACGGACACTGATTCAGATACGGATGCGGATGCGGACGCCGACGCTGACGGCACTACGGATCCGGCCCCGGTCGATTCGGGAACCGGCGCGAGCAACAAGGCCTCCTGCGGATGCGCCGCGGTCGGACGCCCCTCGCCTCTCAATCTATGGATGCTGATGAACGCGCTCTTTTAATGAGACGAATTATTATAAACATTACCTTTAACCCCCCCGATCGATTCTCCGAAGAACGCGGGCAACACCATTGCTCCGCTTTTTGGAGTTCGCCTTTCCCGCGAAGACGCGGTACACTCGCCGGAACCCACGAGACTCAAGTACGTGGAATGAGATAACTTGACGGCCCTCGGCCGAACCCCATATGGGTAGCATATGATGACTCAAGCTCGCGGGATCACCGAGTCACTGACAACAGCGCTTTGGCGCGCCGCACCGTTTCTCGGGTTCCTCTTCGTCCTGGTGGTCGCTACGACGGCCGCCGCGGAGGATCCGGCGCCGACCGAGCCCACCGAACCGCCCGACCCCCGCGGGGAGGTTCAGCGAACGGGCATCGTCGTCATCTCGGGCCTCGGCAACCGGGAGGACACCGTCTCTATTGAACACTCCGTCCTCGCGCAGCTGGCGGACCTGAACATCTCGGTCTATTTTCACAACGCGGTCGACGCCCCACCCCCCGCGGAGTTGGAAGCGCTGGCGCGCGACCTGATGCAGGAGCACTCGGCGGCGGCCGCCTTCATTATCTTCGGGGAGGGATCCCGCGTGGTCCTCAGAACGCTGCTCCATACCGGAGACCGGCTCGAATCCACCCATCGAACCGTCGACGTGGCGCGGGGATCCCCCCTGCACGAGACCCTCGCCGTCATCGTCCGCGCTGCGACGACGGCGCTCATCGAGCGGGGGCAACACTCCGAGCCCGTCGAGACACCGCCCCCGCCCGTCGTCAAACCCTCACGCCCGCCGGACCCCCCGCTGTCCGCGCCTCCTGAGAACGACCGGGAGGGCAAGCGTCTTTACCTGGAGGTCGGCGGAGCGATGGGATTCTACGCAAAGGGCTTCCTTCCGTGGTTCGGCCTCTCTCTCGGTGTGGGCGGCCAGCCCATCCGCCACTTGAACCTCCACATCGGATACACCGCCCTCTCAGAGGTCCAAATCAGGAAATATGACGTCAGGCTAACCCTCAAGCGACACCCCATCCGCATCAGCCTGGGGTATTCCGATCAAAAAAATCGCCTGTTGTGGGGGAGCGGTCTCGCCCTGAATATCGATTATGTCACCGAGACCATTTCGTCCCAGAACGTGAATATGGATCTCAGGCCGGGATCCGAGCTCCACCTGGGGTTGACGGGGTATTTCTGTCTGGGGATTCAACTCCTTGATTCCCTTAGCTTCTTCTTGAACCTGGAAGCTGAGGTCCCCCTCTATAGCACCCGGTACCGGGTCGCCACCAGTTCGGGGGATCGGGTTATCCTGGAGCTCTTGCCGGTACAACCCGCTTTGATAACAGGATTCAGGGTGCATTTTTTTTAACCCGTTTTTCTCCGATGACACTACATAAATACTGATGGAAGGTAATCGCGCAAAGAAACCGTTGGCCTTGCTCGACACCAACGAGATTTTGAAAATCTGTCGCGAATCGGCGGATGGGAGCCGGAGCGCGCGGCGGCAGCTCATGGAGCTGCTGTTCGATCGCATTCATAAGACCGCCTCTTATCTCTCGTCGAACCTCGAGGACGCGAGAGATGTGGCGCAATCCGCATGTGTGGAGGTGCTCCTCTCCGCGGGCTCGTTCCGGGGGGACGCCTCCATCACCTACTGGGCCGATCGGGTGACGCTGAAGACCGCCGCCAAGATCTTCTCCAAGAAGACACGTCGACAACGGATCAGGGAAGCGTTCTTCCAACCGCCGCCGCCGTCCGTCGGGGCGGACGACACCGCGGGTCGTGAGGAGGTCCGGGATCGCCTCGCGGCCCTCGTTCAGACGTTGAAGATCAAGCAACGGGAGGTGGTCCTGCTCCGGTACATCCACGGCTACACCAATAAAGAGGCCGCCGAGCTCTGTGGCATTCCGGTTGAGACTGCTCGAGACCGACTGAAAAAGGGAAGAGCAGCGCTGAAGAAGAAGGTCTTGATGGACCCGCTCCTGAAGGAGTGGATACAAGAATGGGTAGAGAAATGAAACGGGTAAACGATTTCGAAGAGACGAAATTCGAGCGTGCCGTGTTCGAGGTATTCCAAGAGAGTCCGGACGGCGGAGCGTTCGGCGCCTTCGACGATTTGAGTCGCCGTCGCATGATTAACGATATATTGGACACGGCCGATCTCAACCCTCATGTGGAACACATGGAAACCCGAACTTCCCGCGGGGGGATGCGATTCATCATGGCGGGCGCGGCCGCGGCCTTTGTGTCGTTCTGTGTTTTCGGCGTCCTCTTCTGGATGATTCTGGGATCGCCCTCCAAGACGAAGCTTCCCCGTGAGACCTATTTCGGAGAGGTCCAGTCGGTCGACGGGAGCCTCTATTTCGACCGCGAGAGCGCCTTCATCAACGCCCCGATTCCGGTGGGGCGATCGCTTCGCACCGAGGACGGCGGCGCCCTCCTGCGGCTGCCCACCGGCATCGAGTGGCGCATGGAGGAGCGCGCCGAGGCCAGGATCGACTCCCTCGACAGGAACAAGCTGAAGGTGTCGGTGATGTCGGGGGAGTGCTGGTTCCGGGTCGATCCCACCCGTGAGGGACCGGCCTTCTCGGTCGACACGAGCATGGGACGGATCGAGGTCACCGGAACCGTCTTCATGGTCCGCGCCGAGCCGGAGGATGTCCGGGTGACCCTCCTCAAAGGGGAGGTGTGGGTGACCCATTCCTCGGGCCGGAGGAATCTGGTGCGGGCGGGACACACCTTTCACCTCAAAGACGGAAAGCAGTTCGCCCTCACCTCCGAGGTCAGGACGCGGATGGGGGATCGCATGACGGCGCTCGACTGGGACAGCCTTCCCGATACGACCCCGTCCACCGAGGCCGACGTCGAGGACCAGGAGCACCCCCAGGCCTCCGCCGCGCCGCTGACGGAGGCGGCGGATCGGGTCACCCCCGGTCGCCTCCTCGAGGAGATCCAGGGACATCGAAAGCAGGGGGACTGGCAGCGGGTCGTGAGCCTCTACACCCGCCTCATTCGATCCGCGCCGGGCAGCGAGACCGCTGTCGTGTCGCGTGTATCGCTGGGGGAGATCTACCTCACCAAGCTCCACCGGTACGATGTCGCGCTGGTCCAGTTCGACAAGTATCTGCGGTCCGGTCACAAAGCCCTGCAGCCGGAGGCGCTCTACGGTAAGTGCAACACCCTGAAGGCGATGGGAAAGCGGGAGCAGGAGATGAAATGTCTCGAGCGGTTCGTCCGCCGCTTCAAACGGGCCTTCCAGGTCCCCGATGCCAGAGCCCGCCTTGATGCGCTGCGAGGCAGGCGTTCCATCTGAGTCCCCTGTTAACCCGAATAATTCCTGAAGAAACGAAGCGAAAATGCCGAAGGCCTCGCCAGTACTGGGTGAACGGAGATTTTGGCCCCGGAGTCAGAGTGGACACTCTGTCGAGGCGCCAAAATCGAGACCGCCCGGTAATGGCGTGGGGTCGCATTTGCAGCCCTTGGTTCAGGGATTATTCGGGTTGTGTGTCCACCGACGAGGATAGAATTGTCCTTTTCCGTCAGTTCGCCTATTGTTTTAAAAGGATGGGCGCTTTCTCACAACTGATGGCCACGATCGCTGGATGCGCGGGGGTGATCCTGTCGTCATGCCAGACCGACAAGATCATCGCCGTCGAGACCCCGCCGGATACAACGACGAGCTCCGCCGACGACACCACGTCGGACAACAGCACCGATACGATTGATACGAGCTCGGGCTCGTCCGTCGACACGGGCTCGGGATCAGTCGCACCAACGACGGACTCCGTCGACACCGAGACGAGCTCCGTCGACACCGAGACAAGCTCCGTCGACACCGAGACGGATACGGGCACGCCCGATAACGACACGGGGACGGGCACAGCCGATAACGACACGGGGACGGGCCCGGCCGATACCGGCACGGGGACGGGCATGGCCGATACCGGCACGGACACGGCGTCGAAGTCGTGTGGTGATCTGGACGGCTTCTTCTTCTGGACCGCCTCGCCGCCCCTCATCCACCCTCCGCCGGGAACCTTCGCTATTAAAGATCCGACCATCGTTTTTTATGATAACTATTGGCATCTCTACGCGACCACCCGGGGAGAGAATGATTGGGATATGGTCTATATCGGGTTCAAAGACTGGGACCTCCTCGATGAGGCGGAGCGCGTGTCGGTGAGCCGGAACCCCGCGCTCACAGGGTACAACGTCTCCCCGCAGCTCTTCTACTTCAGGGAACAGGAACAGTGGTACCTGGTGTACCAGACCCAGGAGCCGGCGTACTCCGTCAGCAAGACCCCGTGGGATGTGGAGTCATGGTCGCCGCCGGAACGGTTCATGGCGTTTCCGCAGATCGTCCTCGACACCCGCGACGAGAGCATCGACTACTGGGTGATCTGCGATGACGACACGTGCTACATGTTCTTCTCGGCGGACAACGGCCGGCTCTATCGCGCGTGGACCCCCCGGGAACGTTTCCCACAGGGCTTCGCGGATCCCGTGGACACCACCGAGATCATCATGGCGGAGCAGGATCCCTTTGCCCTGTACGACGCGTGCAACGTCTACAAGATTGCCGGCACGGACCAATACCTGCTCCTGGTCTCGGCCATCGGCAGCGTCAGGCGCTATTTCCGCGCATGGACGGCTACGGATCTGGGCGGCGAGTGGACCCCCCTCGCGGACACGGAATCCCACTCGTTCGCCTCGGTGAACAACGTCGCCGGTCCTTACTGGGAGTGGCCGCGGGACGGCATCAACCACGGCGAGATGCTCCGCACCGACCCCGACGAGACCATGACCATCGATCCCTGCGACATGACCTACCTCTTCCAGGGCCTCACGGCCGCGAATGGAGCGACCTACGATGACAACGAATACAGCCTCGGGCTGCTCTACGACGCAAGATACTTCCCGTAATATTCATTCGATAGACGGATGACGGACAGAAGCGCCCCGAGGATCGTGAACGCACCGTCATCCGCAGCGCGGCAGGTCAGGTCGGGACCCTGCTCCGCGGGGGATCGGGGAGCAGGGACCTGCCGGATCGCTGCGCTACAGCTCCCCCATGTTGTCCACGGTGGAGGTCCAGTAGAGACCGAGCCGGGAGGCGCAGACCGCGCACGCCTTGAGGCGATTGACCACGGTGTCCACGTCCTCCGCCTTGAGGAAGACGTCGAGGCGGATGCGGGGCACATAGCCGAGGACCTCGTCGTGGGCGGACTCGAAGGGCTGGATGTCGCCGCTGTAGTGCCCCTCACCATGGAAGATGGTGTAGGCGTCCACCTCGGACAGGCTCCGCATGAGCTCCACGATTTCGTTCTTCGACGACTCATTGATGATGAGCGACAGGCACTTCATGATGTCTCCTCCTCGCGCTCCTCGGCGGGGGCTTCCGGTTTCGGTTTCGGGGGCTCGGATTCCGGTTTCGGTTTCGGGGGCTCGGATTCCGGCGCCGGCGTCGCGGCCTTCCGCCGCTTGGCGCGAAGGACCCGACGCTCCACCCGGGACTCGACCCACGCGTAGAAGACGGGGAGCAGCATCAGGGTCAGGGCGGTGGAGGTGAACACCCCGCCCACCACCACCACGGCCAGGGGCTTCTGGATCTCGGAGCCCGGGCCGTCGGAGAGGAGCAGGGGGACCAGCCCCAGGATGGTGAGCAGGGAGGTCATCAGGATGGGCCGCAGCCGCCGCTCCGTCCCCTCCAGCACGGCCCGGTCGATATCCATGCCCCGCGCCCGGAGCTGGTTGAAGAAGGTGAGCATCACCACCCCGTTCTCCACCGCGATCCCGAGGAGGGCGATGAAGCCGAGGGAGGCGGGCACCGAGAGGTAGAGACCGGTGATGAAGAGCGCCACCACGCCGCCGATCATGGCGAGGGGGATGTTGAGGAGGATGACGAGGGCCTGGCGCAACGAGTGGAAGGTCAGAAACAGGATGAGCAGGATGAGGAAGATGGTCCCCGGGATGACGAGCCCCAGGTGGGCCGACGCCCGCTGCTGGTTCTCGAACTGCCCGCCGTAGGTGACGAAGTACCCGGCCGGGAGCTTCACCTTCTCCGTCACGGTCCGGCGCACCTCGTCCACGAACCCCACCACGTCCCGGCCCTGTACGTTGACCTGGATGATCACCTGGCGCTTGCCGTCCTCCCGCTTGATCTGCACCGGCCCGTCCACCTCGGTGATGGTGGTGAGATCCGCCAGCCGGATCTTGTGGCCGGACGGGGAGTCCACGAGGATGTTCCCGATGGCCTCGGCGGAGTTTCGGGCGGACTCCGGGTACCGCAGCACGACGGGGATCCGCCGGTTCCCCTGGATGACGTCCGAGACCACCTCCCCGCCGAGGGCGGTGGCCACCAGGGCGTTGATGTCGCTCGCCGAGATCCCGGACCGCGCCATCACCTCGCTGCGCATCTCGATGTTCAGGTAGCGCTGGCCGGTGAGCTTGCTCCGCATCACGTCCACGCTGCCGGGCACCTTCTCTACGAGGGACTGGATCTTCTGCCCGATCTCATCGAGCGCCGCCAGGTCATCGCCGAAGATCTTGACGGCCACAGCGGAGCGGACCCCGGTGAGCATCTCCGAGACCCGCATGTCGATGGGCTGGGTGAAGCCGTAGTCCACCCCGGGGAACTCGTCGAGGATCTTCCGCATCTTCTCCTGGAGCTCGAACACGCTCTTCGCCTGCCACGCCTCACGGGGCTTGGTCACCAGGAAGGCGTCGGTCTCGTTGAACCCCATGGGGTCGAGCCGGAGCTCGTCCGAGCCCACCCGGGAGACCATACCGGTCACCTCCGGCAGCTTCATCAGGGCCTTCTGGATCGCCGTGTCCCCCGCCATGGAGCGCTCGAGGGAGAGGGTGGGGAGCTTCTCGGTCTGCACCACGATGGTCCCCTCGTCGAGGTAGGGCAGGAACTCCCGGCCGAGGCCGAGGAAGAGGACCCCCGTGACGACGAGGGCCCCGGCGGCCAGCGCGAACGAGAGGCGCTTGTGGGCGAGGGCGAACCGGATGGAGGGGCGGTAGAGCTTGAGCCCCAGGGCGAGCAGGCGGCTCTCCTTGACCTCCTTGTCCGACATCAGCAGGCTGGCCAGGACCGGGATGACCGTGAGGGAGAGCGCCAGGGAGGCGAGCACCGCGATGGCCACGGTGATGGCCAGCGGCGCGAAGAGCTTGCCCTCCAGCCCGGTGAGGGTGGCGATGGGGGCGAGGGAGACCACGATGATGACGACGCCGATGACGATGGGGACGGCCACCTCCGCCGCGGCGTTGTAGATGAGGTTGAGCCGGCTGGTCCGGCCCCCCTTGAGGGTCATCTCCGAGTGGATGTTCTCCACCATGACCACCGCCGAGTCCACCAGGATGCCGATGGCGATGGCCAGGCCGCCGAGGGACATGAGGTTCGCGGTGATCCCCATCCGGGCCATCACGCCGAAGGTGGCGAACACCGTCAGCGGCAGGATCATCCCGGTGGTGAGGGCGCTGCGGAGGTTGCCGAGGAAGATGAAGAGCACCACGAGCACCAGGACCACGGCGGCCATGAGGGAGGTCTCCACGTTGGAGACCGCGGCGTTGATGAGGTTGGACCTGTCGTAGAAGGGCTTGACGGCCACCCCCTCGGGGAGGCTCTTCTGGATCTCTTGGAGGGCCGCCTTGACCCCGGCCACGGTGCGGCGGCCGTTGGCCCCCCGCCGGTTGAGCACGACCCCCTGGACCCCCTCCCCCTCGCCGTTCCGGGTGACCCCGCCGAACCGGATCATGGCGCCCTCCGCGACGTCGGCGACCCGCTTCAGGAGGATGGGCTCGTTGTCCCGCGTGGCCACGGTGATGTTCTCGATGTCGCTCATCTTCCGGATGCGGCCCACCGAGCGGATGAGGATGACCTCGTCGTTCTTGATGTACCGATCCCCGCCGGCGTTGTCGTTGTTCCGCTCGACGGCGGCGCTCAGGTCGGCCACGGAGAGGCCGTAGGAGAGGAGCGCGTCCGGCCGGGGGACCACCTGGAAGCTCCGCACCTCGCCGCCGAGGGCGTTCACGTCCGCGACCCCGTCTACCGACAGGAGGCGGGGGCGGATCTGCCAGTCCAGGATCTCCCGCAGATCCCGGTTGGTGTGCGCCTTGCCTTCGAGGGTGAACATGAACACATCACTGAGCGGAGTGGTGATGGGCGCGAGCCCCCCCTCCACCCCCTTGGGCAGCCCCGCCAGCACCTGACCGATGCGCTCGGACACCTGCTGCCGGGCCCAATAGATATCGGTGCCGTCCTCGAAGTCGATGGTGATCACCGACAGGGCGTACTTGGTGATCGATCGCAGGATGGTCTGCCGGGGGATGCCCCGCACCTCGGTCTCGACGGGGTAGGTGACCCGCTGCTCCACCTCGATGGGGCTCATGCCCGGGGCCTTGACGATGACCTGCACCTGGGGGCTGGAGATATCCGGGAACGCGTCGATGGGGAGCTCGCGGTAGCTCCAGACCCCGAGGGCGATGACGATGACCGCCAGGAACAGGGTCATGATGCGCTGGGTCAGCACCTGTTTGAGTAACGTTGTGATCACCGCTACTCTCCTTCCCGCCGGAGCCACTCGGACTTGAGGGTGAGGCTGTTGGCCACCACCACCCGATCTCCCGCCGCGATCCCTTCGGTGATCTCCTGGCGCTCCTTATCTTGTGCGCCGAGGGTCACCTTGACCACCCGGAAGGTGTTCTCGGCGGTCTCGACGAACACCGAGGGGGTCCCCCCGATCTCGTGCACCGCCGCCAACGGGACCGTGACCGCCGCCTCCAGTTCCGCGTTCTCGATCTTTACCCGGGCGGGCATGCCGGGACGCCACTTGCCCTCGGGGTTGGGGATCGCGATTCTGACCGGAACGGTGCGGGTCTCGGCCTCGGCCATGGAGGCGACAAAGGAGACGATGCCCTCCGCTGTGAGGTCCAGGATGTCACAGGCCACCTTGACCGTCCCCCCTTTTTCGAACAGGGGCACCGAGGCCATGGGCACCTTGACCTCCACAAGGAGCTCGGAGAGATCGGCCAGCTTGAAGAGCGTCTTCTCCTCCACCACGGCCTCTCCCATGGTGACATTCTTGTGGATCACCTCGCCGTTGAAGGGCGCGCGCAGGGTGTACCGCGTCATCTTCTGGTTGGGGTTCTTCTCGAGCTTGTGGAGCCAATCCTCCGAGAAGCCGAGGAGCTTGAGGTTCTGGATCGCCGAGGCGTGGTTGAGCTCCGCCGCCTCCTTCTCGTGGGCCACCTTCTGGTATGCCTCTTTGGAGGAGATCTTCTTCTCCATGAGCTTGCCCTCCCGGTCGAGGGCCTCCCTCGCGAACTCGAGGCGGTGCTCGGCCTCCAGGTAGGCCAGCTTGGACTCGGCCAGCTTCTTGCTCTCGATGGTCACCATGGCCTCCCCCTTCTCCACCTTGTCCCCCTCCTTCTTGGCCACCTTGGTGACCACCCCCTCCAGCCGGGCCACGATGGCGGCCAGCTTCTCCGGGACCGCCCGCACCTCCCCCTGGAGGGAGAGGGACTGGTGGATCACCGCCGGACCCGCGGCCTGAACGCCGAGCTTCGCGTTGGCCGCCGCCGTGCCGGTCAGGGTGATCACGTCCGCGGGGGCCTCGGGCTCCGGGGCGGCCGGGGTCTCCTCCGGGGTCTCCTTCTGGCAGCCGGAAACGACGAGCGCGATGAGGGTCGACAATCCGAACAGATATCTCGATGTCATGGGGTGCCTCCTTTGGTGGCGGGGGGGTCGAATCGGCCCGGTGAGATGGCCAGAGCCGCGGTCCGGTCGAGGTGGATCGCGGTGCGTTGATAGGTCACGAGGGCCTCCAGGGTCTGCTCCTTCACCTCGAACAGGGTGCGCTGGGCGTCGAGCAGGTCCAGGTAGCCGAACCTTCCCAGCCGGTACCCCTCGGCGATGGCCTCGTAGGTGGAGAGGACCTTGGGGGAGACCTCCCGCTTGAGGACCGTGGCCCGCCGGTGCTCCGAGGCCAGCGTCTGGAACGCCTCGGTCACCGCCCGGAACAGGGCGATCCGCTCCCCGTCCCCGACCTTCTTCGCCATGAGCGCTTCGTGGGTCGCCGCCCCGATGGCCCCCTGCTTTCGATCGACGAGGGGAAGGGGCACCGCGACCCCGGCCACGAGGGCGCTGTCCGCCGTGGCGTTCAACCAGCGATACCCCAGGCTGACGGAGAGGTCGGGGGTGCGCCCCGCCCGCTCGAGCGCCAGCACGGCCTGGCGCCGTCGGACCTCGGCGGCCTGGATCTTCAGCGAGGGGTGGTCATCGATCCGCTTCAGGAGCGCCGCGAGATCGGGGAGCGGGGCGACGCGGTCGAGGGATCCCACCGCGCCGCCGAAGAAGGGGGCGTCCTCACCGCAGACCGCCGCCAGGAGCTGTCGGGCCGCGATGAGATCCCGCTCGGCGGAGTCCTTGTCGAGCCGGGCCAGGGAGCGGACGATGGCGGCCTTGTCCGCCTCGATGGCGGTGGCCCGCC
>JBNLED010000228.1:0-10942 GCA_050304755.1 Polyangia bacterium | reverse complement strand
CGTAGATCGAAATTGGAGAGAATTGCCCGAAAGGTTTCCGGTGGTGTCGTTAGACGAATACGTGATCATGCCGAAACATTTTCATGGCATCGTGATCATAAACGCACTCGCCGAATCGACGACGAATGAAGCAGGACAAAGGGTAGCCGCGAGGGCTACCCCTACACTTGGTACGATCGTCGGTTCGTTCAAATCGAAAATAATTTGAAATAACGGAAGGTTGGGTGTAGCCAAAGTGTGGTGCATATTTCATAAAGATATGCACTCGAAACGGCGAGTTGATCTTAGAGAAAGACGTAAAAAGTGTAGGGGTAGCCCTCGCGGCTACCTCTGATTTCGAAAGTGAAATCGAAAGTCGAAACGAACTCGAATTCGAACCGTCACCAAGATTCGATCTGACCTCGATTGGCGAAATCGTAGATCGAAATTGGAGAGAATTGCCCGAAAGGTTTCCGGTGGTGTCGTTAGACGAATACGTGATCATGCCGAAATTGGAGAGAATTGCCCGGTGTCCTCGATGACGAGGCGCACGGTGCCCTCGTCATCGGACGACTCCGCGGAGATGGTCAGGCGCCCGCCGTCCGGCATCGCGTCCTGGGCATTGAGCGTGAGATTCAAGAGGATTTGCTCCTGAACGTTCCGACCAGGCCCGAAAGGGCCCCGCCGAAGAGGGCGCTCCACGCGACATAGCGGGTGTACTCCGGGAGGGTGTAAGCGACCCTCGCGGCACTGATGCCGGCGTCGACGGCGAAAAGCAGGAACCCTATCATCCACAGGGCGAGGGGGAGGCTGCGCTCGACGCGGTGGATCAGGCTCATGAGACCTGCGAAGGCGAGAAAGACAGCCGTCAAACCGATGTGGGCAATCACTTCATCGATCATGAGAGGGATGTTTCCGATCGGGACGCTATGAAAAGAGTGGATTGTCTCATCTGACCCCCTTGGCTGCTAGATTAATATCATTAATTTACAGCAATGAAAATACCGGCTTCCCCCATCGCGCGGGGGATAGCGCCATGATCGCGATACGGGGATCGCCTGTGACGGTTCACCCCCCATACCACTTTCTCGGCACCGGCTCATCATCCAGGAACAAATCCGGATTCCGGCTGAGGAAGCCCGCGACCACTTCGGCCATCCCGGCGGCGTCGCACAACACACTGCGGGCGTCCCCGATCCGCCCCGTCACGGCCACACCGAGCCGCCGGAGGGGCGCCTCGAGCTTGCCGTAGCGCTCGGAGATGTCTCCCACCGGGTGATAGTGACGGCACATCGATCGATAGCTGCGCCCCCCGTCCGGCAGCCTCACCTCGAGGGGACCGTCGATGGGGGCGACGCGGGGGGTGACGCCGGCCCACTCCTCCACGCCGTGGATGAAGGTGTTCTTGGTGAGCGGACATCCCACGAACAGGATCTGCCCTTTCATATCGATGAGCTTTCCCATGGTACCGTCCCGCGGACACGGGGTGGCGGCGAAGTCGTCGTCGGCGACATAGGCCTTTGCGCCGGGCCCGCGGGCGGCGACCGAGTGGGTGGGGTGGTGCGAGCGCACCACCAGGTCCCGGTGTCGAAACGTTTCGGACAGGATGCCCACGCAGGAGGGCTCGGTGGCCGGGTCGAACACGGTCGTTTCGGCGGGAATGCGCCGCCAGGTGTGGGTCGGGAAGATGAGAAGGGCATCGGTCATATAGCCTATGAACGCATCCAGCACCGCATCGACGCCCCCCGCCACCGGTCCGAGGGCCTTCATCGACGAGTGGACGAACAACGGGCGGCGCGGATCGACGTCCAGCTTTTTCAGATCGCCTTTCAGGGAGTCGAGGGTGTGCATGCTCTCGTCGCCTTCCGCGTTGGTCGAGACGGCACCGGAACGCGTCAGATCGCATCCTAGCACAATGCGCCGGGCGGCGGGGCATAAATGAGGAGAGCACGCGCGGGCGGCGCGCTACTCCGCTTCCGGCGCCTCGGTCTCCAGGATGAGGAACTCCACGCGCCGGTTGGCCTCGTAGTCCGCCTCGCTCTCCTCCGGGGTTACGAGGGGGCGCTCCTCACCGAATCCCTTCGCGGTGAGCCGCTCGGGCGCGATCCCGCGGTCGATGAGGTGCTTTCGCACCGCCTCGGCCCGCTTGGCGGAGAGGCGTTTGTTGTACTTCTTCTTTCCGCGGGTGTCGGTGTGGCCCTCGATCTGAACCTTGGTGATCTGTGGGTTGGTCTTCAGGATGTGCAGCACGTCGTCGAGCACCTCGAAGCTCTTCTCCATGATCTTGGCCTTGCGGTAGACGAAGAAGATCTTCTCCATGATGACGATGTTCTTGCCCTCCACCTTGGCCTTGGTGTCGGGGCAGCCGTCCTCGTCCGCCTTGCCGTTGACGGTCTCGGGCTCGTCCGGGCACTGATCGTCTCCCCTGCACTCGAAGGCGTCGGGGGTTTTCGACCGGCTCACCCAGGGATCGCAGATATCGTCGCCGTCGTTGTCCGGATCGGGGCAGCCGTCTTCATCCTCGAACCCGTCGGCGTCTTCCGGGGTCTCAGGACACCGGTCGTCCGGATCGAGCAGCCCGTCGCCGTCGTTGTCCGGATCAGGGCAGCCGTCCTCGTCCTCGAACCCGTCCTTATCCTCCGGCGCCTTCGGACACTCGTCCGTGCCCGCGCACCGATCCTCGAGCTGCGCCGCCTTGCCCCGCTCCGCGACCCAGGCGTCACACACCCCGTCTTTGTCGTCATCCGGATCGGGACAGCCGTCCCCGTCCTCGAACCCGTCGAGATCCTCGGGTTCCTTGGGACACGCGTCGTCCGGATCGAGCAGCCCGTCCCCGTCGCTGTCCACCGCCGGGGGCGGCGCTTTCTTCGCGGGCCGGGTGATCTGTACGCCCGCGAGGATCCGGTAGTCCGGGGTGGCGTACCCCTCCGTGGCGCCGAATCCGCCGCCGACGTTGAGGTGGATCCACTCCGCGGGATAGCCCCGGAGGGCGAAGAGGGGCTCGAGGGGGGTCTGCTTGGCGTCGGAGAAGGGGGCCGCCGCCGAGGTGACGGTCCTCAGCTCCCCGATGAGCTCCAGCCGCTGCTTGACGAGCCAGACGAAGGCCGCCGCCGAGAGGACCAGCTCGTCGTGGAACTTCAGATTCTCCACCGCCGCGTTCTTGACGACCCGGTAGCCCACGTTGAAGGCCATTCCGGCCCTCGGGAAGCTGACGCTGGCCGCCACGGTGGGCAAAAAGGTGACGGACTCGCTGCCGGTGAAGTCGTTGGTGAGCCCGCCGGTGGGGAAGGTGAGGATGGGGATGGCCGCCAGGGCGAACACCTCTGACTTTGTCCGGAAGAGGCGCAGCTTGTTGTAGAGCCGGATGTCCCCCATCCCCGCGGTCCCCGGCGCCCCCTCGCCGGCCAGCCCCTCCCCGTCCTGGAACATCAGCACCGGGATGGCGAGCCCCACGTCCCAAATCCGGAAGGGGCTTATCGCCGCCATGAAATCCCCCATGACCTGGTGGGTCACCACGGACCGGGCGATGCGGCCCGTGTCCGCGTTCCGGAGCACCAGGGGGTTGTGCTGGTAGTTGATGTAGAGGCCGACGTTCCAGTGCAGCTGCAGGTCCTCGGTGTCGCCCAGGGAGACATTGTAGAGGTCATTCATGAAGGGGGACGGCTGGAAGGACTGTACGTTGACGGTGTCCCCGGCGCGGGCGGTCCCGGCGGCAACGACGACCATCGCGGTCAGCAGGGCGGCCCACTTTTTTTTTGCCGTCCGGTGAGGCCGGCGCCGCCGCATCCGCCACCCGAGCCCCGCGAGGAGGGCGAGCGTCCACGGCCACAGGGGGGCGCTGCCGCCGTTCACGTGGGTCACGCTGCAGGAGCCGCCGCTGTAGACGAACGCTTCGCCACCGCACGCGTCCCCCACGCCGTTGTCATCCAGATCCTTCTGGTCCGGGTTCTCCAGCCGGGGGCAGTTGTCCTCCCCGTTGGGCACGCCGTCCCCGTCCATGTCGTCGTCGCAGACATTCCCCTCACCGTCTCCGTCGAGGTCGGCCTGTCCCTCGTTGGGGTCGTTCGGACAGTTGTCCTCGTCATCGACGATGCCGTCCGAATCGGCGTCGTCCGTGATCTCGTCGGCCCTGTCATCCTCCGGATCGTTGGGGTCGGTGCCGTCCTCCAGCACCTCGGTGCCGTCGTCCACGCCGCCGTCGTCCGTGTCCGGATCCAGCGGGTCGGTGGGGCCGAGCTCCTCGAGGGGGCCATCCCCCCGGGTCTCCTCACCGTCGGAGAGACCGTCCCCGTCCGTGTCCGGATCCAGGGGATCGGTCTCCTCGCCCTCGTCGTAGGTGTGGTTGTCTCCGACCTCCTCACCGTCGGTCAGGCCGTCCCCGTCCGTGTCCGGATCGTCCGGGTCCGTGCCGAGGTCGATCTCTTCATCGTCGGTCAGGCCGTCCCCGTCCGTGTCGGTGGACAAATCGTCCTCGCCGTCGTTCGGATCGGTGCCGTCTTCGAGCACCTCGGTGCCGTCATGGACGCCGCCGTCATCGGTGTCCGTGTCCAACGGATCGGTGGTGCCGATCCCGTCCAGATCGCCGTCGCCGTTTTGCTCGTCCCCGTCGCTCAAGCCGTCCCCGTCCGTGTCCGCGTCGTTGGGATCGGTCTCGCCGCTCCCGTCGGTGCGGGTCCCGCCGATGGTGTTGGTGACCGCGCCGTCCGCGTTCCCGTCCTCCTCTCCGTCGGTCAAGCCGTCCCCGTCCGTATCCGGGTCGGTGGGGTCGGTGGTGCTCTCCGGATCCGTGTCGGGCCGCCAGTTGTCCGAGGCGTCGTCCGTGCCCTCGAACCGCACCCCGGTGCCGTCCGAGGTGCCGCCGGAGATCGGGGAATCCACGCCGACCTCCTGTCCGTCGGAGAGACCGTCGTCATCCGAGTCTCCATCCAGGGGATCGGTGGGGCCCGCCCGGTCGTTGGGGCCGGTGCCGTTCTCCTCGTCCCCGTCGCTGATGCCGTCGTCGTCCGTGTCCGCGTCCAGGGGATCCGTATCCGTCCCCTCGTCGTAAACGCCGTCCGGCCCCAGCTCCTCGCCGTCGGACAAGCCGTCCCCGTCTGTATCCGGATCATCCGGGTCCGTGCCGAGGTCGGTCTCCTCGTCGTCGGAGAGGCCGTCCCCGTCCGTGTCCGCGTCGTCGGCGATATCATCGTCGCCGTCGTTGGGATCCGTGCCGTTCGTCAGCACCTCGGTGCCGTCATCCACCCCGCCGTCATCCGTGTCCGGATCCAGCGGATCGGTGGGGTCGAGCTCCTCGAGGGGGCCGTCGCCGCGGGTCTCCACGCCGTCCGAAAGGCCGTCCCCATCCGTGTCCGGGTCGAGGGGATCGGTCTCCTCGCCTTCGTCATAGGTGTGGTTGTCCCCGACCTCCTCACCGTCGGAGAGGCCGTCCCCGTCCGTGTCCGGATCATTGGGATCGGTGCCGAGGCCCTCCTCTTCGTCATTCGTCAGGCCGTCCCCGTCCGGGTCGTCGTCGACAGCGGCGGTGAGGGTGACGGTGGCTTCATTGGAGACGCCCCCCTCGGCGTCGTACACAATATAAGTGAAGCTGTCGTTCTCCGCGATTCCGGTGGGGGTGTAGGTGATCTCACCGGTGACCCCGTTGACGGCCGCCGTCCCGTGGGCCGGGCCGGTGACCACCGCCACTGTGGCGGGATCCAGGGCGCCGTCGGCGTCGCTGTCGTTGGCCAGCACATCGATCACCGCCGGGGTGGCCCCGCTTACGGGCGCGCTGTCGTCGGCGGCGGTGGGGGCGGTGTTCAGCACCACGGTGTCGGTGGTCTGAAACCCGCCGGTGCTCACGTCGCCGTCCGTGAGCTCGCTGATGTCGCCGTCCGCCGTCACGGTGGCCTGGTTGCTCACCACCCGGCCCAGCCCGGGATCGATGGTGACCTCGAACGATACCGTGACCTCCCCCGGCAAGTCGGTGTCCTCATCGATTCCGTCAACCGTGATCCCGGAGACCACCAGCGGATCCGATTCGTCGATCACCGCGGCCATGTCGGAGCAGGTGACGCTCCCCGGGACCAGCGCAGTCCCCACGGGCACGGGATCCGTGACCGTGACGTCCGTGGCGGTGCCGTCGCCGATGTTCCGGAGGGTGATGGTGTACTGAAGGGTGCCGTTCGGCCGGGCCTCGCCGCCCCCCGCCACCGCCGCGCTCTTGATGGGCGCGAGCAGCGGGTCGGCCCCCATAATGATGACGCTGAGGGTCTCCTGGTCGTCCAGGCCGAACACGTAGGTGTCGATGTACGTGTCGTTGGATTCCGAGTTCGTGTCCTGGGTGCCCCAGGCGTGGGTGTTGACCCCGGCCTCCGCCGCATCGCCGAAGCTCCCGGATGAGACGCCGTCCGGGTAGGCCTCATCTATATCAAAAGTGGTCCGCGGGGAGATGAAGGTGTCGTTCCAGTACATGGTGGCCGGCTGCAGGTCTGCGGGATCGTCGGCGTTGAAGATGCGGATGCCGGGACGGGACGACTCGATGTCCACGCCGACGAAGTGATACTCGCCGGTGCGCAGGGAGAGCAACGCGGTGTGCGCCCCCTCCGCCATGGGATTTCCCGAGTTGTCCAGCCCGTTGAACTCGACCTCGTTCTCGCCGATGATCGCCTCCCCGGCGAGCAGGATGTCCAGGGTGGTGGGATCGTAGATCCCGTCGTCGTCCGCGTCGATGAAGATGGCGTAGGTGCCGTTGATGTCGGACGTGAAGAAGAAACTCCCCTGATCCTGGACCCCGGCGGTCACCCCCGGGGAGATGCTGTTGTCCACGTTGTCGTCGTCGAAGAAGGCGAAGTCGGAGATCTCGGGGACCGTGTTGATCCCCACCGCCTTGGCGGGGTGGTTGATGTAGACGTCGAAGAGCGCCGTATAGCTGTTGTCCTGAAACGGGACGCTGAACCCAGCCACCGCAACGTCCGCTTCGTTTGGAGAGTCCACCCCGGTCTTGTTGCCGGCCACCTCGTAAACGTAGCCGGCGAGCCCGTTGAGATCGAGCATCCAGACGTAGTCCTCCCCGGGCTTGCCCCCCGGAACCCAGACAAAGAAGTCGGCGTCCGTGGTGTTGTCGAAGGTCCCCGCGTTTACGCTCCAGTTCCTAGAGAAGAGCCGCCCCCCGTAATAGGCCTGGGGAGCGCCGTCCTCGGTCTGATCGATCAGGCCGTTGTCGTCCGCGTCGGCGGCGCAGGGGTAGACCGCCTCATCCGCGGTGCCGGTGACGGTGATATCAAAGGGATCGATGGTGCTCGCGTCGGCCCCCGCCCCCGCTCCGGCCACCTCGAACTCGACGGTGAACAGCCCCGCGGTCTCGGTGAGGTATTGGAGAGATGTGTCGTCGGGCAATGGACAGGCAATATCCACCCCCGGGGCATCGAGGAGGCCGCTCCCCGCGCCGAGAGCGACGTCGGACACCACCTCGGCGCCGTCGGGATCAGAAACCGAAACCGTGATCTCGTTGCCGACGTTGTTACCGGCGGTGATGTTGATCACCTCCCCCGGGGTTTCGATATCGACGAAGAGCACGGTCTCGGACCGATCCACCCCGGCGATGCTGAACCCGTCCACAATCAGATCCTGATTCACGCCGAGCTGCGCCGTGCCCTCGGCGATGGCGCTTGGGGAGATGCCGATTGCCGATGCAACCAGCAGCAACTGAATCGAGCTCCGGAGCCGGGTTACGTTGTGATTCAAGACAGTCTTATCCATGGAGTCCTCCTGTGACGCATGAGGCGTTATTCGTAAAGTGTAGCCCTGAGGCGAGGGGGAACAACTGAAATGGAGATCCCGGGAGTCGGATGAATCCGTCGGAATCGAAGCCTCCCGAACCGGGGGTTGTTTTTCGCGAATCCTCGATTCGCTGGAATCCGAGGGGCCGCCGATTCAGGCGCCGGAGCTCGAGCTCCCCCCCGCGCGCCTAAGAATGTAAGTCTCGATTTCTCCAATCCATGGAAATAGATACAGAGAAAGGATGATATGTAACAGGTGTAACCAGAAACGGTCGCCCCCCGGTGGTGTGCCGAGATATGGAAGCTGGGGATCACAGCGCCTCGCCCTTGCGGACCACCACCTGATCCGCCTCGACGAAGATGCGCCGGATATCGGGGACCGCGGCCCGGAGATCGGCCTCCAATTCGTCGATGGCCTGCTCGATGTCGTTGCTGGTGAGGCCGTCCGCGAACTCCAGGTTGAGAGCGACGAGGATGTTGTGGGGCGCGAGGTGCATGGTGAGCAGCTGCCCCACCCCCTTGATGTGCTCTCGGCCCTCCAGCAGCTGCCGGATGGTCTGCCGCACCTCGGGGGTCGCGGACTCACCGATGAGCAGCGAGCGGATCTCCCACGCCAGGAGGAAGGACACCGCGGCGAGGACGAGCCCGATGAGGACGGACGCCAGGCCGTCGAACGCGGCGATACCGGTCACCTCGGAGAGGAACACCCCCACGAAAGCCACCGTGAGACCGGTGAGCGCCGCGCTGTCCTCGAGGAGCACCACCATCAGGTTGGTATCCTTGCTCCTGCGGATGGCCCCCAGCAGGCTGATCCCATCGGAGCGAGCCTTTTGCAGAGACTTGTAGGCGGTGAGGAACGCGTACCCCTCGATGAGGAAGGAGACCCCCAGGATGAGGTAGATGAGCCAGGCCCGCTCGATGGGGTGCGGGTGCCGGAGCTTGGAGACCCCCTCGTAGATGGAGACCACCGACCCCACGAAGAAGAGCATGTTGGCCACGACGAAGGACCAGAAGTACTGCTCCTTGCCGTACCCGAAGGGGTGGGCCTCGTCCGGGGGCTTCTCGCTCCGTTTCATCCCCAGGAGCAGCAACCCCTGGTTGCCCGTATCCGCGAGGGAGTGGATCGCCTCGGCCAGCATGGCGGCGCTGCGGGTGATGAGCGCCACCACGAACTTGATGATGGTGATGGCGGTGTTCCCGAACAGGGCCACCAGAACCACTTTTTTCGAATGTCCTGCCATACGCCGGAAGCTAGCAAATTTCGGTGATTCGGTCACCCCTCCACTTCGAAATATCGGTGGAAGACTCGGGGGAGCGCCCGGTAGTCGGTTTCGGAAACCGTGGGGTCCGCGCACCGGGGGTTTCCCGTGCTCAGGAACAGCAGGGTCTCGTCCCTGTTTTGGGGATCCTCGGCGGCGTCGAGGAAGGCGGCGAAGGCCTTGGCGGCGTAGACGTCATCGAGGAAGATACCGTGGTGCGCCTCGAGCCTGCGCTTCGCCGCACGCCCCTCCGGGGTGGGACGCCCGTACCCCTCGCCGACATAGCGATGGTCCATGACGCACGTCGCCCGGTTTTCGACGCCGAGGGGAAAATGCCTGTCATGGCGGTGCAGAAAACGCGCGGTCCCGCGGATCTGTTTTCGCAGCCCCGCCTCACCGGCGAACTGTCGCTCTGTGGCGCGAACCGCCACCACCCGGGTCTTCAACCCCGCCGCCGCCAGACCTGTCGCGAGACCGGCGGCCGTCCCGAGGGATCCCGCGGGCACGAATATCGCGCGCGGTTCATCAATGGCGCCCTGCGCCACCTGCGCCTTCAGCTCGAAGGCCGCGTTGACATACCCCGCGTTGCCGAGGGGGGAGGTGCCCCCCGCGGGGATCATCGGGATGATGCCCCCGAACCGCTCCCGCCGGGTCATGCGGTACCACACCACCCCGGCGATGAGCCGGTTGAGCGACGGGAACTCGTGGAGCTCGGCGCCGCATCGCTGTCCCAGGAGAAGGTTCCGCCGCACCTCAGAAGAGTTGGGCTGGGGCATCAGCATGGAGACGCAGCGAATCCCCAGCTTCCCGGCGAAGAGGGCCGTGGCGGCGGCGTGGTTCGACCCCGCGAATCCGACGGTCAGAACCCGCTTCGGCCGCCGTCTCTCGAGCCCGCCGAGGATGAGCTCGAGCTTCCGCACCTTGTTCCCCCCGAACGCCGCCGCGCTGAGATCGTCCCGCTTGATGTAGAGCCTCGCCCCGCCGATCTCCCGCTCGAGCGCATCGAGCCGCTCGACGGGTGTCGGGAGCGTCGTAATCGGAGTCCTCGGCAGCCGGCTTTCGAGCCGGGGGTAGGCGTCAAAAAGGGGGAAACGTGCCGACATTTCAATAGCGGACATCGTCGATGTACACGGTGAGCACTCCGTCACCGTAGATCTCCAGGCCGAGCTCGACCACATCGGAGGGATCGAACGCAGCGTTCGCGTACCCCGGATTCGCGGCGTCCAGGGTGACACACCCCCAGGTGTCGAGGGCCGGGCGATACCTGCCGCTGTCGGCCCAAACATAGCTGCTCCCGGATTGCAGGTAGACCTTCACCAGCACGTTCTCTCCGGAAGACACGAAGATGCGCATGCTGACGGTCCGATCGGAGAAGTCTCTGATGGGGGGGGCGTACCTGAAGAAGGCGCTCTCCGTACCGGGCTCGACCTCCACCCGGGCCGCGCCGTTGGCTTCGGGGACGCCGGCGGACGCCCCCCAGGTGAGGCTCATCGGCATGGGCTCGACGGAGGCGATTTCCCAGCCCACGGTGTCGGCGTCGAAACCGAGAACGGTCGAGGCGGGCATCTCGTCACAACTCGTCGGTAGTATTGACACGGTGTCCGACCCGGTCTCGGAATCGAATGCGGTATCGGTATCCACCGTGTCCGTACCTGAGCCGGTGTCGGTATCACTTTCGGTATCCAAACCGCTGGATGAGTCGGTATCGGTGCTGCCGTCAGTGTCGTCTGTATCGGCGTCGGTGTCAGCATCGGTGTCGCCGTCGCTATCGGCATCGGCATCGGTGTCGCCGTCGGCATCAGTGTCGCCGTCGCCGTCCGTGTCGGTGTCGCCGTCGGCATCGGTGTCGCCGTCCGTGTCGGTGTCGCCGTCGCCGTCCGTGTCGGTATCGCCGTCGGCATCGGTATCGCCGTCGCCGTCCGTGTCGGTGTCGCCGTCCGTGTCGGT
>JBNLED010000227.1:0-12140 GCA_050304755.1 Polyangia bacterium | reverse complement strand
GAGATCGATGTGTTCGTCAATCATCGTCAACAATTCGTCTCTTTCGCCGGTCGTTGGGACCTCTTCATCGGGAAGGGCTTCGCCGTTCGGACGATCCTCGGTGGTAAACACTATAGGATAGGTTACGATGACGACGCCGCTGTCAGGAACGCTCGGGAACTCCCATGCGGCAATTGAGCTGTTGATACACTGCTGGAACGCATCATCTTCGATGAACGAATCCGCGATACCGGCGGCGGCGACCCGACCCGTTCTCGAGATGGCGAACCTGACCCGCACCCTGCCCCCGGCCTCCGGGTCGGACAGCAGCAGCCGGTTGTAGCAGGACCTCAGCTCGTTCCTCCGCCGGTCGAGTACGCGCTTGATGACGTCCTTCGACAGCGACCCTCGCACCATGGCGGCGCTCGAGCGGATGCGCGGCACCATGGCGCGCCGGCGTGTTAGCATACCAACCCCACCGTGACCGATGGTGTTGAGGTTGCCGAGACCGATAGTCCCTTCTCCGTTGCCGCCGCCACCCCGTCCTTCGCCGCGCAGTCCCAGGCCGCCATATCCGAAGGACTCTCCGATCTCGTTGCCCTGAAGCGAGCCGAGACCGCCGCCGCTGAGCACCGCGTCGGTCCGCTGAAGCACATCGATGCCCTTCTCGCTGACCACGAGGATATCCGCGAGGGCCTTCCGGTCGATGTCGAACCGCTGGTAGTCGGCCGCGGTCTCGAGCACCAGGAGAGCCGTGTGATCCGACAACACCCGGTAAGTGCGGGAGAGGTGAAGTATCTCGTCCCGGAGCGCGCTGTCGTCCACGCCCTCGTCCCCGATCATCGCCTGCAACCGGTCGATGTCGGCCTTGACCCAGGCCCGCTCGAGCAACGGCCGCTCGGCGGGTCTGAGCGGCACCGCGGCCTTGAAACCGATCTCGTCCATTTCGACCCGCAGCGCCTCCCCGGGGGGCAGGCTGGCGTAGACGAGGACGCTGTCTCCCGGCTGCAGGCTGCGGACGCTTTGGGGCCACACCCACGTGGCACCGGGGACACGAATGGCGACGTCGGAGCGGACCGCGCTCAGAATCCGCCGGGCGATCCGATCCACCGGCAGGGCGCCGTCGATGACGACGCCGTTACTCGCAAAACCCGCTCGGGTCAGGGCGAGGAGCATCTGATCGTCCCTCGCGCTGTCATCCACCACCGCGTCGACGCGGGCCACGCCCCTCCACGGCAGCTCCGCGGCGGCGCGCCGGATCGCTCCGGCGTCTCGCATCCCCGCGGTGGCGATGCCGTCTGTGAGGATCACCACACGTTCGTCGACCTCCGGTTGCCTCGACAGGTAATCGAGGAGCATCTCGAAGTTGGACGCGCCGAGGGCCCCCCTGTTTCGAATCGCGCTGAGGGCCGCCTCGTTGAGCCGGCCGGCGACATCGTCGAACACCACCTCCATGGTCTGGTCGAAGCAGATGACCCGGAGGTGAAAGTCCACGGTGGAGTGACTGAGCAGCGATCGGACCAGCGCGCCCAATCGGGCGACCTTCTTCTCGAAGCCCGGCCGCCTCGAGAAGCTGGTGTCGAACAGCACCGTCAAGCTCTCCACGGGATCCTGCGTGTCCACCCGCGCCGGCGTCACCCGCGCGGCCACCAGGTGGTCGAACCGAAGCCCTGTGGCGGCGGTTGCCTCGACGGGAACGGTCAGATCGCTGTCGGGCGCGAAGTCGCGCGCCTCGAGCACCACTCGCTCGCCGGCACCCCGGTTGATGCCGACCTCAATCTCATCGATTCGGGGAAGCCCCTTCAGCATGAGCCGGTAGGGCTCGCACCGGTCATCGAGCTCCTCTGAATACGACAGGATGAATCGCTTTATGCCGCCGGGGGGGATGGGGAACACCCGCGCGCGAAAGCGGTTTCCCGCGCTCTTCTCCAGCAGGGCCGGGTCCTGATTCCGATGGAGGAAATCTTCGTAGGCGACGCGGGCCGCCATCTTCTCCACCACCTCCGCCTCCTGCCACCTATCACCGATGCGCATGGCGAACCGCGAGATGGCCGCCCTGTCAGGGACGATGACCTCGAACCGTCCCTCCAGCTCGCGATTTGTGGGATTCTGAAACTCGATGGTGAGCTCCGTGAAGGCGAGGGGGGCGTCGATCACCGCCCGCGCCCGAAGCCTTTTCAAGATGAGCCCCGTGCCGTCCGACGCCGTCAGCGAGACGGGAGCAACGACCGGCTTGTCGATCTCATCATCCCCTGCGCGGGGCGGACAGGACGGCGGCAGCGTCCCCGCATCCGGCGCGCCAACAACGGCCTTTCGCTCCGAGGGGATCGGCCGGGAGATCATACCGGAATCCGGTCCGCCGTCGAGAGGGGCCTCCGATGATTCGTGTTCGCATCCGGACAGCACACCGAGGCACCAGCATGCAACAACCAAGCGTCCCATGGCTCGCTCCTTCTCTGTTTTCGCGTGGTTTACGTCAACGCGACTTCAATCGGACAAGCCCAGGACCCATATGTTCCATAAAAGGCGTTTTCCGGGGTGTCTAATTGTGTCGAGCAAGGAGCGTCCGTGCCTATCCGTGTTCGTCCGAGGGGCAGGCCTCAAACGATCCGCGTGAGTTTTTCATCCGGATGTTTCATAATACCTTGAAATCCCAATAGGTCGGCGAGGAAAAACGCGTCAAGGTGCGACAGCAGTGTCGGATTCAGAGGTCCGTCTTGCAGTTACAGTCAATTGCTTCGGGAATTACGCGGGTTAGGTAACGGGCCGGAGGCAGCGCCGTTGGGTTACTTTTTGCCCTTCTTGCCGCCCTTCTTGCCGCTCTTCTTGTCGCCCTTCTCCTCGTCGGGCTGCTTGCTCAGAACGGAATCGCCTCGGTCGATCGTCGCCCCGCCTCCCAACTGAGAGCCGGTGTACGAATCGATGACCGTGCTGTCGTGGTCGGACAGGTCGCCACCGGTGACCGACTTGACCATGCCCGAGACCTCATCCTTGACGCTTCCGTCATCGCGGTCGGCGTTGGGACGCAACTTGGCCAGGTTGTCCTCGGTCACCTTCGCGGTGAAGTAGAGGCAGAACACCCCATAGAAGCCGGACTTGTCCTTGGCGGTCATGTAGGTATCGTCGTCCTGCCATCTGACCTCGGTAAGCTCCCCTTTCGAGTTGTGGAATCGTTTGCCGTCGCCGAAGGTCTGGTCGAGAGTGTCGATATACGACTCGAAGTCCGGGATGTTCAACGCCTCTTTCTTGAAGGTGCGCAGCCGCTTCCAGAACCGACCGTTGAAGAAGAAGAGGTACTCGACGAACTTGCCGGCATCCCACTCGAGTATCGACTCGCCGTTGTTGTGGGTGAACTCCCCTTCCAGCACTGCGGCCTCATACCCGGAGCGGCTGCCGTCGAACTCGATATAGCTCCTCTTGAGCTCGTTGATCTCCCGCTGCATCCGGGTGCGAACGGCGTCCTCCTCGACCGCTCCGGACGCGGCCTTGAACTCCTCCTCGTAGGACTTCCGGATGCGCTTTTCGAAGTTCGCCATCACGGCCTTGTAGTGCATGCCCCACGGAATCCCCGCCATCTGCCCCTTGATCTGGTCGGTCTTCGGGATGGGGCCGCTGGCCTTTTTAGCCTTTGCCCGGCACTCCTTGCCCTTCTTTCCCTTGGGGCAGTTGGCCTTGGCGCCCTTGGACTTGCCCTTCTTGGCGGTGCCGTACTGGGCACCCGGGACTTCCAGATCCTCCGGATCGACCTCGTAGTCATCATCCGCCCGTTGTCCCTCTCTGAGATCCACGTTCCCCACTCCGAAGGGATCGATGGCATCCTTGGATGCGGTCTGGTTATCCTTGTTGGCGGCGCCGCCGCCGCATCCGCTCACCGCGAAAAGCGCGACGATGACCATCAGCAGGCAATATTTGGACATGATCTCCTCCATTCTCCTCTTTGTCGTCCTTTGTGCTTCAAAGGTTTTATCCGTCTAATGTGCCGCATCATACCATTTCAACGTATTCAGCCAAGGCCATTTTACGGATATCCGGTATATTCAGTCGGGCAAAGGGGAACAGGTTTCGAAGCTTTGGGAATTCGTGCGGGCTACCAGACGCCGGCGATTCTGGTATCGCAGTAGGGGCAGAGCCCCCCACGAACGCGATTATAGATGATATGATATCCGTCTCGTCGGATGAGGGTCTTTCGGCACGACGGGCAGTAGGTGTCCTCTCCCGGGTGGCCCGGCACATTCCCCGCATAGGCGAAGTGGACCCCGTTGTCGAGGGCTATCTGTCTCGCCTTCTCCAGGGTCTTGATCGGCGTCGGGGGGAGGTTCTTCAGCTTATACATGGGGTGGAACCGGGTGAAATGAATGGGGACGTCCGGCCCCAGCTTCTGAACGATCCATCGGGTCATGGCGTCGAGCTCCCGCTCCTTGTCATTGAGTGTCGGAACGGTCAGCATCACCATCTCGAGCCACACCCCCGCCGCCTTGACCCGCTGGAGGGATTCGAGCACCGGTTTGAGGTGGGCGGAGCAGACATCCCGATAGAACGACTCACTGAAGGCCTTGAAATCAATCTTGACCCCATCGAGTAACCCGAGCAGCGCCTTGTGGGGCTCGGCGTTGATATATCCGTTCGAAATAATCACCTTCTTGAGCGGGGTGCCCTTGGCCGCGAGGCAGATGTCCCGCATGTATTCGTAAAAGACGACCGGTTCGGAGTAGGTGAACGCGATGGTCCTCGAACCGGCGTCCAGGGCCGCTCGGACGATATCATCCGGGGTCATTCGGCGGCTCGGCACCTGCTCCGGAGTGAACTGGCTGATCTGCCAGTTCTGGCAGAAACGACACTCGATGTTGCACCCCACCGTGGCCAGAGAATAGGCATCGGTTCCGGGAAGGAAGTGAAACAGGGGTTTCTTCTCGATGGGATCGTTGTTGAGGGCGCAGGGGTTGGAGTGGACGAGGGTGAAATACTCCCCGCCCCGGTTCATCCGAACGCCGCACTTCCCGGTCCGGCCATCGGGAACGGCGCATCCGTGGGGACAGAGCTGGCAGATGACCCGCCCCTCTCCGGCCGGCTTCCAGTAAAGGGCGGGGGTCACGGTCCCCGCCTCCGCCGCGGCCAGGCACGGCGCGAACGGACAGGCGACCGCGGCGGCGGTGGTCATCTTGAGAAATTCGCGGCGCTTCAAGCTCATCACGCCTCCCTCCCTGATCATCTGTCCATTTTATGTCGCCAAAAAAGAAAATGCACCTCTTCCGGAAAGGAGGAGGTGCATTTTTTAAGATAAGCATTCCGGGAAAAAGGAGAAGCATTGAACGATAACGCAACTGGCAGCGAAAGCTGTTCGGCACAATTAGGATACCACAAGAGCAGGGGAGCGGGTCAATCAACAATCACTCGAGAAACAGCTCCGGAGAAACCACAATTTCAGCATCCGGTTCGAACTGGGTATTCGAGAAAGAACATGAAAGGGAGAATTCATCCATGAAAACCGTCAGAACGAAGAATATACCCTGTCTGATCAGAAAAACAGCTTATTGAAAAAGAACTTCAACATCAAGTAGAACGGTCGCTCAGCACAACAACTTCTGTATTTCGCTTCCGCTACCAAGTTGCGCAATGCGATTAAAAACCTATGCATATACAATGCCAAACTATGGTTTTAAGGAGAGGTTTTGCCTAATAGAACGTAATCTACCGAAAACAAAGCAATTCCCGGGCAGTGAATATAATCCCAGTATTAGATAATTTGCATATTGGACCTAAAGAGGGGGTGTGATATCTCGGGTTCGAGATGGCTGATTTCAGCATCGAAACAGCCGTTTTAATAATAGTGAAGTTGTATGTGAGGAAAAGGCATCCCTTGTGGGGAGATCTCCCCCTTTAAAAGGGGTCACAGGTCCAATCGATGGCTGAGGGTGAAGCACGGTACGGTAATGAATACTGCTCGTGTTTTGTCTTCGATATCAGTCAATCCTCGCTTCACCCCGTCGCAAAACCCCTATGAGAGGTACTAGCGTGAGCGGCTGATATGGGCTAGAGATCTCATATGTTGCCAATTTTGTTATCCCTCGGTGTCCTCTACCTCCTGGCGCTGGGTGCCGGGAGGCTGAGCGCCAAGCTCCGTATTCCGAGGGTGACCGGATACCTTCTGGTGGGGCTCGCAGCGGGCCCTTCGGTCGCCAAGGCCTTCAGTCTTCCGCCGCTCATCACGCTCGAGCAGATCGAGAGCCTGCATCCGCTGCACGACCTGATTCTGGGGCTTATCGTTCTCACCATTGGGGGGAGCTTCCAGCTCCGACTGGTCCGAAAGCTGGGAACTCGCCTCATCCGTGTCAGCGCGGTGGAGATGGGGCTCACCGCGTTTCTGGTGGGGGGCGCCACCTTCCTGCTGGGGGCCGGTCCGTTGGGGGCCGGTTTTCTCGCGTTGATGGCCATCACCACCGCCCCGGCCGCCACCCAGATGGTCATGAGGGAGTACCAGTCCGAGGGGCCCCTCACGGATACCGTCATCTCCCTCATTGTCCTCAACAACCTCATGGCAATCGTCGCCTTCATTTTGCTAAAGAATACCGTTGTGCTGCAAAATGTCTCCTTTGTCGAAACCGCTCTGCAGATTCTCGGTCCCATGCTCCTCGGGCTGATCTCGGGGATCCTGCTCGCCATGGGGGATCAGCGGATGACCCGTCGGGTGGAGCGGCAGATTCTCACCCTCGCCATCGTGGCCGGTCTCGTGGGGTTGTGCACCGTCCTCGGCATCTCCTCCATGCTCGCGGTGCTCATCGCGGGGCTCTGCCTCGTCGTCGCCTCCCCCCACGGTCGCAGAATCCTCGAGGATCTGAGCGCGGTGGACTATCCGCTATACGTCATCTTCTTCGTGATGGCGGGCGCCACGCTGCACCTCGACTACTTGTCCCATATGGGGGCTGTCGGTATCGTCTACGTCGCCGCACGGATTGTCGGAAAGTACTTCGGCTGTTTTCTGGGCGCCCGCGCCGCACGGGCCTCCAAGACCATCCGCATCTGGCTCGGCCCGGCCATGCTGGCCCAGGCGGGGCTCGCCATCGGTCTCGCCAACACCCTCGCCAAGGAGTGGGGCGACCCCGGGCGGGAGATTCAGACGGTCATCCTCGCCGCCGTGGTGATGTTCGAGGTCATCGGGCCCCTGCTCACCCGGATCGCCCTCGTCAGCGCGGGGGAGGTCACCGTGCTCAACCTCCTGGCCCAGAGGAGCCCGGTGGGGTACCGGGAGGGCCTCCACCAGGTGATCAACCACTTCCGGGATGCCCTCGGCCTGGGGGCGGTGAAGTCGCTGGACCGTCCGTCGGAGATTCTGGTGGACCATGTGATGCGGCGCACCGTCGAGGTGCTCGAGAGCGATACGCCCTTCGATGAGGTGCTCAAGACGTTGGGGCACTCCCGCTACGACCGCCTGCCGGTGGTCAACCAGAAGAAGGAGCTCGTCGGGGTCATTCAATACTCGGACATCTCGGAGGTCCTGTTCGAACCGAGCCTCCGTCACCTGGTGGTGGCCGGCGATATCGTCACCCAGGAACACCTCCTGCTCACCCCGAGCGACAATCTGGAGACCGCGATGAAGGCGCTGCGAGCCCACCCGGATCACTCGTATCTGCTCGTCGTGGACGAGACCAACCCCAAGATCCTCATCGGGGTGGTCCGGCACAACGACATGCTCTCGGTGCAGCGCCAGACCAAGCGGTGATCCCTGCCCTGTTGCGGTATCTTCAGCTCACTGTAGAACTCGGCTATTGCTAAATCGCACCATAGAACACTGCGAATCGGCAGTGCGTGGTGGAGATTTACAGATGGGAAACTGAGCTACTATTTGCCCGACATTACACTACAAATCGGGTATATAAAACAAGGGCCCCTTTTAGAGGAGTGATAACTGAAATGGAAAAAAAGTTTTGGATATCCATTGGTTGTGTATTGAGCGCGGTGGGCCTCATCGGGTGCGTCGATTCTAACAATATTACACTCTCGGATGCGGGTGACTCATCCGGGCCGGATACGGATACCGACACTGATAGTGATACTGACACCGATAGTGACACGGACTCTGACGCCGATACGGATAGTGACGCGGACACGGACTCTGACGCGGACACGGATTCAGACGCCGATACCGATAGTGACGCGGATACGGACGCCGACGCGGACTCTGACGCGGACACGGATTCAGACGCAGACACGGATTCAGACGCCGATACCGATAGTGATGCGGACACGGACGCCGACACGGACACGGATGCGGATGGGGATGGGGACTCTGACGCGGATACAGACGCTGACACAGACGCGGATGGGGACACGGACGCGGATACAGACGCTGACACAGACGCGGATAGTGATGCGGACGCCGACTCTGACTCCGACGCCGACCTCCTGGTCGTCGAGTGCCCTTACCCCCACATCGGCGAGCCGGGGCAGCCGAGGCCGTCCGGCGCCGCCGGCGGCCTAGAGGTGCTCGACTGGGCCGGGTTCAAGGCCGCCATCAGCTACACGTTCGATGACAACCACCAGTCCCAGCTCGACAACTGGGACGCCCTCATGGGGCTCGGCGGTCACTTCACCTTCTTCCTCGTGACCGACTGGGGCACCTCCGATTCCAAGTGGGCGGACGCGGTTTCCAGAGGCCACGAGATTGGCGACCACTCCACGAACCACACCTGCGGCACCCTCTCCCAGGCCAAGGGGATCCTGGAGGGCCAGTTCGGGATCCGGGTCTACAGCGCGGCCGCGCCCAACGGAGACGACGCCTGCGTGGGCACCGCGGAGGCGGCGGGGCTCTTCACGAACCGGACGGTGAACGGGGGGACCGTGATGCCGAACGACAACACCAACCTATTCGCGCTGCCGACCCATCTCCCCCCGGCGGGGGCGGACGCGTCGGCGCTGAACGGTCCCGCCGATCAGGCCCGGGACCAGGGCGGTTGGACCACGTTCTGTATTCACGGATTTTCCGGCAACGCCTACAACGCCTTCCCCTTCAGCTCCTTCACCCAGAGCGTCCAGCACATGCAGTCCTACGGCGATGTCTGGATTGAGAGCGTGGAGAACGTCTCCGCCTACTGGCTGGGGCAGAAGCTCTTCTCCCAGGCGCAGCCCCAGGCCGACGGCGACGGACAGACCTGGTCCTGGCAGCTCCCGGGCAACTTCCCCGAGGGCAAGTGCCTGCGCCTCACCGTGGACGGGGGGGATGTCTTCCAGAACGGTCAGCAGATCGCCTGGGACGAGCACGGTTACTACCAGATTTCTTTGGACGCGGGATCCGTTACCCTCAAGTAGCGCGCGCTTTTCACCCTTACCTTCTCACCTGTTTCCCCCTTTGAGCTCCTCTGACCGTAAGGTATAGTGACGGGATGAAGCCGACCAGAGAAGAGATCATCGCGGAGCTCCGAGGGGTCGACGCGCGTCTGGTGGACGCGCACTTGGAGCGGCTGGATGACGACTACTTCGAGACCTACTCCAGAGATCAAATCGTGAAGCACCTCCGGGCGCTCTCCGAAGTCACGGAGAAGGAGCCCGTCCATGTGGCCGTGGACATGGATCCCGAGGGGCTCATCCGGATCTCCGTCGTGGGCTTCGACTACCCCTCCGAGTTCTCCCTCGTGACGGGCATCCTCGCGGCGATGGGGTTCTCCATCACCTCCGGCCAGGTCTTCGTGTACGCCGCCGGCGCGCCGGTGCCCCCGCACCTCCGGCGCCGGCCCGAGGCGCTCTCGGCCGCCAGGTTCTTCAACCGCCGCCGTTTCGTGGAGCACCTCTACGGCACCCTGCAGGAGGGGGTGAGCGTGCCCCTGTGGGAGGAGCGGTTCTCGACGACCCTCCGGGAGGTGGTGCTCCTCATCGAATCCCAGGGGGAGAAGGGGATGACCAAGGCCAAACAGATGGTCAACGAGATGGTGGCCCGGGCCATGGCCGAGCGCTCCGAGGCGATCCAGCCGATGATGTACCCGGTGCGGATCGACGTGGACAACGGCGATCCGCGGCACACCGCCTTGAAGATCAGCTCGCAGGACACCCCGGCGTTCCTGTACTCCCTGAGCAACGCCCTCGCCCTCCGCGGCATCGCCATCGAGGGGGTCCGGATAGAGACCCGGGACAACACCCTCGAAGACGAGCTCCGCATCGTGGATGCGTCCGGGAATCCCATCACGGCCAAGGAGAAGATCGATCAGCTCAAGCTCTCGGTGCTGCTCACCAAGCAGTTCACCTATTTCCTGGAGACCGCGCCGGACACCTTCTCGGCCCTCTCCCGCTTCGATCACATGATGGACGACATCCTCTCCCGCCCGGAGCACGGCCGGTGGCTGGATCTCCTCTCGGACCCCAAGGCGTTCCACGAGCTCGCCAAGATCCTCGGCGCCAGCGACTACCTGTGGGAGGACTTCATCCGGGCCCAGTACGAGACCTTCCTCCCCATCCTGCAGCGCCAGATCGAGGGGGACCGGGACCGCGGGACCTTCGACATCGGCGAGTTCGAGGCCGCGCTGGACGCGGCGCTGAAAGGCGCGTCCACGTTCGAGGAGCGTCGGGATATCCTGAACGCCCACAAGAACAACGCGATCTTCCAGATCGATCTGGAGCACATCCTCCACACCATGGACGACATCCGGGCCCTGGCGGCGCCCCTCACCCAGCTGGCGGAGGTGGTGGTGCGGCGGGCGGCGGCGGCGGTCTACGACCACCTCACCGAGAAGCACGGCATCCCGAGGACGGTGGGCGGGCTGGCGGCCCAGTGGGCGGTGCTCGGGCTCGGCAAGCTGGGGGGAGAGGCCCTGGGGTACGCCTCCGACATCGAGCTGCTCTTCGTGTTCAGCGACAGCGGCCGCACCGACGGGGCGGCCGTCGTCGAGAACGCGGAGTTCTTCGACGCGCTGGTGGATCAGACCGCCCGGTTCATCGTGACCAAGCAGGCGGGGATCTTCCAGGTGGATCTCCGCCTGCGGCCCTATGGAGACAGCGGTCACAAGGCGTGCAGCCTCGACAGCTTCTGCAACTATTACGGCCCCTCCGGGGACGCCCACGCCTACGAGCGGCTGGCCCTGGTCCGCATGCGGGCGGTGGCCGGGGACGCGGCCCTCGGCGCCCGGCTGGAGCGCATTCGGGACGAGCTCATCTACGAGGGGCAGTCCGTCGACATGACGGCCCTCCAGGAGCTCCGGGAGAAGCAGTTCTCCCACAAGACCGGCGGCCGCGCCGAGTACAACGCCAAGTTCAGCCAGGGGGCCCTGGTGGACATCGAGTACTATGTCCAGATCCTCCAGGTGGTCTACGGCGGTCGCATCCCAGAGCTCAGGACCCCCAAGATCCACGAGGCCCTGGAGGTGCTCAGCGAGGCCCGTATCCTCAAGCGGGACGAGGCGATGAAGCTCACCGAGGCGTACTACTTCCTCCGGCGCATCATCAACGGCCTCCGCATGCTCCGGGGCAACGCCCTGGATCTCTTCCTCCCGCCGGACGATTCGGACGAGTATGTCCACCTGGCCCGCCGGGTGGGCTACCGCCGCAGGAAGGGGCTCGACGCCAAGATCCAGCTCCGCCTCGACTTCGAGACCAACACCGCCGTGGTCCGCACCTTCATCGAGCAACACTTCGGCCGGGAGGCCATCGTCGATCCCTCCCACGGCAGCGTCGCCGATCTGGTGCTCTCCAAGGATGCGTCGGACACCCTCAAGACCCGGGTGCTCGGCAAGGTGGGGTTCGGCAACATCGACCGGGCCTACGTGAACCTGCTGCGCCTCTCGGGCAGCGGCGAGCAGCGGCACCTCTTCGCCCGGCTCGCCGTGTTGGCCTGCGACATGCTGAAGCGCTCGCCGGATCCCGACATGGCGTTCAACAACTGGGAGCGGTTCGTCAACGCCCTCTCGGACAGCCTCGGCCATTACCAGGTGATGCTCTCCCAGCCCCGGCGGCTGGAGATCCTCCTCGGCATCATGGCCGGGAGCCAGTTCCTGGCGGACACCCTGGTCAAGAACCCGGACTTCCTCGACTGGGTGACGGACCCGGCCAACCTTCGGGGGATGCACTCCAGAGACCGGCTCGCCGCCGACCTGGCGCCGTTCATCCCGGACAGCGCGGGGTACACGGAGTTTTTGAACGGCCTCCGCCGCTTCAGGCGACGGGAGATCCTCCGTATCGGC
>JBNLED010000226.1:0-7855 GCA_050304755.1 Polyangia bacterium | reverse complement strand
TCGCGGGTGGTGCTCGAGATCACAGAGCGGGCCAGTCTGGACAACATCGATGGCGCGCTCGAGGTAATCCAGCAGCTACGCGCGCTGGGCTACCGGATCGCCGCCTATCCCCTGACGCTGCTCTCCGCGGCCACCCGCGCGATGGTCCCGAGCCACGCGGCCCGCCCCCCCTGGAGCTTCTTGATCTGCTTGGCCTTCATGTCGCAGAGCTCGTTGATGTACTTCATGGACTCCCCGACGGCGACCAAAGCCCGCGCGGTGTTGAAGTCATCGTCCATGGCGGCCACGAAGGCGGGCCGGGTCGCGGTGGTCCGGGGATCCTCGAGCAGGGGAGCCTCCGGGGACGCGGGCTCGGCGGCCAGCAGCCCCTCGGCCCGGCGCAGGGTCTCGTAGAAGTACTCGAGCCGGTCCCAGGCGATATCGATGGTGCCCCGGACCGTCTCGGACTCCTCCGCTTCCGAGATCTCCCGCGTCCTCGAGAAGTCGATGGGGTTGGCGTAGTGCGTGCTCAGGATGAGGAGCCGCCACACCTCCGGGGGGGCGATCTCGAGCCCCTCCTTGATTGAGATGAAATTGCCGAGGCTCTTCGACATCTTCACCCCGTCCACGGTGACGAACCCGTTGTGCATCCAGGTGTTGCAGAACGCGTCGCCGAAGCCCGCCTCGCTCTGGGCGATCTCGTTCTCGTGGTGGGGGAAGATGAGATCCTTGCCGCCGCCGTGGATGTCGAACGGGATACCGAGCTTGTCGGCGCTCATGGCCGAGCACTCGATGTGCCACCCCGGCCGGCCCGGCCCCCACGGGGAGTCCCAGCTCGGCTCCTCGGGCCGGGACGCCTTCCAGAGGGCGAAGTCCGGCGCGTGGCGCTTCTTGTCGGTGGGGGCCACCCGCGCCCCCTCCATGAGCTGGGTATAGTCCCTTCCGGAGAGCTTGCCGTAGGCCTTCGTGGCCTCATGGTAGGCGGGAACGTCGAAGTAGACATCTCCATCCACCTCGTAGGCGAACCCGCGATCGATGATCCGCCCGATGAGCGAGATGACGTGAGGGATGTGCTGAGACACCCGGGGCTCCTCGCTCGGCGGAAGCAGACCGAAGGGGCCGAAGTCCTCGTCGCGAAAGACATCGATGAAGTGATCGGAGACGATCTCCGCGAGGTGCCGGTCATCCCCCTCGCTCCGCGACATAATGCGGGCGTCCTCTTCGAACCGCTCCGCCCACTTGGCGTCGTCGTACCCCTCGTAGGCGGCCTTCTCCCGCCAGCTGCCCGCGGGCCCCTCGGCGATCTCCGCGGCCCGGGCGATTATCTTATCGTCGATATCTGTAAAATTGCGGACATATTTGACGTCGAACCCGCGGTAAGCGAAGTAACGCAGGATGGCGTCGAAAGAGAGGTAGCAGCGGAGGTGGCCCACGTGGCACCGTCCGTAGACGGTCACGCCGCACACGTAGATGCTCACCTCATTACCTTTAACAGGTTGAAATGGTTCTTTTTTTCTGCTCAACACATTGTAAATTTCAATTCCCATCAGCCCAATCCTCGATTCGTGGTCGTCAGTCGACCGGCAGCATACTCTCAAAAATCCCGGAGGAGAAGCGACCGCCGCTCAAATCTTGAACTCGCCGAGCATGGCCGGCCCCTCCCCGACCCGGTAGGCCCCGGCGATGGCCCGGGTCAGCACTGTCTTGGCCCGCTCCACCGCCTCCGCCATCGAAGCCCCCTGCGCCAGGAAGGACGCGGTCAATGTCGCCAGCGCGCAGCCGGTGCCCCGGACATCGGATGAAGCGCGTTCGGCGCGAAACACCTGCTCGGTGCCCGCGCGGTCCAGGAGCAGATCCGCTGCGTCCCCGCTCAGGTGCCCGCCCTTGACGAGCGCGGCGGCCGCCCCCAAATCGAGCAGACGCCGCGCCGCCTCACGCATGGCGGGAAGATCCCCGACGCTCATCCCCGTCAGGATGCCGGCCTCGTCGAGGTTCGGCGTCACCAATGCCACCTCGGGGAGAAGGGTCTGCCGCATCACCTCGACGGCCTCCGGGGAGAGGAGCGCGCCCCGGCTCGTGCTCGCGAGGACCGGGTCCAGCACCACCGGCGCCCCGCGCTCCGCCGCCAGCGCGGCGACGACCCGGACGTTATCGGCGCTGCCCAGCGCGCCGACCTTGATCGCGCCGACACGAAATCGAGACATCATCATGGAGACGCCTCGCGCCAGCGCCTTTGAAGATTCCGGGAACGCAGCCTCGAAGCGGTTGCCGTCCTGGAGGGTCCTGAGAGCGGCCACCGCCGCCGGATGCACCCCCGCCGCCCTCGCGGCCCGACAGTCCAGGAGAATCCCGGCCCCGCCAGAGGGATCGAGCCCTCCGATGAGGAGCACGACACGACGTTCTTCGCTTTCTTTCGACTTCGACAATGTCTCCTCGAGTTGTCGTAACCGCTTGCCAAGCTCCCGAAAAGGAGAATTATTAAACGATTATTGACGGAACTTATATTGGTAAGTACTAATAGGTCAATGGGTCAAGGTGAGTAATATTAGCCCTTTGAGGGGAGGTCCGAAATGACATCCAGCCGAATTCGCAGTCTGGGGCTGCTCCTGGTCAACCTTCTCATCGTCACGGCGTTTCTCGTTCCGGCGGACGCCCTCGCCGGAAAGAAAAGGAAGAAGCGATGGAGGAAGAAAGCCAAGGCCGCCAAAGTCGAGAAGGCCGAGCCCGAGACGCCCGAGCAGATCAAGGCCAGGGAGCACTACTCCAACGGAAAGGCCCTTTACGATGAACAGAAGTTCGAAGAGGCGCTCCAGGAGTTTCAGGCTGCCTTTCGGATCAAGTCACATCCCACTGTGCTCAAGAGCATCGCCGAGTGTCAGGTGCAGCTGGGAGACATCCCCGCGGCCATCAATACCCTGCAGCAGTATGTGGACAATCCGGAGGCAACCGACAAGGCGCTCGTCGAAGCCCGCATCAACGAGCTCGAGAGCTTGCCGATCAAGGTGACGATTAACAGCACACCGGCGGGGGCCAAGATCGCGGTGGCCGGCACGGAGATCGATGACGTCACGCCGGCGACGATAGAGCTCGCGGAGGGGGAGTACATCATCACGCTCTCCGTCGAGGGATATCCGCCGGTATCCAGAAGCGTCAATGTCAAGATGAAGGGCAACAACGAGCTCACCATCGACTTCGTGGCCGAGGTTGAAGCCGCCAGCCCCCAGGCGGATGACGACGCCATCGTCGACCCCTTCGCGGGGGAGGAGACCGCCGCGGCCGGAGAGGTCGAGGCCGTCGAGGAAGACGACAAGCTCCCGAACGCCTTCTGGATCAGCGCGGCGGTGGCCGGGGTGGGGCTCGTCAGCGGCACGGTCTTCGGCACCATGGCGCTCGGGGACGAGAAGGACTACGAAAAGAATCCGAGTCAGGCCAAGAAGGACGCGGGAGAGCGGGACGCCATCATCGCCGATGTCTCCTTCGGCGTGGCCGGGGCCGCCGCCATCGTAGGAACGGTCATCCTGGTCACCAGCCTGAGGAAGAACAAATCCCAGGGGGAATCGGCGAAGCTGCGGGTGCTGCCCGTGGCCGGCAGAGACCAGGTGGGAATGAGCGCGACCTTCTCGTTCTGAGCACAGGCGGGACGAAATCCCCCTAGCCCCCTTTTCAAGGGGGACAAGAATTTGAACCCGTAATTTTTGGCTTGTATGGGGCACCTCCACTCTGCGAGGCTATGGAGAGGTCTTGGACTCACGATTTCGAAATCGAAAGATCGCGCCGTAGGTTCTGCGGAGGCGGACCTCGATGTTTGCGGACCTCGACGTTTGCGCGCCTCCACAGTCTGCGGCGGGGTTCTTCCTTTTGGTTTGAGTTTTAGGCGAGGGGAATCAGAAGGTCATGGAGAAGGCGACGCCCCGGGTGTAGCGGGTGGTGATCGGAACCAGGGCGACCGAGGAGGACTTGTTCCGCTTGTACCGGGCGTGCTTGGCCAGCCCCAGGGAGAGGAGGATGGTGCCGGTGACCTGGGCGATGGTCGGCGTGAGCAGCGCCAGGGAGATGGCGAAGTTGCCCTCCGAGCAGCTGTCGTCCTCATAGTCGTAATAGCCGTAGCTGTTTTCCGCCTCACAGTCCCGTCGACGCTCCTTCAGCACGGTGGAGAGATAAATCGGGTTCCCGGCGATGGGGATGAACATGTACGCCGCTTTGTCCTCCCCCACGTCCAGGAGGATACCGCCCACCACTATCGATATCACATATCCGACGCCGAGGGTGATCGCCCCGGACATGATTAACGGACGCCCGGACCGCTTGGCCTCCATCCGCCGTTGGAGCCGCTCCCTTCGGATCGCCTCCCGATAGGCCAGGCGCTCGATGTAGGGATCCGGCGGAGGCGAGGCCGGCGCGACGTACTGGGGAGCCGGCGCGGGCTGCGCCACCGCGGGTTGTGCGGGAGCGGGAGCCGGGACGGGCTGCGCCGGGGCCGGCTGCGCCGCGGGGGCGGGCTGTGTCGCCGGGGTGGGCTGTGCCGCGGGGGCGGGCTGCTCGGCCGGAGCTGGCTGCTCGGCCGTCGCCTCGGTCTGTGCTGCCGCGACAGCGGTCCATAGACACCCGATGGCAATACTCATCACAAAGATAAAGCGGTTCATGAAAGGCTCCTTTTTTCCCAAGGGTTGTTGTCATCGGATTTTAGCAAAATGGGTGCCAAATGTCATGAAGATAGCCGGAGTATCCGAGCCCCGACACTCCAGGCCGGAATGCCCTCCCGGAGAGCGCCGTAAACCGTGAAAAATCCTCCCGCCTGTAGCAATCGTGCAACACTCAGATTCATCAATAGGACTGAAGGATCATACCTGTTTTTCTTAAATGAAGAGGACGCACACGCAGGTGCCCCTACAACGATTGCCACATACAGGTGCGCCAGCGATTTCCACACACAGGTGTTCGCCTACAACGGTTTCATTGGGTTACATGTGAGGCGGACCGACGTGTCCGCCCTCCAATTCTGCCTACCGCCGCCGATGGGGGTTCTCGATGTTGAGACGCTTCATCTTCCGCCAGAGGGTGGTGGGGGAGAGGCCAAGGGCCTCCGACGCGCGTTCGGTGTTCTCGTACTGGACCAGGGCGGCCTGGATCGCCTGACGCTCGGCGTTGGCGACGATATCCTCGAGCGTCTTCACCTCGAGGGTCGCGGACTCCTCGGTCGGCACGAGGTCGTCGAGCCGGATCTCCCCGTCTACGGCGAGGGCCACCCCCTGCTCGATAAGGTTCTCGAGCTCCCGGATGTTGCCCGGATAGTTGTAGGACATGAGGGGCTCCAAAACCCCCTTTCCCAGCTTCACGCTCCGTCCCATCTTCCTCGAAAACTTACGCAGGAAGTGATCGACCAGAGGCGGGATGTCCTCGGGCCGTTCCCGGAGCGGGGGCATGTGAAAGCGGGCTACGTTCAACCGGTAGTAGAGATCCTCCCGGAAGGTCTTCTCCCGGATGGACTTCTGGAGATCCTGGTTGGTGGCGGCGATACATCGTACATCTACATTAATCGGTTTGTTGTCCCCGATCCGCCGGATCTCCTTCTCCTGAATCGCGCGGAGCAGCTTGGCCTGAAAGGCGAGCGAGGTCTCCGCGATCTCATCGAAGAAGAACGTGCCGCCGTCCGCCTCCTCGAACAACCCTTTGCGGGTGGAGACCGCGCCGGTGAACGCGCCCCGGTTGTGGCCGAACAGCTCGCTCTCGAGCAGCGTCTCGCTGATGGCGGCGCAGTTGACGGGAACGAAGGGCCGATCCGACCGCTTGGAGTTGGCGTGGATGGCCTTGGCGATGAGCTCCTTGCCGGTACCGCTGTCACCGGTAATGAGCACCGTGGTGTCCGTGGGCGCGATCTTGATGATGCGGGTCAGAATCTCCCGGACCGCCCGGGAGCGCCCCACCACGTTCTCGAATTTGTAGCGCTCCTTGAACTCCTGGGTGAGCAGGGAGACCTCACCCGTGAGCCAGCGTCGCTCCAGAGCCTTGTCGATCTTCACGAGGAGCTCGTCTTCGGTGAAGGGCTTCTGGATGTAGTCCCAGGCCCCGAGCTTCATGGCCTCCACCGCGGATTCGATGGTGCCATACGCCGTCATGACGATGACCTCCGTCTGGGGGGAGTTCTCGCGGGTATGCCTGAGCACGTCGATGCCGGTGACGTCCCCCATCCTCAGATCCGTGAGCACCAGGTCGTACGCTTCGTCGTCAATGGCTTCGCACGCATCGTCTCCGTCCTTGGCTTCAGCGACATCGTGTCCGGCCCGTCTCAGCATCATGGCCAGGCTGGTCCTCATGTTCTTCTGGTCATCGGCGATTAGGATACGCGCCACAGAGCCCTCCTCTCACGGAAGCATCATTTACACAAAATAATTTAAAAATCCAGGATCTGGTCCCCTTTTTAAATTTGTTTTCTGTAGAAGAGAAACGTCCCGATTCCCCGCTTCTTTAGCGAATGGTAAAGGAACAACCGACAGTGAGTAAAGACGAAAACCATACAAAAAAACAAAAACCCGATACTAAAGCTTGACTCCTGCAAAACCATACATAAATTTGGCCACCAAAATGTAACTCAATTGAACCTCTCGATAAATGTGGTGAGGAGGACACGAAAATGGGCAGAACTATCGGCATCGACCTCGGAACAACGAACAGTGTTGTGGCGGTCATCGAAGGCAAGGAGCCAGTTATCATCGCGAATGAAGAAGGCGGACGCACGACCCCCTCGGTGGTGGCGTGGGACAACCAGGGAGAGATCCTGGTGGGCCAGATCGCCAAGCGGCAGGCCATCACCAATCCCGAGAACACCATCTTCTCCATCAAGCGCTTCATGGGGCGCAAGTTCTCGGAAATCAAGGAGGAGATGTCGATGGTCCCCTACAAGGTCGTCGAGTCCACGAACCGGGATGTCGCAGTGGAGATCAACGGCACCAAGCTGGCCCCCCCGGAGATCTCCGCAAAGGTACTGATTAAGCTGAAGAAGGCCGCAGAGGACTACCTGGGACAACCCATCACGGACGCGGTCATTACCGTGCCGGCCTACTTCAACGACTCCCAGCGCCAGGCCACCAAGGACGCCGGACGGATCGCCGGACTCGAGGTCAAGCGTATCGTCAACGAGCCCACCGCGGCGGCCCTCGCCTACGGTCTCGATAAAAAATCCGAGGAGGTCATCGCGGTCTACGACTTCGGCGGCGGCACCTTCGACATCTCCATCCTCGAGGTGGGGGACAACGTGGTCCAGGTGATCTCCACCAACGGCGACACCCACCTCGGCGGCGACAATATCGACCAGCGGATCATCGACTACCTCATTACCGAGTTCAAGAAGGACCAGGGGATTGACATCTCCAGCGACAAGATGGTGCTGCAACGCCTCAAGGAGGCGGCCGAGAAGGCCAAGATCGATCTCAGCTCCCTGATGGAGACCCAGGTCAACCTGCCCTTCCTCACCGCCGACGCGAGCGGCCCCAAGCATCTCAACCTGCGGCTCTCCCGGGCCAAGTTCGAGTCCATGATTGAGGATCTGGTGGACAAGACCCTCGCCCCCTGCCGCAAGGCGCTCGAGGACGCGGGCAAGCGTCCCGGCGATATCGACCAGGTGGTTCTGGTGGGCGGCTCCACGCGGATCCCCCTGGTGCAGAAGAAGATGGCCGAGTTCTTCGGTAAGGAGCCCCACAAGGGAGTGAACCCGGATGAAGTGGTGGCGATGGGCGCGGCGGTCCAGGCGGGGGTGCTCTCCGGTGAGGTCAAGGATCTCCTGCTCCTCGACGTCACCCCCCTCTCCCTGGGGGTCGAGACCCTGGGCGGGGTCATGACCGTGATGATCCCCCGGAACACCACCATCCCCACCAAGAAG
>JBNLED010000225.1:0-7703 GCA_050304755.1 Polyangia bacterium | reverse complement strand
CGTCGCCGAGGGTCCCGCGGACAAAGGCGTCCAGACGGGCGAAGAACTCCCGGCTCCGGGCCGGGCCGGTGAGGATCAGGGGGAACGGCAGGTCCCGGTTGTCCGGGTGGGAGAGCAGCCCCAGGAGGTAGACGAGCTCCTCCGCGGTGCCGGCCCCCCCGGGGAAGACGATGATGCCGTGCCCCAGCCGGACGAACGCCTCCAGCCGCTTCTCGATGTCCGGCATGATGACCAGCGGATCCACGATGTCGTTCGGCGCCTCTGAGGCGATGATCCCCGGCTCGGTGATGCCGATGTACCGCCCTTCCTTGTTCCGCTGCCGGGCGTGGGCGATGGCCGCCCCCTCCATGGGCCCCTTCATGGCGCCGGGGCCGCTGCCGGTGACGATGTCCATGAACCGCAGTCCGCACTCGTACCCCACGGCCCTGGTGTAGGCGTACTCCTCGGGGCTGATGGCGTGCCCGCCGAAGCAGACCACCACCTTGTGGCGTCCGGTCTTCTGGAAGATGCCCGCGTTGCGGAGCAGGAGGAACACCGCGTCCGTGATCCCCGCCGATGTGTCGAGATCGAACTTCTCGGTGCGCTCGATCTCGCTCTTCATGAACACGAGGTCCCGGATCACCGCGAACACGTTCCGCCGCAGCCCCTCGATCATCTTCGGGACATCCACCACGCGGGATCCCATCGTCTGGGCGTAGAGGACGAACGCGTTCAGGGGCACGTGGGTGAGCTCCAGCTCGATGCCCCCGGCGGTCCTGACGACCTCGACGTTGAACTTCGAGTGTCGCGCCAAAAGCCGCTTGACGTCATCGTCCTCGGCGCCGCTGTTCAGGACGGCGAGCACACACCGCTTGAGCAGCTGGCCGTCCTCCTCCCGGCTTGTCTCGAAGAGGGCATCGATCTCGAACGGGGAGAGGGACTCCAGGGCGGTCTCCTCCGGGGTGATGCGGAACCGATCCACCGCTCCTCCCTCTATCTTGGGGTGTTCCATTTTCTGCCTCCTCGCAGGAGAGGGTGCCCTATTTCGTCGGGGGGGACAATGCGAATTCGGCCCGGCGGCGTCTCCGAACGAGAAATGCGGTGCCGGATAAGGTATGATACGGCAGCGGGGTGGAGAGATGAGATACTATGTAACGACGTTATCATTGGTGTGGCTCGCCGCCTGTACCGACGCATCGGGCGGGGCGGACGCCTCGGTTTCGGACAGCCGCGGGGACACGGGCGCGGCGCCGGGCGCCGACGCCGACGCCGACGCGGATACGGACAGCGACGCCGACGTGGACACGGACAGCGACGCCGACACGGATACGGACAGCGACGTCGACGCGGATACGGACAGCGACGCCGACACCGACACGGACGGCGACGCCGACGCGGACGGCGACACCGATGCAGATACGGATGCTGAAGGAGACACCGACACGGAAGTCGACACGGATACGGACGGCGACACCGACACGGACGGCGACACCGACACGGACGGCGACACTGACACAGACACACAGACCGCGGCGGCGACGGACCCGGAGCAAGAGAGCGAGAGCGGCCCGGTCTGGGACACGTCCTTCGACCTGCCGGTGGATCTGGAGCTGACCGTCGACCTCGCCGACGAGCGCCAGACGATGCGGCACTTCGGCTCCTCCGCGGCGTTCAACCTCAACGAGATCACGGATCGCTGGGACGAGGCGAACCTGGACGCGCTGGCGGAGGCCGTCTTCAGCCTGGAGACCGACGCGGACGGAACCCCCGTGGGGCTCGGTCTCTCCAGCTTCCGCGTCGAGATCGGCGCCTGCTCCAAGGATCAGGGGACGGACAGCCGCATCAGCATGCCGGACCGGCGGGCCCCCTGCCCCCTGCGCCCGGACGGCACCTACGACTGGTCCATGATGGCGGCGGAGACCTACTGGGTCGACAAGGCCTACGAGTACGGGGTCAGCGCCGTCTTCGGCTACTCCAACTCGCCGCCGGTGTACTTCACGAAGAACAACCTGGCCTGCGTCACCGACGCCCCCTCAACCAACCTCAGGGACGACGCCTACGGCGACTTCGCAGAGTACCTCGCGCAGGTGGCGCTCTACTACCAGGACCGGGGCACGCCCCTCCACTTCGTCAGCCCCGTGAACGAGCCCCAGTGGGACTGGTTCTGCGACTCCCAAGAGGGGTGCCACTGGCACAACGACGAGATCCGGGACCTGGTCGTCGCGATGGACGCCGCCTTCCAATCCCACGACCTCTCCGCGAAGATCACCATCGCCGAGGGGGGCAGCATCGACCGAGTGTACGGCTTCGAGGGGGATGATACAGGAGACCAGCTGCGCTTCTTCGAGCCGGGGAGCGACCTCTTCGTGGGCGACCTGCCGACGGTGGCGCCCTCGGTGGCCGCCCACGGCTACTGGACCGAGGACACGGACCAGCGGCTGGTGGAGACCCGCCAGGAGATGGCCCGGCGCGTCGGGGAGACCGCCCCCGATCTCGAGTGGTGGCAGTCGGAGTACAGCTTCCTCGGGGACGGCTACCGGGACGGCCGGACCGCCCTCCAGGAGATCGACTACGGGCTCTTCCTGGCCAAGGTGATCCACCACGACCTCACCCTGGGGGACGCCGCCGCGTGGCAGTACTGGGAGACCTTCTGCCCCAACGGCGACCTGCGCTACAAGCTCGTGGGGGTGGGCGCCGATCAGTCCCACAGAATCGAGAAGACCGGCTGGGCCCTCGGCCACTACAGCCGCTTCATCCGGCCGGGGATGCGCCGCGTGAACGTCCTCCGGTCGGACGACGCGAGCCCCCTGGAGGCTGTGGACGGGATCCTCCCCTCGGCCTTCCGGGATCCCTCCACCCGTCAAATCGTGGCGGTCGTCATCAACTACAAGGACGCCCCCGAGTCCATCCGCCTCCGCATCGAGGGGCTCCCCGAGTCCACTCCCGTGCGCCTCTACCGCACCTCAGGCGCGGCGGACGAGAACCTGGCGCGCCAGGCGGATGCGATGCTGGGCAGCGCCGCGGAGCTGCCCGGCCGGACGATCACGACCTTCGTCTTGTCGGAGTAGCCGCACCTTCATTTTCAAGGGGCCGGACGAGGGGACAGACGCGGAGAAACGCCAGGGGCTTTACCCCGGGGGCCTTTTGCGATATTCCATGCTCGCCCCGGCGGGACACTGCTTTCCCCCGAAGGGTATTCGTCACCGCGGGCGCCGCCCGACGCGAGAGGAGATGACATGAACGCGCCAGCCGTGGCCGTGATCGGCGGATCCGGCCTCTACGATTTAGACAACCTGCAGGAGGTGCGAGAGCACCGGGTCGACACCCCCTTCGGCGCCCCCTCGGACGCCATCGTCGAGGGGCGCATCGGGGACCGTCGGATGCTGTTCATCTCCCGCCACGGGCGGGGACATCGGTTCCTTCCCACCGAGGTCAACTACCGGGCCAACCTCTTCGCCCTCAAGGCCCTGGGCGCGGCCCAGGTGATCAGCATCTCCGCGGTGGGAAGCCTCCGGGAGGAGATCCGGCCGGGGGATCTGGTGGTGGTGGACCAGTTCATCGACCGCACCAAGGGGCGGCCGTCCACCTTCTTCGGCGGCGGCATCGTAGGCCACGTGGAGATGGCCGATCCGGTCTGCCCGGACCTGGCCGCGGCCCTGGTCCGCGCGGCCGCGTCCCTCGACGGGGTGACGGTGCACGAGAAGAAGACCCTTATGGTGATGGAAGGGCCGGCCTTCTCCACCCGGGCGGAGTCCTTCATGCACCGGCAGCTCGGCGTGGATCTCATCGGCATGACCGCCATGCCCGAGGCCAAGCTGGCCCGGGAGGCGGAGCTCTGCTACGCCACCCTGGCGCTCTCCACCGACTACGACTGCTGGCACGAGACCGAGGAGAGCGTCACCGCGGGCGCCGTTCTCGAGGTGATCCGGCGGAACACCGCGAACGCGCGCAAGGTGGTGGAGATGATGGCGGCGCTCGCGCCGAAGGAGCGGACCTGCGGCTGCCCCAACGCCCTGGACTACGCGCTCCTCACCGACAAGCAGGTGATACCGGACGACACACTGGAAAAAATGAAACCGATCTTCGGGAGGGTACTATGACAACACCATTGACAATCGTCGGCTCCGTGGCCCTCGACACCATCGAGACCCGGGCCGGAAAGCGGGAAGAGATCCTGGGCGGCGCCGCCACGTACATCGGCTTCGCCGCCGGCCAGTTCGTGCCGGTGAATCTGGTGGCGGTGGTGGGGGACGACTTCCCCAAGGCATACATCGATCTGATGGCCGCCCGCCGCATCGATCTCGAGGGGCTCAAACAGGTGCCGGGACGCACCTTCCGGTGGGCCGGCAAGTACGCGGAGGACTTCTCCTCCAGAGAGACCCTGAACACCGAGCTCGGCGTCTTCGAGACCTTCGATCCGGAGATCCCGGGGGCCTACAAGGCGAGCCCCTTCGCCCTGCTCGGCAACATCCACCCGGCGCTGCAGCTGAAGGTGCTGGACGCGCTGAACGACGGCACCTTCGTGGCCGCCGACACCATGAACCTCTGGATCGATATCACCCCGGACGAGCTGGCCCAGGTGATCCACCGGGTGAACCTCCTCATCATCAACGACGAGGAGGCCGCCATGCTCACCGGGGAGCTCCAGATCCGGCGGGCCGCCCGCAAGATCCTGAACGACGGCCCCGAGTTCCTCATCATCAAGCGGGGGGAGCACGGCGCCTACCTGTTCTCCGGCGACGAGATGTTCTTCGCCCCGGCCCTCCCCCTCGATGAGGTGGTCGATCCCACCGGCGCCGGGGACTCCTTCGCCGGCGGTCTGATGGGATACCTCGCCCACCGGTGTGAGGCCACCTTCGACGCCATCACCACCGGGATGGTCTACGGCGCGGCCGTCGCCTCCAAAGCCGTCGCGGCCTTCGGCGCCGATGAGTTCGCCAAGCTCGAGCGTGCCGAGGTGGACGACCGGTTCAAGACCCTCGTCGACCTCGTCACCTTGAAATAGACATCAATTTCGTCGCCGTGCTTCTTCGCGGAAGGCCCTATCCCGAAGGCGGACGATGCCCTTGGCCCTCCGTGGAAGATCGGGATTCGTCCGCCTCCTTGGGCTTCTCCGGCGGCGGCTTCGGAGCTGACGAACCGTTTTTCGTCTTCGGCACCTCTTTAACTGGGGTCGCTTCGGCGGGAGCCGCGCTTTTGGCCGGGAGATCCGGCGGCGCTTCGGTCTTCTCTTTGGAAGGTCTCTTCAGCGCTGCTTTGGTCGCCCCCTCATCGTCGCCGGCGGCTTCCTTCTTCTGTCTCAGCTCGGCGTTCATCTCGACCCGTCGCCAGGCGAGGGCCACTTTGGTATAGTAGCCGGCCTGGTTCCAGAACAGATGGCCGGAGGCGCCCGCCGTGGAGGCCGCGTCGATCTGATTGTAGATGAAGTCCACGCTGAAGTTGGCGGCGCGGTACTCGAAGGCCTGGAGCAGGGGCCGCACCACGACGGCGTCCCCCAGGCGGTCGCGGATTCGCTGCACCGCGCCGTACACCAGCGCGTAGGTCTTCTTGGGCGTCGGGTTCTCCCAATGCCGCTTCGGCCAGTTCGCCAGATAGAGCATGGGGGAGATGGCGTCCAGGTACGGGGCGAGGTGCTCCAGGGACTGTCCGAGCCCCTCCCGGTCTCCGGGGCGGAGCGCGGTGAGGCCGAATACGTCGATGGACAGGGGCACGCTGATGAGCCGATCCACCCGGGCCAGCAGAGCCGCGATGGCCTCGAACCGCGCCATGTTGTCCCGTCGATTGCTGAAGTAGGCGTTCCGCGACCCGGCGTCCACGGGGAAGCGGACGTAGTCCAGCTGGATCTCGTCGAAACCGAACGCCTCGGCGGCCACGGCGATGGACGCGATGTACTCGTGGGCTTCGGTCGAGTACGGATCGAGCCAGGTGACCGTGGCCCTGTCCCGCCAGATCTTACCGGACCGCCGGTCCTTGATCGCCGCGTCCGGGTTATCCCTGACATACATATTATCCTTGAAACACACCAGCCGGCCGATGGTGTAGATGTCGTGGGCCTTGAGCTGCTCGATGAACTTGTCCATCCGAGGCACGATGCCGTGGGGGTTCCTCGTGGCGTTCGGAATCTCCTTGGAGAAGGTGACGCGCCCCTTGTCGTCCTTGATGTCGATGATGACCGCGTTCGCCCCTACCCGCTGGACCCAACGGATCATCTGACGGGGCGTCCACGAGACCAGGCGGGTCACCGGGATGTAGACCCCCCGGACATTCCGCCCCCGCGCCGTCAACTCGACCCCCGGCGGCTCCGTGGGACGCAGCACCTCGCCCATGACCGTGGGATAGATGTACTGCTCAGTGGAGATCTCCTGAGAGGGATCCGCGCCCGCGGGAAGGGGCCCGACCCAGAGCGCGGCACAAACGAATGTGCAGAGTGTGAAAATTCGCCACATGTTTACAAGTGTAAGTATTTAAAGCGGAAATCACAAATTTTTGGACAATTTTTTTCAATAAAAGTGAATTCGAAAGGGCTTCAAGGGAGGTATCACCCCTGACACGCTTCGCGTCGCAGGCCGTCGCCGTTCAGCGAACCGCAAATCGTCCGCCCCAGGTCGGCCGACGGGTGTCCCAGGGCGTCGTGAGGAAAACGAGCCGGCGGACGCGGGAATGTCGAATATTTGTATCCCCCGGGCTTGTCACAACGGCCTCAAGCCACTATGTTGCGTGCCGAGGAGACCGATGCTGAGAACTATCAAGACTTTCATCAAGGATCCGGAGCCGGTCGCGGCCCTCGACGCGGTGGAACCGGGGTTGAATATCGTAGAGGGAATCGTCCATGTGAAGGAGCCCATCCGATCACCGGTGAGGGGCCAGAACTGCGTGGCTTTCTTCTACCGGTCGTTCCTGATGATCCCCAACCGCCAGGCCCCGACGATTCACAAGCTCAAGCAGGCCGAGGTCTACACTGACTTCTCCCTCGAGATGGAGGGCGGTAGGCTGGAGGTTCGGGCCCCGAAGCGGGCCGCGTTCGAGCACCGCGACCACCAGGCGCTCCAGAAGCAGTACGGCGCCGGGTTCCAGGGGATCGAGGAGGTCGTCATGCCCGGCGCCCGGGTGCGTATCCGGGGAAAGGCCAAGCGGCTCGACGGGATACTGGTCCTCACGCTCAAGGATGTCGAGGTCATCGACAAACAGGCCGTCGCCGTCGGCGTTGTGGAGAGCCGAAAGAAGCGGCGGAAGAAGAAATAGTCCGGTTAGCTACTCCTCTGTCGCCGGCTGATTGCCCCTCAATCGTTTCAGGGTTCGCTTCGCGAATCCCAAGAGATCATCCTTCTCTTTCGCATCCAGAAATCCGAGCACGTAGAGAATTACGGGATAGGAAATCGCGATCAGCAGCTTGACGATGAGGGAGAGCCAAACCGGTCGGATCTCGAGGTACGTCGAGCCCGCGAAGAGCGCGCCGGCCACCAGCATCAGGACCGCGAGCCGTTTGAACTCGTACGGGATCCTGAAGTGGCGTTGCGACACGGCATAGATGGATACGGAGGCGACGAAAAACGAAACCATTGTCGTGATGGCGGGGCCCCAGATGTTGAGACGGGGAATCAGGAGGAAGTTGAGCCCGACGTTGACGGCGCCCGTGGCGATGGTGGCGATCCCTAGATACACGGTCTTCTTCGTGTACAGGAACCCGAACTGGAGGTAGATGTAGAAACCGTAGAACACATAAG
>JBNLED010000224.1:0-73557 GCA_050304755.1 Polyangia bacterium | reverse complement strand
CAGTTGGAGATGGACTACGCGGACTTCGATTACGCGGACAACAACTACTGATCAGTTCAGGCTCGCCGAACAGTGAAGTCAGCGCACCGGTGCGCTTGTCAGGCGATTTTGCGCACCTTAACCGGATGTTTCTGGTATCGTTAAAGCTCTCAAGAGGAAGAATTCGGTGAACGGAACGACCGGAGAAAGGCTCGAAGAGGCGAAAAGAAGTGAGTGAGGAGAGCGGACGACTTAATCGAGGATGGCGAGGAAGCTTTAAATGGACGAGAAAAGGTGCTTTATTCGTCCTACCCGCGGAAACTCCAATTTATTTGCTGTAAAAATACGTGTAGAATACAATTTGTTAATTACTAAATTTGCAGATCAGATCTTTCTTTATAATCATTTTTTATGTACAACTCTAAATATTTGGGAGGTGTTTATGTCCAATTCTATTGGAGATAATAAAATGACTTCTGTTCTAAGAGAAGTTGCACTTGCTGTTACAGGTTCATTTGACCTTGATACCCTACTTCAGAGAATTGTACAGACATGTATAAAATCTTCAAGAGCTTCACGAGCTGCACTTTTTCTCTATGAAGAATCCACAAAACAGCTTGTTATGCGAGCAGAGAGTGGCAATCATCCAATATTGCGCTTTAATGCAAAATACCTAGTTGAAGTTGACGATATAACAAAAATCGGACTCACAGCTTATGTTTTTATCAATAAGAAAATTTTGGTGCTTAATTCTCCCGACGAAATAGTGAATCACACAGCTCATAGAGGCAAATTTGATGATAAGCAATATCCCGGAAAACAGAAGTGCCAAAGTTGGGTTGGAATCCCCCTGATTTCTCCAGATTCTAACAATCCAATTGGCGTTCTTAAAATTGAAAATACCATTGATCGTAAACCTACACGTACCTTCTCCGAAGATGAAATAAACGAATTCAAAGTAATTGCGGACATTGCGTCTTCAGCAATTTATAAATTTCAACATCAATTTTCTCGCATTAATACTTCTATAGAGCAGCTTTCTAAAGCCTTGGTTCAAGACAAAGGAACACTTCATGACCGTTTGAGACTAATCGTGCAAACTTTTAAAGAAATTTCTCATGCGGATGGCGCTTCCATCTGGTTGAAATATGGAGATCGTCTTGTATGTGAATCAGGAGTGGGGCATTACGAGGGAATGGAAGGTCAAGCCGAATATGACCTTTCTTGCGAGATCGATACAGCTGAACAAGTCGGTTTAACAGCGTGGATCGCCGTGACTGGTGAGCCTCTAAACATCAAATCTAATGCCGAGTTAACAAGCCATCCGCAACATAAAGGGACTTTTGATACTAAAAATTATCCAAAGCCCAAATCCAAGAAATGCGAGTCCTTCATTGGAGCTCCCCTTAGAATTGGTAAGCATATCATCGGTGTAATGAAAGCGGATAACCGTATTCCAGATTCAGACCATGAAGAATGTTTTTTCACCGAAGAAGAAGCGCAGATTTTTTCATATCTATCACTAATAACAGCTATTGTTGTTCAAAATGTGAGAAATTTTGATAAATCTCGGGTCTATGAAAGAAAACTTCTCAATCTTTATAAGATTAGCGCAGAATGTGGCTCTATCGAGGATGTAAAAACGATTTTGTGGCTTCTACTTGTAGGTTTGACGTCTGTCGAAGGAATTGGATTTAGAAGAGCAATTTTATTTGATTATTATGAAGATGCTGAGATATGTGTGATTGGAAATATGGCCCGCGAATCCGATGCCAAGCCAGAATCCTTTTCTAAAGGACAGAAACAACAGGAGCAAAGTGGCGTATATCTGCTGCCTGAGTTCAACGGAGATTCCGACAAGACTATGAGTTCTATACCAGCGCCATCCAAACTCCAATCTCTCGTAGACGGCCGACAGTTAAAACTAGAAAAGGACAAAGCGATATCGACTCTAGCAAAAAGTCGCAGTCTTCCACGAGTACAATTTGCAGAAATTGATGATTTGTCATTTGATGTTTTCGGATTTCTATCGCAACAGAATTTTGCTAAAATCGATGGAAGCAAATTCATATTTTTCGTAATTCCAAACGACGATGGGAATAAAATTGTTGGTTTTTGTGATGTCCCCAAAAGTTCTTTCGAAAACATTGATTTACGTATAAGAGAAACTGAGACATTTTTAAAGCAAATTTCTCTTAGTATATCTAGAATCAGCTTAAAAAGAACGGATGCTGAAATGCGTCAAAGAGCTTGGAAAGAATTCAGCGCTAGCACTGCACATAGAATTGGAACTGAGACAGCTGATCTTTCGGGCGCAATAAGGGGAATATCCAGAGAAATATCAAATATAAAAAATGACCGATTATCTTCTTTGATGTCACGCTGCAAATCTGCATTGGAGAGAATGAAGTTAGCTGTTAGAGAATATACTGAATTTGTTCGTCCTCCAAAAATGGATCTGAAACAAGTCAATATAAACGATATTATTAGGAAGGTGGATCGTAATTTAACCTCTGAAGGTATTGATAGAGTTACGATAAGACTCGAGCTAGATCCAAATATTCCTAAAATTATTGCTGATTCAGGAAGTCTTGAGTATGCTTTCACTGAAATTATTCACAACTCTCTAAAAGAACAAGATGTTAAATCTATTAATATATTTTCCAGTTGGCACGCGGAAAGTAAAAAGATAGGAATCAATTTTGAAGATGATGGAAAAGGGATCCGAGAAGATTTTTTAGACAAGGTTTTTGACACTGGATTTAAGGCAAGAGAAAAGGGAACTGGATTAGGATTGTCAATTGTCAGAGACACAATTACACAGCATAATGGGAAAGTATCCGCAAGTAATGTCTCAGGCAGAGGAGCAAAATTTTCTATTGAATTGCCAGGTACCCCTTATACAGTATGGAATAAAATACTCATTGTTGATGATAATGACAATTTGAGATCAGATATTAGAAATGAGTTAGTGAATTTATTACCTGGAGTAAAGATACATGAAGCACAAAATGAATTCATCGCACTACAGTTGATGAAGAATCACGATTTTGATTGCATAATAACTGACATTAAGCTTGAAGAATCCGGGGGAACTGAATTTGGAGGATTTCGTGTATTGGAAAAGGGGAGAGAAAAATTCCCGGAGGCAAAAATAATTGTCGTTACTGCACATCAAGCGTTGACATACTATGATTCGAAAAAGCATCGCGAGATAAATGTACTTGAATATGCTAAAGAAAACGGAGCTGATCACTGCATTCCTCGACTTCAAGCAGGTGTGGATTTTATCGACAGTATACTAGATATTTTTGGAAATTAGAAAAGAGATGAAAAAAACAAATGTACACAACGTACTTATAGTAGACGATACACCGTATTTGCTGGGCGATTTGCGTGAAGTCTGTGAAAACGTGTTGAGAGGATGGAATATCCTTACTGCTGTTGATTATCAGGATGCATTCGATATTATACAAAACAATCGAATCGACTTACTTCTTACGGATATTGTTCTTAACGAACACACTGAGTCAATATGGAATGGAGTAGAGCTTTCGAAGTTAGTTTATAATAGAAATCAAAAAGCTGGCATTATTGCAGTATCCTCCCACCTTGACACGCTTTTAAAAAGCGTAAATTTTCTAACAAGCAATTTTCAATATGTCGATTTCATTGATAGGAATAGTAAGTCTTATTTTTCATTGTTGGAAATTCAATTAAGGCGCCATTTTCAACTTAACGCTGTGAAAAGCGGTATTAATAGTATGTGGGATTACAATAATAATAAGAATAAATATAGCTATTGGATTTTGTTAACGAATGGATTTGATATTGGTACAGAGAAGGAATTTTCAAATGAATTACTCTTTTGGAATTATACTCAGAATAACGGTGAATCAGAGGTTGCAGTATTGAACCCAAGCAGCTACTTCTTTAATGTCGTAGTTTCAAAAAGTGGAATAGATACATTTCCTGCGTTGATATTGAGTTCTGATATATGTTTGGAAGACTTCGTTGTATTTCGTGATAAAATTTTGGCGAAATTCTCAGAAGATATTTCATACATGAGAAAGTTTTTTGTAAAAATGCATATTCAACTTAAGAATGGTGTAGAAATATCTTCAATCAAAAAAAAGGTACAAGTAGAAGATTTTTGGGATTGGATAAGTTGGAGTATCAATGAATTCCAGTCAATTGTACGTCTTATTAAATAGGAGAGGATTTATAAATCGTAAATAGGGTCCCCTTGCGACCCGAGCGGTTCAAATGGAATTGATTGAAAAGTTGATCCGCGTCCCTTGACGATCTCTTCCTACACTATCTATCTACAAGGAAATGCAGACACTTCATCATCTATCCAACTGAGAGCTGATTCTCGCTCTTGTCCGAGAAGGGTTTGAATGATACTATCCTTTACTTCATCGCTACGTGCCAGCCATGACATCTCTATTCCTGTTTCACTTTTCTGTGCTTTGTTAGCACGAATGAGTGGCTCATATGTATCGAGTATCCTTTTTAGAACCGTTAAAACTAATAACGCTTGACGATATGGAGTAAACTGTCTATCTAACGGCAGATAGGAATTTTCTTGTTCAGCGCGTTCGCGAAGGCTCCTGAAAAAGCGTAATGCATAGCTCAAGCGAACCACACCAAAATCCTCACAGAAAGCATAGTATCTACCACCGCATACCGCTTTTAGTATTTCGTTAACATCTCTCCGTTCCTTAATCGAAATGCCTGAAGCTCGCAGAAGGGCATACAATCGATTTACGGTCTCACTAGCTTGTCCAGCGCTCCTCAGAAGTTCGGCACGAACTTCTTCCGGATCTTCTCTTGTTTTTGAAAGAACATTAGCAACAATATTCCAACGCCCGATCAACGCTCTTAGCATTTCACTATCGAGACACTGTGGTTTACAGTCTGTCTTTTTGTACAGTGCTGGTGTTCCAAACTGATCTGCTAGGTTTAAAAGGACCAAATGCCCCAAGAAAATTTTTGCACCTGATGGCCTGTCATTGAGGTCAATCGCGGAAGATAGCATAACCATTGAGGCTTCCCCAGTGGTAATATTGCCCCACATATCGTGGTAGCGCAATAGTTTTAGGAAGAAACGGAAGAAGTAGTTAGCCTCCTCTTCGCCCCCCTTGAGATCATCGGATGCCTCAAACCATTTTCTAAAGTCCTTTGATGCAGGAATTTCCTGACTACCATTTTCGACCATTCGTACTTGACCCAAGTCTTTTATTATATGGTAACCTTCATAGGGATGCCTTTCACCTGATATAGCTTTGCCAAGATCATGGTATAGGGCAGAAACAATAGAGACTTTTCGAAGCATATTCTGGTTGTATTTTTCTTCGGCTGCTTCAGCCATAAGCCTAGCATGAAACGTGGAGAATTCATCTTGGTCAGCGAGAAATTTAGACTGGTTGCCATTAAGGGCGTCAATCATTCCAGAAACAACGTAAAGGAGATGTGTACGATTATCATACTTTTTTGACACAGTTCGGGAAGGGCCTGCACCAGCACAGTCCTCAAGAAATGATCCAAAAGGTAATGATTTAAGAAGTTCTTTTGAAAGGTCACTTTTTGCAGCTGTTACTGGATCAAAGGCGTCCCTCGCTTTAGAATCGAAAAGAGTCTTAATTGTTTTCGAGCCTATATCACACAAATATTCACATATATCATCAATCGATTTTCGTTTGTTAACGATGTTTTTTTCCTTAGTATCTTTCGATTTCTTTTTCAAAGCGAATCCCTTTCAATGATAAACGATATGCGATACTAATGAAAGAAAACAGCTGTAGTTTACAATACAACAGTTTGCAAACAACAAATAGCAGTTTGCATTAAATACCACAATATACCTTTTGTCTAGTACTGAATGATATTGAGGAAAGTGCGTAGGCAAACAAAAGCCATCCTTGATCTACCTGCGGAATTAAATACCACTTATTTATTGCACTGGGAACAGAAAGCATTTGTTAGAGAGCGCCGCGCGGGGCCATTTTTCTCTGTGCGCCTCGTTGGCCGAGAACATCGGATGGTCGTGATTGATATTGAATTCGAAGCAGTAGACTTGAAGGGGATACCGTTCGAGCGCCCTTCCCACGGCCGAGCCGATAGTGTTGATGATGCTGGGCTCCGGGAGGATATCGTTATTCATGTCGAGCGCATTTCGCGGACAGGTATTCGCCAGCAGCGGATTTTGGGGGTGGTGGTTCGGCTTGAACAAGAACTGCCGGTCGACGGTCCTCATGGTGAGCTCATAGACCTGGTTCGGTTGGACCCAGCGGATAAGACTTCCCATATGTACCTCCTGTGGTCGGAAGATGAACACCGAGGCCGTTACAGGAATCGTGCCGATAGTCGTTTTGTACAATTACGGTGAGATATGGAGTCTCGAGCGGCGACGACAGCGGGGGGGGCCAACACCCACCCCAACTTCGCCGCTCTGCAAGGTCCCCCAAGGTACGTATCTCACAGGTCCTGCAAAGGGGCACCGGTTGGTCACCGGCATAGCCCCATAGAATGTTGAAATTGAAGGTGGCGACTTCCAGCCCGATCGGCATGATCGGGGTGCTAAAAGAAAGGAAGCCGCCATGAAGAAACGTGCCAGGAAAACAGCAAAGAGGGAAGTCAACAATCAACCAGTGCTGCCATTGAGGGAATTCGTAAGGGTTCAACTCTTCGATACTGTTGTGAATCTCGGGATTCAACAGATATACGAAATTCTCGAGGAAGAACGGACCGCGCTCTGCGGTCCCCGATATCGACACGATGATGAACGCAACGCGATTCGAACGGGTCACGCGCGGGGTACGCTACCGATGGGAGGGAGGAACATCCAGCTCAACCGTCCACGTGTAAGGAGCGCCGACGGACAACGGGAGATTCCGCTTGAAAGTTGGGAGCAATTTCAAGAAGCGGACCCGCTGACAGAACGGGCCGTGGAGCAGATGGTGATTGGGGTATCAACGCGCAAATACGACCGCTCACTGGAATCGATGCCCTCTGAGCTCAATAGCAGCGGCACCAGCAAAAGCGCGGTGAGCCGCCGCTTCATCCAAGGCACGCAGAAGAAGTTCGACGAGCTGACGGAGCGGGATCTATCGAAGCTGAATCTCGCGGTGATCATGATAGACGGCATCCATTTCGCCGACCATGTTGTGCTCGTAGCGCTGGGGATCGATGGAGAGGGGAGGAAGACGGTCCTGGGGCTCCACGAGGGCGCCACCGAGAACAGTGCTTCGTGCAAAGCCCTTCTGAGAGGGATTATCGATCGAGGCGTCACCGCAGAGCGGGCGATGCTCTTTGTCATTGATGGCGGGAAGGGGCTGCGGAAAGCGATAAGGGACGCATGGGGAGAGCTGGCGCTCATTCAGCGATGCCAGGTGCACAAGCTTCGCAACGTGGAGGAGCACCTCCCCGACGAGATGCAGGCAACGGTACGTCATGCCATGAATCAGGCGTATCGGATAGGCAATGTGAAGAAGGCGAAGAAACTGCTGCTCAATCTGGCAGCAAAAATAGAAGACCAGCATCCCGGCGCATCCGGCTCATTGAAAGAAGGTTTGGACGAAACACTGACGGTGATGGGTCTGGGTATTCCCGAGCAACTGGAGCGCATGCTGTCGGTGACAAACGCTATTGAGAACCTATTCAGCACGGTGCGAAGGGTGTCTCATCGAGTGAAGCGCTGGCGGAGTGGGAAGATGATACTCCGTTGGTCTGCTGCCGGCCTCCTCGAAGCTGAGCGAGGATTTCGCAGCATTCGAGGCCATCGTCACATGCCGGCCTTGATTGCTGTGCTTCGAAACCACGAACGAAAGGTAGGTCTGAATCGGGAGATTGACGCTATGAGGGAGAGCGCATAACATCATGACAGTCGCCACTGAATTTCAACATCGGATGGGGCATCGCCTGGTCACCAGATGAATTTCGTTTCGAAGATGCATACGACCGCTGGACACGTGGACCTCCTCTCGCCAGTGTTCAGCTACCTTTCTCGGACAAAGCGCCCGAAGAGTTCCCATTCCAGGATGATATTTTCTAAAAATGTCCGTAACACACTGTAATGACTCTATCTATCCATTGGGTGGTAACGGCTACGCACATTGTCTTATTTCATTGAGCCGGGACCAGGAGAAATAGGATGGCAAGATAGATACCGCTACGCCTCGCATGCTCTACGTTTCGACCTGAATTCTCCGACAGAAACGAAAGAGCAGTTTGTAAAAAGAATCAACAAGGCTTCCCGGGATGAAGAGGAGGGACACCCGGGGACCCAAAGCGCTTCGGGCCACTGGGTGATTGGTCAGGCACGCGACCGAGGCTCTATTCACTCTGATATTTGGCAAGGCACTGCTTCCGATTTGGCTGATTCCAATATTATTGCAATTTCACCGCGTATTGGTTGGTGGAGAGAAAGAGCCCATCTGGGAAAATGGGGGCGTCGAACGAGGTATGCTCTTGTGATATCAATTATAACACCAGAAGTAGGCGTCGATTTGTATACGCCAGTATCGATTCAGGTTGGCGTTAAAATGCCGGTAACAATCACAATTTAGTGTGCTCAATGCTGGTTCTTGTTCGGGGGTGCACAGGCACGCGATTCACATATATACAATTCAGCGAAACTGTGCTTCTTTTAGCCCTAAAAAGGCTGAAGCATATCCAACCTCGCATGTTTCTTTAAGTTGGCCAATTTCCCAAGACTGCTGTGTGCAAACATAGTCCTTAACAGGTTGTTTGCAAAACTCAAAAAAAGAACACCGAGGTGTTGCGTTGCCCGTTCCAGAGATATAACTTAATAAATATTTGATTGACGATAGAAAAAGGAAGGATTTTTTTGAAATATCTTTCAGGGGATCCGGATGAAAATTCACATAGCCTCCATCTACGAAGGTAGATTGATCAGCGATCAAAGGACCATAAAAGATACCATGTATTAAAACAGAAACACTTTCAGGAGTAATATTGTCTCCATCCATTATTCCCAGATACATTGGTAACATATTCGGCTTTGAATGAGAATATCCCATAATTATCTTTTGAATAAGGAATTCGAATATTTCGAAATAATCATAGGTCCGTGCTTGGTCTAAAAAATTGAGCAATTCTATTTCTATATAGTTATAAAATTGCAACTCATAAGTATCCAGCATCACTTTTGTATAAAGAGTCCTTTCAAATTCATTCCTATTTTGTAGTATTTTACGTTTTCCTCTCAGATATGCAAGCATGGCAATATAGGCTTTCCCTGGATTTCTAGTTTGTAAGCAACGATCAAGTAACAACACGAGATTGGCGGTGCTGATTGACTCTCCGACAAATTCTTCATATAACTTACGACCGGTCCGATACGGGTAATCATTCACATCCGGTTCCTTACCAGAAATAACCTTTTGCATTTCATAGGATATTGACTCGTTCAATACATACTCGCCTAGGTAAAATGAACCTTGATCCGTATCAAATTTTGTTATTGTTCGTTCTGAAGAACCGGGGAATTGATCATACATCTGAGAATTGAATTTGATGTGTTTCGTTTCTACAGTCTGATGTAACTCGCTATAGTTGAACTCTTTAACTGTACCTGATAAATTATACCATGCGTTCCAATTATCGTATTCTGGGCCAACATCATCGCCTATATATGGACGCGAAATACTGCTTCGATTTCGGATGCCGTTTGCTACGGATAGTACAGTTTCCAAATACAGCCAAAATCCCTCCAAAAAATAACGTGAATTGAAATAGTGATAATAGTGAAGATATTCGTGGAATACTTCCGGCAGAAACGTCTTACTTAATCTATAGCGCGGACCATCTTCATCCTCTCCATCATTATCAAGTATGGTCACATCTTTAAACTTCACCATTAGTGTTTGAAAATCGAATGATGCTAATTTTTCAAATCGCTGCATTTCTATCCTTGAAATTGTTTGTGATTTTGGTCCAATCGACAAAGTGACTACTATGACATGAGGCCGTGAATTCTGTTTTTGAGAAAAAGTCCATCTATTGCTCTCGCCAAATATCCGATATCGATTCCCTATTTTTGTATTTTTTCACATGCAAAGTGTTCTTACCCAACTATACTTCGTCGTACCTGAATGAAAGCGATGCTAGTACTGCCGTCGTCGATTTCTTCCATCTTCCGCTTCCCCTACCCCGTTCTGAAATCAGATGCAAATTCTTCCTGGCACGAGAACCTATTACGTAGATCATCTTGCGTGCATTCTCTTCTCCATTTGAATCTGAAAAGTGTGGAACCATTCCTTCAAGCAGCGCAAAGGCAATGACGGTATCAAACTCTGTACCTTTGATACCGTGGTTGCTTGAGACTACGATACCAGTCTTCGGCTTAAACACATTTCTAAAGATATCAATATCGTCAACAAAAATATCGCCGTCTTTTTGGATTCGTTCTATACGCTTTTCTGAACTCTCAAAAAAACTATTCAGGTGCTCACTCAGATATAAGTGGTCTTCTATATTGAACCCCAAATCTTCGGCAAACGCCGAGAAAAAGCATCTCAAGTATTTCAAGCCTTCAGTTTCTCCGATGTTAAGAGAGTTGCATTTTCTCAATAATGTCTTACTGTCAATCTCGGATACATTTACACCTGATGTCTTCAGAAGTGCAATCAACTCTCCTGCCCAACGCAGTCTGCGTAGGTATACTTCAGGGGAGGGCACAGTAAGCGCAATCCTAGCCACTTTATACCAATAGTTGTCACGATCACGAGCGAAGGGTACCATTCCTGGCCCATCAAATCGATATCCTGGCAACTTTCCGATTAACTTCCTTGTAAGGGATGTAAGATGCATCCACCATGGCGCAACTATACAGATCTCATTCTGCGCAATACCATATATTTCAACGTTCAGTTTGACGAGCCTTGCAAGCTCATCGACAAGGTCGTCAACATGCAGGACAGTGTTGTGAGATATCAAGCTGGGGAAATCTCTGTGTTTGCCAACTGCCATATTGGGAGATGCTGTAACTCGAAAATTTCGAAAAAAAGAGATAATCTTACGAGATGAACGGTAATTATTCTCCAAGTAGCGTTGAGTGAAAAGAAGACCAGACAACTTCGAAAATCCTTCTATACTTATTGGATAACCGCCAAGAGTTTGATAGATTGATTGGTTCGGGTCTCCAACAATAAAGCAGTTTGTAGAACCATTGGAAGCCTTCAATATAGCCGAAATAATTTGATACTGGATTTCTTTTATATCCTGATACTCATCAATAAGAATAAAGGACATCAATTTTGATAGATTTTTGGCAATCACTGGTTGTTGCTTCACCAATTCATAGGTAAACAGGAGTATCTGTTCAAAATCAATCTCTTTGGCCTCTTCAAGTATCTGGAAATACCGATCCAACACTTCTGTCACACCTTCAATTTTTCGGTAATCAGAACAAAGAAGCTCTCGACCAGCAGAAGAATAATAGTAGTCGCAGTCTCGGAATTTAATGGAACGATCGACATCTGCACAAAGCTTTGATCTAATCTCCTCTGAGTCATGAGAATTGAGTATATTAAATCCGTTACGAAGTTTCTCATGATATAGTCGATAGGGACGAAGAACCCATTCCAAACAAAATGAATGTATCGTGCCTATCCATAATTTCATTGTGTCTATACCGAGACTCTCAATCCGCTCGTGAATTTCGTCGGCAGCTCGATTAGTATAGGTGATAGCAACGATAAAACTTTTTTCTGTTTCAAGATTATCTAGTTCATATGCGATCTTATACGTCAAACATCTGGTTTTACCACTTCCTGGACATGCGATCAGAAAAACGTTTCCCTCATCTTTGATGGCATCGATTTGGGACTGATTTAGGTCCCTGTGATTTAGAATCATCTAGATTAGCCCCTTAGGAAAGATGTAATTGTATGAATCTGTTTCTATAAAAGGCTCACCAATTTTTTCCTTCATCGCATTCATGGATATCTTACCACCACGAAATGATGCCAGTATGGCTTCACAGGCTTCCAACTCCCTTTCTTCGCCGAATTTGGCAGTCTTTATGCATTTGATACGGTGTCCAACGATCTGTCCTATTAACTCATCTGATATTGGACGACTCGCAAACGCCAACGCTTGAGTGATATAGTTGGGAATGACAGTCCAGTACTTAACGTGCTCTCCAAGTAGAGTCGCAAACCAGCCTTTGCCCAAATAGTTTGCCATCTTCAGGATGCGCTTCCCGAAAACACTAACATCAACATTTTCGAGTTCGCATTCGGCAGCTTTCCAGGTTGCCTCATTGCTATAGACTTCAGCAACTGTTGCTATAGCTTCGTGTGAATTGCCTGCAGCGACAAAATCCACTTCAAAAGTATATTCCGCATAGAAAGGCTGAACCCACTCGTTTCCAGACGAAAATTTGTCGAGTTTATTCTTTCGTGTTTTTCCAATTTTAGAGGCTGTAGTTTGTTCGCCCGATAAGGACTTATCGAGGTCAGTAAGAATACAGCACCGTCTCCTTAACCGTTGATTGCCGAAAATACGAGCAACATTCTCAAATCCTGTACTTCTTAAATTAATTATACTAATACCCAATTCGTCAAGTGAAACTCCGAGAACCCTTTCTACTAAAATTGGGACCAAAATTTCCTCAGCATCGCCTTCAACTAAAATAACACTTTTTGCAAATAGAAGATTGGTTCGGACAGCATCAAGATAGCGCTCCAGTCTATCGATCTCCTTTTCTCTCAACCCCGTAGATGGTTGGCACACTTCACAATGTGACGCCTCCTTCATAAGAATATTCATACTCCGAATGTTACTAGCTTCAGAAATGTGAGTGGAATGGGTGGAGTAGATGATCTGGGTATTGTCGTATTTCAGTTTTTTGAATAACGCTTTCTGTATATGCGTGTGGATATGTGCTTCGGGCTCTTCAATCACAAGAAAGTTTGCAAAGGATTCCTTCGCTTTCTGATACTTGAACTCTAGCAGCTTGAGAGTCAGAAAAATAAGATTAGCGCCGCCAAGACTAAGGTCATGTATCGCGCCTTCGTGAATATCCTCACCTTCTCCAACGAATAGTTTAAGTGCTCTGAAGAGTTTATCAGCCTCAGTCGGGAGATCAGACCTGATAGAAAGAGACGAAGGTGAGTAGGTCGAACCAACTGCATCATCGATGGTTTTTGCGATGTCATTCCTGATGTCTCTGACATCCTCCAGTTCCACAATTGATTTATTTAATTCTTCAACGAGACTGGTTATGCCCACGAACTCAGCTTCATCTAATTCGTCACTTCGGCTTCTTAAGAGGGCTAACAATGGATTTATTCGGTTGTTGTTGAAATCCGACACAACATCTCTCAAGGCTTTGATAAAGGTAAAGGAAATTTCTTTGGCAACCGATAGCTGCTTCGGAACGGAAACACCTATAAGTGGTGAATCGTCTTCGGGAAATAGTACGTTTTCGAAATCGCCAACTACTTGTCTATAAATAAGTTCGTCAGCGAAATCACCTTCACTCCTGCCTGTGAAAATTGTCTCGTAGTCGTCAATAGAAATCGATTCAAGTGCCTGACTCAGCCCCTCCGTGTCACCTTCATCGAGTCGAGAGAGAGTCTTTCTTTTCTCAGCGTTTGGCCGGAAAATAAGACAATAGTTCGCTTTGTCAACCCGTCCATCATTTTCAATGTTTCCCACTCCGTGGGAGAAAAGGGCCTGAATACTCTCATCAGGCGAAATTTCGCTAAACTCAATATTTATAATGATCCAGTGGCCTTTCCACCCGTTTAAACCCCGGCAGAAATCATCTTCATTTAGATGATAGGCAAATCGAAGGAGATTCTCATCCAAAAGCAGCCTGATGGCTCGAAATAGGTTGGTTTTACCGGAGGCATTTTCTCCGATTACTGTGTTGATCCCCTTCCGAAAAAGAAACTTGGAACGTCGAAAATTGCGGTAATTGACAAGCGTTATTTTGGAAATGTACATGGTCCAATTTACCCCTTCTGCTCCGCTTCACTATCGTTAAGAAAAAAAAAGGGTTGTTCAGCCATAATGATATTTCGATGAATGTCCCGACAGTTAGGAACCAAGTAGTAAAGTTGGGCTAAAACTGTTTCTGAACAATCCATAAGAAATCCTGTGCAAATCTGATTCTAACTCAATAAATTGCGTCAATTTCTCGTCACCAGTTTGGCTCAAACTGTCATGCGTTCCAAACTATTCAAATCCCAGGTCTTTAGAGGCAAAATAAGTCTACAACTACTGGATAGCATTGTCGAGAACGGAATTGTACAACAATACAAGAAATATACAAAACGTTCCATTGCACATTCCATTTCAAGAAATTGGGTCATGGACCGAATTGGCCCCAAAAGCGAGAAAAATACCCCGGGATAGTTGGGTTCCCGTTGGTGAGGGGGTAGCTGGGTAAGCCAGGTCTTCAGGCAACCTTTCGACAATTCTGACCGATACGGGGGCGATGGATGTCGCGCCCCGATACGAAACCTTCTCCTACCAGCGCCGGATGCCGGAGCAGACGCTGCTCTATCGGGTGCTGGCCGGGAATCTGGAGACCTTTCTGGACCGGTGCCGGACCGAGGAGTACGAGCTGCCGCGGTATGTCGAGAAGGAGCTGCGGGAGTATCTGACTTGCGGGGTGCTGGGTCACGGTTTCGTCAGGCTCAAGTGCTCAGGCTGTGGCAAGGAAGAACGGTCGCTGGCGTTTAGCTGTAGGTGTAACCGTTACCACCCAATGGATAGATAGAGTCATTACAGTGTGTTACGGACTTTTTTAAGGTGTAACCGTTACCACTAAGGGGACGTATCTCAAACGTCCTGTAAATTTCCTAATCGCATAACAATATGATGTACAAAATTCCAAGCCAGCCGCACAGTTTTCCATTGAATACATCGTGAAAAGACGTCGGAGAGACCCCTTTTCGACCCATTTTGGCCTTGCCAAGCCGGTTCGAGTCCAATCAGTAGAAAATGTCCGGGATCGGGACGGACGAAGGCATTCAGATTCTGGGAATCCGAAAAAACAGCTGGGGTTTTCGGTGGCTTTCAGCCCAGCTACAAGCCGGACGCGGTGTAGATCGTGATTAGCGGCGGCCGAAAGCTCCCGTCCGGGAACTCGCGCTCGAAGTACCCGTTGCGATAATCGGCGGAGGCCGGGATGTACTGATTGAGGAACTCCCGCCAGGATTCCCGGTACTCCTTGGCGAGCTCGGGATCGGAGGCGTGACAGAGGGGTTCCCTTCCGCTCTTCTTGGGATTCTTGGGCCGATCTCTCGGGTCTGTTTCGTAGAGCTTCTTCTTTCCGATGACGGTGTTCCCAGAGCAATCCGCTCGACAGCGGGGAGGTCGACATCAACGTCGACGGTCCGCCGTGGATCCCGCTGAGGACCTACGACGTTTCGGGGATGACCTCGGAGACGATTGATCTGTCCCCCCATCTCTCGGGGGGCTCGGCGTTCCAGATCCAATTTCGGTTCGTCGACGACAACATGGGACACTACGGCTGGGCGATCGACAACGTGGCGATCACGAGTCGGTCGAGCGACCGGTAGAAGATATCGTTGTCCAAGCCGCTTCTTGGTGCGCCCTCGTTGCTGCACTGCTTCAACGGGTGAGGGACGCGGGTTCCGGTGAAGGGGCGCGGCTTTGAAAAATGACCGCCTGCAACAATTTTGAAAGGGGGCTTCCTTCGCCAGACGCTGACGACAACTTTTTTGGAAAGGGGCTTCCTTCGACAGACGCTGACGACAACTTTTTTGGAAAGGAGCTTCCTTCGTTAGACGCTGCTGATAACTTTTTTGGAGGGGATCTTCCTTCGACAGAAGCCGTCGACAATTTTTTTGGAAGGGATCTTCTTCCGCCAAACCACGTATACAACTTATACCAATAGGTCGGCCCTTCATCAAACCACGTATACAACTTATGCCAATAGGTTGCCCCTTTGGTTGAGGCCTCGTTCGGGAGTAAAGACCGGATAGATTGGGTACAGATAGACCGGAAATCTTGTAACACTGTAAGGCTTCGTGTTTTACAGAGGTGTCCGGAGGGGAAGGGGACGTTCAGACCGACCGAGGTGGGGGCGCGGTTCGGCGAAGACATCGAACGACCCGCTCGTAATCGGTATTGAATCGTTCCCCGATGTGCTATCTATAGAAGTGTTAGCAGGGAAAAGCTGGCGTTGAAAGCCAAGATGATGGAGCTATTTAATGAAACAATGTGGTCCCCTGAAAACGATACGGTTTGCCTTCGGCGCCCTCCTCCTCGCGGGGTGCAACGGCGCGACCTCTGACAGAACGACGGATACGGATTCCGAAACGAGCTCATTCACGGATACCGATACGGACACGGATAGCGATACGGACACGGATACCGACAGCGATGCGGACACGGACACCGACAGCGATGCGGACTCCGACACCGACAGCGACACGGACGCGGATACCGACAGCGATGCGGACGCGGACACTGACGTCGACGCGGACACAGATTCAGATACCGATACCGATACGGACGGCGATGGGGATACGGACAGCGATGGGGATACGGACGGCGATGGGGATACGGACGGCGATGGGGATACGGACACCGATACCGACACGGACGCGGACGGGGACACGGATACCGACACCGATGCGGACGGCGACTCGGAGCGGGACTCGGAGAGCGGTATGGACAGCGCGTCCGACGATCCGGTGTACCCCTTCCCGGCGGAGGCCCCCGACGAGGACGGCGCCTCGCTCTGGCTCCGGTATCCCGTCGTACCGATCCCGGGACGGCTCGGGGAGTACCGGGCGGCCTTCACCCATGTCGTCAACGAGGGTGACTCGGCGACCTTGAGCGCCGCCGAGACCGAGCTCGTAGACGGGCTCGCCGGGCTGACCGGCGGCACCGTGACGGCGGCGGCCGCTCCTCAGGGGGGTGGCGCCGTGGTGATGGGCACGCCGGAGTCCTCTTCGATCGTGGCGGGGCTCTCCTTGTCCGAGCTCGCCGGCCTTGGAGACGAGGGGTATCTGGTCACCGCCGCCGACGTGGCGGGGGAGCGGACCACCGTGGTCGCGGCGAACACGGATCTCGGCGTGCTCTACGGGAGCTTCGCGTTACTGCGGCATCTCCAGCAGCACCTGCCCCTCGGTGGGTTGCCGCTCAGCGGGGCCCCGAAAATCGAGCACCGCGTCCTCAACCATTGGGACAACCTCGACCGCTCCGTCGAGCGGGGCTACGCCGGCCGATCCCTGTGGGACTGGAACGCCCTCCCCGGGGCGCTCTCCCCCCGCTACCGGGACTACGCGCGGGCCAACGCCTCCGTCGGCGTCAACGGCACCGTGCTGACCAACGTGAACGCGAACGCCCAGGTGTTGACCTCCCAGTACCTGGACAAGGTCCGGGCCCTGGCGGACGTCTTCCGTCCCTACGGCATCGCCGTCTATCTGACCGCCCGCTTCAGCGCCCCCATCGAGATCGGCGGCCTGAGCACCGCGGATCCGCTGGACAGCGGCGTGCAGCAGTGGTGGGCCGACAAGGCGAACGAGATCTACCAGCTGATCCCGGACTTCGGCGGCTTCCTGGTCAAGGCCAACTCCGAGGGGCAGCCCGGGCCCCAGGACTACGGGCGGAACCACGCGGACGGCGCCAACATGCTGGCGGACGCGGTGGGGCCCCACGGCGGGATCGTTCTGTGGCGCGCGTTCGTGTACGCGGCGGACTCCTCGGATCGCATCCGGCAGGCCTACGACGAGTTCAAGCCGCTGGACGGGCGCTTCCGGGAGAACGTGCTCGTCCAATCCAAGAACGGCCCCCTCGACTTCCAACCGCGGGAGCCCTTCTCCCCCCTGTTCGGCGGCATGCCCCAGACCCCCATGGCCCTGGAGCTGCAGATCACCAAGGAGTACCTTGGCCAGAACACCCACCTGGCGTATCTCGGCCCCATGTACGAGGAGGTGCTGCAGGCCGATACCTCCGCGGACGGCGCGGGCTCCACGGTGGCGCGGGTCGTGGACGGATCGCTCCACGGGTACGCCACCACGGCGATCTCCGGCGTCTCGAACGTCGGCGATGACACCGACTGGACCGGCTCCCATTTCAACCAGGCCAACTGGTATGTGTTCGGCCGAATGGCGTGGGATCCGGATATCACGGCGGCGGCCGTCGCCGAGGAGTGGGTGCGGCAGACGTTCTCGAACGATCCCCTTGTCGTCCAGCCCGTCGTGGAGATGATGATGGCGTCCCACCAGGCGCTGGTCGACTACATGACCCCCCTCGGACTGGTTCACATCATGGCGTCCAACCATCACTACGGCCCCGGCCCTTGGGTGGACAACCTGGGGCGGGCGGACTGGAACCCGGTCTACTTCCACAAGGCGGATTCCCAGGGCCTCGGGTTCGATCGCACCGCCTCCGGCAGCAACGCCGTGGATCAGTATTTCGGCGAGGTCGCCGACGGGTTCGCCGATCCCGAGACCGTGTCCGAGGACTTCCTGCTCTTCTTCCACCACGCTCCCTGGCAGCGGACGATGAGCTCGGGGCGCAGCCTCTGGGAGGAGCTGGTGCACCGCTACAGCCGGGGGGTGGACGCGGTGGACGCCATGCGGAACACCTGGGCCACCGTGGCGGACCGGATCGATGATCAGCGGTTCGGCGACGTGGCCGAGTTCCTCCAGATTCAGCACTACGAGGCCCGCTGGTGGCGCGACGCCTGCCTCACCTACTTCGCGCAGTTCTCGAACCAGGGGATCCCGAGCGGCTACGCGGAGCCCGCCCACCCCCTCTCCTTCTACCAGGGGCTGACCTGCCCCGCCAACCGGGACAAGCCCCGGTGTCCGGATATCGAGAACGGGGATCCCTCGCCGGCGATCTTGCCGTAGCGCACGCGCTCTGCCTCAGTTGCAGGAGCGATCCCCTGCGCCGTTGACGTAGGTGTTGTTCGTGTAGGAGATATTGGTACCGCACGGGCTCTCGTTCATGTCCGTGCCGTCGAAGGTGATGTTGCTGATGGTGATATCGTTGGAGGCGCCGGCGATGCGCAGATCCCCCGGTCCAGCGATGGCGCCGCTCTCCGCGGCGAGCTGGACGTTGTGGGCGTCCTCGAGGAGGATGGCGTTGGACCCGGTGTCGGCGATGTCCAGATTGTCGATGACGAGGCCGCCGCTGTCGGACACGGAGAAGATGCCGCGGCCCCCGCCGCGGGCGTAGACCGAGCCGACGTGGATGTTACCGGTGGGGTAGGTGCCGTTGCCGTTCGTGTCCCCCGTGTTGCCGGCCTGGTTGGCGATGCGGAACGCCGCGTACCCCGTCCCTGCGCCGCAGTTGTCGCCGGTGACCGAGCCCACCTCGGCGTTGGTGGTGTAGTTCAGGAGCACGCCGCAGTACCCCGTGTTCGCCGCGATCACCTCCCCAATGGTGATGTTGTTGATGCCGTAGGTCTCCACGCCGTGGCCGCCGGAGCCGGAGACCTCCACGTAGTCGATCTGGTAGTTCTCGAACATTGGCTTCCCGGGGCCCGCGCTCGAGGAGTGGTCGATGCGCAGCCCGCGCCCCGCGGCGGCGTCCATCTCGAGGATGATCCGGCCGAGGTGCACGTTGCTGGTCTCCCGGAAGAAGATGGCATAGATGGGGACGCCGGTGATGGTGACGTTCGGGATGTCGATATCCGTGGCCCCCCGGGCGTACATGGGGGAGCGATCGCCGGAGCCGCTGCCGGTGACGTTGATGGTCCCGCAGACGTTGACGGTGGTGTAGCTCGGGATGCGGATCTGGGACCCGGCGCTGACGTCCCCGGAGCCCTGAACGAGCACGCTCTCCTTGGTGGTGCGGCCGCCGGAGAGGCTGCCGTAGGCCGCGACCATGGCCGCCTCCATGTCGCCGCCCTCATAGACCGTGCTCCCGCCGTTCTGCACGACCCAGTTGCCGCCGGACTGGATTGCGGTGGCGTTGTATCCGTCGGTGCTGCCGTCACAGGGAAACCAGTCGCTGTCCGCGTCTGAATCCGCGTCGGTGTCGGCGTCGGCGTCGGCGTCGGTGTCGGCGTCGGTGTCTGCGTCGGTGTCTGCGTCGGTGTCGGCGTCGGTGTCGGTATCGGTGTCCGCATCCGTATCGACATCCGTGTCGGTGTCCCCATCGGTGTCCGCATCCGTATCGGCGTCGGTGTCGGCGTCGGTGTCTGCGTCGGTGTCTGCGTCGGTGTCTGTATCGGCGTCGGTGTCCGTATCGATGTCCGTGTCGGCGTCCGCATCCGTGTCGGCGTCCGCGTCCGTGTCGGCATCGGTGTCGGTGTCGGCATCGGTATCCGTGTCGGCGTCGGCGTCTGTATCCGCACCCGTGTCCGAATCGGTGTCCGAATCGGTGTCGGCATCGGTGTCGGCATCGGTGTCGGCATCGCCGGCGGTCATGGTATCGGCGCCGCCGTCCGTGGCGCCTTCTTCACCGCTCGAGCAGGCGATGATCAGGAGCAACACCGACAGGCTTCCGAAGCGGGTCACTTTTTTAGGAAATGTAATCATATCAAGCCCTCCGATCCCCTTAGGGACTGAGTATACGTCATCGGGGGCCGTCATGAACAGTTCGGATCCGGAATCGATAATCCTTTACGAAGAGGCCTCCGCCTCCTGCCGGGACTCGGAGGCCCAGCGGCACTTGAAGGTGTTGACCAGGTAGGTGTCGAGCTCGTCGGCCTTGTCCGCCACCGCCATCAGCTCCCGGCCGATGCGCTCCCGCTCGCCCGAATCCGAGAGATCCGAGAGGTGGGTGCGGTAGGCCAGGTAGATGATGTCGTCGGTCATGGTGAACCGGTAGGGGGAGATCGGCGCGCTCAGCAGGTACTTGTAGAGCGCCACGATGTTCTTCCGGGGGAGCTTGGCGAGGGGCGCCACCCCGAACAGGAAGTTGTTGCGGTAGACGAAGACGCGGATCATGGCGCTGCCGCGGTAGAACTCCCAGTAGAGGTGGCTCCCCTGCCGGGCCATGAGGGGGTCGCGGCCGGTCTTGGCGATCTCCCCCTCCACGAAGCGCTCGATGTGGTTGAGGGGGCGCTCCTGGAAGTAGTCGGTGTCGCCCCGCTTGACGCCGCAGTTGTCGCAGTATTCGGACGCCTCGGACAGGAACACGGTGCAGGAGGGGCAGCGGACGTTGAAGCCCTCCGTCGCCGCGTCCTCCTTGAACATCTCGATCTCCTCGACGAGATACTCCGCGGGCAGGGCGAAGCCGATGTTCTGTGCGTCCCGGTAGATCTGAGTGTTCATGCCGACGATCTCGCCCTCCCGGTTGACCAGCGGACCCCCGGAGTTGCCCGGGTTAATGGCGGCGTCGGTCTGGATGAACCTGAGGTCCCGCTCCTTGTGCTCGGGGGACGAGACGATGCCCGCAGTCACGGTGAGCGGCAGGTTGTAGGGATACCCGACGGCGAACACCTGCTCCTGCTGCGTCACCTGGCGGCGCGCGATGCCCACCGCCGGGAGGTCCAGCTCGGCGTCCACGATGACGAGGGCGATGTCCTTCTGGGGGTTCACCGTCAGCACGTCGCCGATGTGCCGGTCTCCGTTCGGGAGCTCCACGGCGACCCGCCGCTCCCCCTTGACCACGTGGTAGTTGGTGATGACCGCCCGCAGATCCCGCAGGTAGGTCCCGGAGCCGGTGGCCACGCCGGTGACGATTTTGACGACGGCCGCTTTGATCTGATCGATTTCCATCTCCATCTCCTCCCTATTGAAACGCCGGATCCATGATCTTCTGGAAACTCGCCCAGGCGAGGTCCGCGGCCTCGGGCCACGGTCTTCGGCTGCAGGCCGTGAGCGTGGTGACCAGCTCCTCCTCGAGGGACTCGGGGAGGAAGTATTTGTAAAGGAGATCGTAGGCGCCGAACACGTAGTTCATCACCACCCCGGTGGCGTTGCGCCCCGAGCGATCCTGGGTCGCCCACTCGTGGCGGTTGCCGAGGGCCTTTCGGGCGGCCTCCACCTCGCCGGAGCAGCGGTCGTTCATGAAGAAGGTGGAGCGGTAGAAGTCCTTGTCGAAGGTCTCCCTGGGGATCGTCTTGAACGCCCTGATCTTCTCCCGGAGGGTGACCACCACCTCCTCGAGGGGGCGCTTGTCCCAGAGGGTCGAGATGGCCCGCTCAAGGCGGGTCCGGAGGAACCCCTGGGGCGCGAGGGTGTAGTCGATGCGCATCAGGCCGATGCCCATGATGTCGTAGGAGAAGCCGTACCACCTCTTATTGTCGTAGTACTCGTCGTAGGTGAGCACCTCGTCGAGGAGCTCGTGGTAGCGCTGCCACGCCTGCTCCACCGTCTCCGCGGGGAGGTCGGTGACCTCCTTCTCCCGCAGGGCCACCGCGCCGAACTCGTCGATGAACTCATCGTCGTAAGCGTCCCCGTTGATACAGATCTCCCGGAGCACCCCGTAGGTCTTGAAGGGCTCCGCCAGGGAGAGAGGGCAGCTGTAGTGGAAGGTGAGCGCGTCGTCCTGCAGCGTGATCCGGGGCAGGGTGAGCACCCGGGTGTTGATGTCGAAGACCTGGCGCAGCACCGGCGCCAGCCGCTCCGACGGCAGCTTCACGAAGGGGGCCGTCACGTCCAGCACGCCGTCCCGGATGGAGATGTCGACGACGATGGATCCGTGGGGGATGCGCCAGAGCCCGGGCTCCATCTCGCAGGACTCGGCCATCTCCCGGTTGAGGTAGCGCATGAAGACGCGGAAGGCCTCCTCGTGCTTCCCCTCCTCGTACAGGGCGCAGGCTTCCCGATAGAGCGATGAGTCCACCTTGTTGAAGTACCGGTTGATGGGCTCGACGTATACAGGGGTGAGTTCCATTGATACCTCCGGCCGAAATGGTTTATTAGAAATTGACCACAATTCGACGCCCTTGCCAACTCGAAAGTGATGACCGCGGCGCAAGTTTTACAGGTCGCGGCGGTATGGCATCCTAATAGACGGAGGTATTCGGATGACGAGAACGAAGTACGGACATGACGGGGTGTTTCTTACGGCGATCCTCGCGTTGATGGGAATCCCCATCGCCGCGGTCGCGCAGGACGCGACCACCCCCCTCGAGGTGTCGGCGGACTACCCGACCTTCCACAACCTCTCGCTGGAGTGGCGGATTGACGGGGACGACAACGGCAACGGCGTGGTCACCGTGCGGTTTCGCGAAGAAGGGGAGGGGGCCTACCGGGATGCGATGCCCCTCTTCCGAGTGCCCGGGGGGAGCAACGCGGGCCACTCGTGGGCGAACCGGCACGCCGGGAGCATCTTCGGACTGCAGCCGGGGCGCACCTACGAGGTGGAGCTGACCCTGGCGGACCCGGACGGCGGGGACGCGGTGGAGACCCTCACGGCCACCACCCGGACCTACCCGACCCCCGCCGAGGACGGCGAGGAGATCGCCGTCACGCCGGGCACCCTCGGGCGGGCCCTCGACTCGGCCGGGCCGGGGGACATCCTCGTGCTCGCGGACGGCGAGTACGACGCGTTCAGCCTGGACAACGACGGGAGCCCCGGACGCCCCATCGTGCTTAGGAGCGCGGCGCCCGGGGGGGCGGTCATCCAGGGGGAGCTCACCCTGTCCGGCCGGTCCCACGTTTACGTGGAGGGCCTCGAGATCCACGGCCGGATACGGTTCAACAGCGCCGACAACATCGTGGTCCGGGGGTGTCGCATCATCACCGAGGAGCACGGCATCGTCTCCTATCTGGACGGCCTCACCGACGGGTACATCGTCGGCAACACCATCACGGGGGCGACCGAGTGGCGGGGCTCGTCGCTGGGGGTGGACGGCGACAACATCGGGGAGGGGATCGTCATCACCGGCCCAGGGAGCGTCATCGCTTACAACCGCGTGTCCGGCTTCCGGGACTGCCTCTCCCTGCTCGAGTCGGACGAGGCCTCGCACCAGGTGTCCATCGACATCTACGGCAACGATCTGTCCGCCTGTGCGGACGACGGCATCGAGGCGGACTACGGCATGGGCAACGTCCGCGTTTATCAGAACCGCATCCGGGACAGCTTCATGGGGATCAGCTCCCAGCCGAGCATCGGCGGGCCCACCTACTTCATGCGGAACGTGATGTACAACGTGATCTACGAGGCGTTCAAGCTCCACAACGGCTCGGTGGGAGACATTCTCCTGCACAACACGGTGGTCAAGTCCGGCGACGCCTTCGCCGTCTACACCGAGGACGCCATCTCCCGCGCCTACTCCAGGAACAACCTGTTCATCGGCGGCCCCGGCGGGACGTACGGCGGGTACGACTCCGGCGACGGCGCGGTGATCAACCTCCGGTCGGCGGACGACACCTGCTCCTTCGACTACGACGGGTTCGGCGCCGTCGGCACCGGCGCCTTCACCGGCCGTATCGGCGATGCTCGCTTCTCCAGCCTGGAGGAGATGATGACCGGCACCACCGAGGCCAACGCCGTCCAGGTCGACCTCGATATATTCTTTGAGCCGGTGGTGTTCCCGGCCGATCCGTTCGACGCCCCGGCCACGCCCTTCCTCGCCCTCGCGGAGGGCGCCGCCGCGGTGGACACCGGGATCGTCCTGGCCAACGTCAACTCCGGCTACGCGGGGGACGCCCCCGATCTCGGCGCCTTCGAGCTCGGAGCGCCCGAGCCCGTCTACGGCCCCGAAGGGGAGGCCGCCTCGGACGCGGACACGGATGTGGATACGGATGCGGATATCGACGGTGACACGGATGCCGATACCGACACCGACGCTGATACCGACGGAGACACGGACGTGGATACGGATGCAGATACGGATGGAGACACGGACGCCGACACCGATGCGGATATCGACGGTGACACGGACGCCGATACGGACGCCGATACGGACGCCGATACGGATGCCGACACCGACGCCGATACCGATGCGGACGGTGACACTGATGCCGACACCGACGCGGACGGGGACGGTGACACCGAGGCGGCGGTAGATACCGGACAGCGCAGCCCGGAGACGGATTCCGATGCCGGGAGCTCAGCGGGCGGCGGCGGCGGATGCGCGTGCCGCTCCGCAGGCGCGGCGGGCTCGGGTCACCTGAACCTGACAGCGCTCATCGTGCGACTGCTGAGGTAGGGCTCCCCGCCCGCGGCGGACGCTGCATCACACAACGACAATCGGCGGCTCACAACCGAAGGTCGTCGAGATGATTTCGTATCCACCGGCGCGGAGCTCATCGCACTGCGACTCACACAGATCGATCTGATCGCATCGGTCCAGGGGAAGATCGGCGATGTCCTCCAGGGATCGCCCCTCCAGGCCCTTCCATCGCCAGCCGCCGGGAGCGGCGCCGTCGCAGCGCGGGTCGTAGGGGAGCTTCACTTCCTCGCCCGCCCCCTCGTCGATGACGCCGAAGACGTTCACTTTGTCGCAGGCCTTGTACACGGGGACATCGTTGTCGCCGATCTCGGGGACGTCCGCCCAGTCGACGGGGAAGCTGCAGGGGCGGGTTTGGTAGATGATCTCTTCGACCGCGGTCTGCAGCGCGTCGGGGTTCGCCGCCGCGTGGTAGTCTCGGGTGCCCCCCCGTTGGGCGATCCGGGACAGGGTCTCCCCCCAGGTATCGTTGACCTCGGTCCCCACGCCGACCACGAAGGTCGGGACGCCGATGTTGTAGAGCTGCGAGGCCCAGTTGAAGGACGCGGCGTCGTCCAGGCACTGATAGCTGTCCGTGCAGACGCCGTCGGGCTGGGTACAGGTGCAGGTCTCCGGATACTGGATCGGATCCGCGAGGTTGTCGTTGCAGTTGGGGGCGCCGTCGGTGACGAGCAGCGCGTAGGTCTTGAACGCGCTGAGCTCGGCGGGCAGATCGGACAGATAGCTCCGCGCCCAGTAGAGCGAACGGGCGATGGGCGTGCCGCCGCAGGTGCCCACGGTGTCGAGGGCGCCCTTGATATTGGCGATGAGCGCGTCGTGATCCGCGTCGACCGATGACGCGAGCGGCACCAGCGGGCTCTGCGCGTCCGAAGCGGGCTGGCATCGGTACTCCTGGGCGCAGGTCGTATCCGCTGCGTCCTCGGAATCGCACCGGCACTCGACATCGGGGAAGACGGACAGGCCGAAGTTGACGAACTCGCGGGAGATATTGGTCTCCACGATGCCGCCGATCACGGCCTCCGCCGCGTCGGCCAGGGATCGGGGGACGCCGTCAGAGTCCGTGGTGGTGTTGACCAGCATGGATCGCGAGCGATCCAGGATGATGAGCATGTTGAGCGGCTCGACCTTGATCCGATGGGGCGTATCGAAACACTCTTCATCGGCCCCGCCGTCCGCCTCCCCGTCGCCGCCGGTGTCCGAATCGGCGTCCGAATCGGCGTCCGTGTCCGCGTCGGCGTCCGAATCGGTGTCCGTGTCCGCATCGGTGTCACCGTCTGCATCGGTATCAGCGTCGGTATCGGCATCGGTATCGGCATCCGTATCCGCATCCGTATCCGTGTCCGCGTCGGCGTCCGAATCGGCGTCCGTGTCGGTATCCGTGTCCGTGTCGCTATCCGCGGCCGGAGGAGGGGGGGCGTTGGTCCCACCGTCGCCGCCGGTCGAGCACGCGAGGGATCCGCACATCAGCGACCCGAGCAGAACTAGCGCGAAACGCGGGGAGAGTTCTTTTTTGGTTCCGTTACTCATCGTTTGTTCCCGGAAGCCGCGCCCGATGGGGCGGCCAATCGCAAGTGACGCTCGATCGCGTCTGTCATCTGTTTCTCCGTAGCCAATCCAAAATGGCGTCCCCTCTCCCGGCCCGCCTTGTCCAGGTATACGAGGGTCGGTACGGTCATTACGGAAAAGAGGCGGGCGTACTCGAGGTTGTCCTCGCGGTCGAGATTCACCTCTTTGACATCGACCTTTTTGTGGTAGGTCTCCTTGATATTCTTCAGCCACGGTTCCATCAGCTCGCAGGGCAGACAGTGATCCCTGGAAAAACTGAGCAGCATGGGGCGTCCGTCGTAGCCCGGTATCCGCTCGAATGATAGTGGCGGGCGCGTTTGGGAACGCTTCGGCCGTCTTGTCGTAACGGTTCTTTCGACCTCGGCCTCACGGGTGGCGGGCGCCCGTCCTCCCGGCGAGGTGCCGCTGAGGAAGGGCTTCGTCCGGTTCGACGGGTCTGCTTCCGGCGGCGATTCGACGCACCCCGTCGCGATAATGCAAGCCGCCTGGATGATGAATATTGCCTTCACGGTATCTACCCGAACGGTTCTCTCTCAGAACACCGGACCGTCGCCGTCCTGGCACACGGTCTGCCGCAGGATGAGGTAGAGCAGGACGTATTCCTGCGGCCTGATCTGGGGGGACGGGGTGCTCTCGACCACTTGGTATACCGAGTAGAAAATCTTGCCGCACTGCCAGCTGTAGGTGACGGACATGGGGGCCTCCGGAAACTGTTGTTGATCGACGATCCAGGTCATCGGCTTGACGACGCCATCGTCGATGTCGAGGCCGTTGCCGTCGGACACCTCCGCGGTGGATTCGATCTGAATCCAGGCGCCGTGGAAGGGGTAGGCGTCCGGATCCTCCTCGGGCGTAACCACCGCCGCCCAAGCGCGCATGTCCGGATCCGTGAGCTGGCCGACCGTGGAGTACTCTCCCACATTGCCCGGGGCGCTCTCGGTATCGTCGCCGACGAATTCAATATACTCGGGGAAGGGTTGCTCCGCCCAGCGGCCCGCCCAGCAAGAGGCATAGATTTTACCGCCGTCGGTGGCGAACTGCCGCAGCATCTCCTGTTGATCGGCGTCCAGGGCGAGGGTCCCGGAGATGCAGGGGAAGAAGATCAGGTGGTACTGATTCAGGTTCGCCTGGCTCTCGAAGAGCTCGGAGGAGGGAGGGTAGTCTTCATCATAGATATCGTCGCTGTAGAGATCAAAGCTCTCGGTGCCCCTGACGAGGTGCCCCGAGCTGTCCAGGTCGCCGAGCCCCAGTTTCGCGAGCATATCCTCCGCGATGTCGAAGGCGTTCAGGAGGACCGCGTATTTGGGGATGATGTCGGTGCCGTCGGCGTTGTCCTCCCTGGGAAGGGTGGTGTCCACCACCGGAACCTCGATATCCTGGTCCGCCACAACGGTGACCTCCCGTTGGCGCTGGAAGAGACCGATCCGTGTGATGATGTTCCACTCGCCGGCCTTTGCGTTGTCGAGCCGAAAGCTCCCGTCGGGGCCCGACTGGACCCAGTATTGTCCCTCGTAGACTTCACCCATGTGCTCGCACTCGTCGCAGAACGCCCCGTCGGGGATCTCCGGCGCCGGGCTCCTGGAGAGGTAGACCAGCGCGCCGGAAATCGGGAAGGTGCCGGAGGGGGCCATCACCACCCCGTGCAGCGCCCCGGCCTCCTCGGGATTGGCATCGTAGTCTTCATCGAACACGGTCTCCGCGATGCCGTCGCAATCCTCATCGACGTCGTTGTCGAAGATCTCCTCCGCCCAGGGGTTGATGTCGGGATTGTTGTCATCGCAATCGTACTCCGCGCACCAGTCATCGCCGTCGGCGTCGATACACGCCGAATCCGGTTCGGTGTCGGCGTCGGTGTCGGCATCGGTGTCCCCATCCGCGTCGGTATCGGTATCGGCGTCGGTGTCGGCGTCCGTGTCAGTATCGGCATCGGCGTCCGTGTCAGTATCGGCATCGGCGTCCGTGTCGGTATCGGCATCGGCGTCCGTGTCGATATCGGCATCGGCATCTGAATCCGCATCGGTGTCGGCGTCGGTGTCAGTATCGGCGTCGGTGTCCGTGTCCGTGTCGGTATCCGCATCGGCGTCCGTGTCCGTGTCGGTATCCGCATCGGCGTCCGTGTCGGTATCGGTATCGGCGTCCGTATCACTGTCGGCATCGCCGGTCGAAGGGGGCGGGGCCTCCTGATCGGCATTCTGCGTCGTGCATGCCGTCGCGAAACAGAGCGCCGTGAGAAGGGGGCCTACGATTGACCATATGCGCATATTCATACTCCTTATAAACCTCGACTATATCATTGTTGAAGACGCTTTGGGGAACAAATACGCTAATGTGTATGCCCGGTGGGATTGGGGCCGTCGGCGCGCTTTTCGTGTTCGCGTTGACGCCGCGCCGCGCGTCGGTGTTGCGCGTTGTGGGCCGCCTGTTCCTCGAGGGCCTTGCGTTCTCTTGCGACCTCTTTATCGCTGCGCGCGAAATCATCGGCCCCGATCCGGTAGTAGGCGACCTTGTAGGTGGGGACCAGGAAGATCTGGTCTGACTGGGAGGTCCTGAGGTAGGTCGTGCGGTGGGGGGTATCGTTCCCTATCTCGACCCGGTAGGTCCCCTTGACGCCCTGGTTCGTGGCGTCGAGCTCGATATGCAGCGCGCCCGCTCCCAGGCCGGTCCGATCGTCGGGGATCGGCTCATCGACGAAGTCCCGGGTCGTCAACGCGGTGAGGCCCCGGGCATGTTTCGCGGCGAGCCGCTGGTCGAAGTTCTTGATTTTGACGCCCACCGGCGCGTACGTCGCGGTCTCTCCTTCTCCTTCTCGGACAACGGTCAACTCCTTGCCGCCGTGGCGATACTTGATCCTCGATACCGAGCCCCGATCAAGGCGCAGCACCCGGCGCTCCCGGAGGTGTCGCGCCGTCCTGTCGAAGGTCGGTCGGTGCATGCCGGCGAGTTCGAAGACGGTCTCCTTTCCGGGGAGGCGCGCGGCGGTCCGTCCGCCGACGGAGGCGCCCACGATCATGTCGAGCCGCACCTCTTCGCCGAAGAAGGCCGCCACCTCGATACCCAGCCGATCATCCAGCCCGAGGGAGTGAAGCCGGTCCTTCTGCTCGGGGATGACGCGGGTCACCTCGAGGTCCGATAGCGCGGCGAGCATCTTCCCCACGAGATCGGCGTCGGCGGGGTAGTCGACCGGGCGATTCAGCCGCCATCCCCGCGCGTCCTTGACCAGCACAATCTTTGTTCGCTGTTTTGTATCCCGCGCGTACCGCGTCAGCTCCAGACGGTTGACGCGTTCGCCGTTGATGGGGCCGGGGATCCCGTCGTCCGCGCGCGCTTCGGATGCGGCGGCGTTCTCCTCGGGGACCGGCGCGGACGCCCCGTCACCGCATCCAAGCAGCCCCCCAAAGGCGATCCCCGTTATCACCGGCGCTATCGATTTGGTCATTCGTTTCATCCTTCGGTTCTCTTACGCTCCAGGAACAAAAAAACAAGACCTAGAATAGAGACAAAACGAAGGTGTGGGATAGAGGGAAAACTACTGAAGCACTCCCCCCGGAGGTCGAATCGTCACTACCGGACGCGGACTCCGCGTCCAGGTGTTCTCCGCCTTTCTCCCAAAGTACTTTGTCGGGGTTGGAAAGGCGAGGCGCTACGAATCACGACCCTCGAGCTCGTCCACTTTCTCCTTGTAGCGCTCCGCCAGGGCGGCGATAAACTTGCCGAGCCAGTCACTCATGCCGAGGTCCTTCTCCAGGTCCCCCCGGTGGATCTCCATCACGGTGACCTGCTCCATGGCCTCGACGGTGGCGGTCCGCTTGACCTGGGTGAACACGGCCACCTCGCCGAACACGTTGCCGGCGGCGATCTCCGAGAGCACCCGCTTCTCGCCGCCGACGATCTTGTAGACCTGGCAGCGCCCCTTCGTGATGATGTACGCCGTGTCTCCTTCGTCGCCCTCCTTGACGATGAGGGTCCCCGCCTTGAACACCCGCCGCTTGAACTGCCAGCCGAACTGCAGGAAGTGCTCGACGTCCAGCTTGAGCTCGAGCACGGACTGGTAGCGGTCTTTGGGATCCTTGCGGAGGGCCTTCATGGCGATGTCGCAGAGCCTCGCGGGGAGATCGAAGTCCACGAGGAGCTTCGGCGCCGGGATCATGGCCTGCTGGGCCTTGTAGACCAGGTGGTTGATGGCCTCGCCGTAGTAGGGGGCGCTCTGGGTCAGGAGCTTGTAGAGCACCCCGCCGAGAAGGAACACGTCGGTGCGCTCGTCGATGGCCGCGAAGTCCCCCCGTGCCTGCTCCGGCGCCATGTAATAGACGGTCCCGCGGAGGTACCCGTCCTCGTCCACGCTCTCGTAGAAGATCCGATCGTCGCTGATGGGCATCTCCGTGTCCCGCTTGGAGGGGCGGTTCTCCTTGAGCTTGGCCAGCCCCCAGTCCATCAGGTACACCGCGCCGAAGTTCCCCACCATGATGTTGTCCGGCTTGAGATCCCGGTGGATGACCCCGCGGCTGTGGGCGAAGGCCACCGCGTCGCACACCTTGAGGAAGATCTGCAGCAGGGAGAAGAGGTCCTCCCGGGTGCGCTGATCCGGAGGCTCCTCCTCCAGGATGGCGCTCAGGGTCCGCCCCCGGACCAGCTTCATGGTGAAGAAGAGGTTGCCGTGCTCGTCGCATCCGATCTCGTGGACCGGGACGATGTTGGGATGATCGAGCTGGGAGGTGATCTGCGCCTCCTCGATTAGCCGCCCCCGGGCCTCCGAGAGCTCGCCCTCCCGCAGTGTCTTCTTGGCCACGTAGCGGAGCAGGTTGGCGTCGAACGCGCGCTTGATGATCCCCGTCCCCCCCCGGCCGACGCCCTCGCGGTCCACCAGCCGTTTGTCCACTGCCATGTGGGGCTCCACCAGCGCCACCCGGACCGGCTTCATCTGGGAGCAGGCGTCTCCGGGGACCAAGGTCTCCATTTCCGATAACGCGTCTGTCTTTGAATCTGATGTCATCAAATGAGCTCCTCGCCCTGCAATAATATAATGTTACCCCGAAACCGGTGAGGCTCCAGCCCGAGTCGCTTCGAGGGCGCGGCGCCGCCCTCGGGATTCAGGGAAGCTTCGCGGCGGCGACCCCGGTGATGCGATACCCGACGATCCGGTTCTTGCGTCGGGCTTCGATAATGACCAGCGTCGCCGGGGCGCCGGCGGTGACCCGGATGGCGTCTGAGGACGGGTCCGGGGAGAGGGTCAGCTCGATGGGAACGCCGCCCGAAGATCGCCCCCCCCGGATATTTCTACAAACTACGGAACGCGGCACGCGTCGCGGTTGCCAGGGGCGCAGCGCTTCGGCGGTCGGGAAGATGCGGAAATCGGAGATGCAGGATTTCGGGATGTCGGCAAATCCGGGGCAACGGCCTGCCAGAGTCCGGAGTGCATTAGGGAGAATTATCAGCGAGTTAAAACGAAAGTGCTTCGGCGTGGCTTTAAGCCCTCCGGTGATCTCTCCGCGAGGGAACGACTCTGTCCTGATTGCAAAAAGCCAATGAGACGGTTGCACAAAAAAAGGTTGCAGATTCCGGCCCATTTTTTTCCTTCGAAGTTGAGGCAGCTCGGCTATAATCACGGGCCGACAGCGCCCGTTTAGGGAGAAATGTAGGTGGAGAAGATGGGTCTATTCAATTTTGGCAAGAAGAAAGAAGACGGTTGGGATGAAGACGCCGCGGCCGAGTTTCACAACAAGGCCCCCGCGGCCCCCGAAAACACCGTTCAGAATGCGGAGAGCGCCGAGGAGACGCAGGACGGTGAGTCATCAGCGAACAGGAAGAGCCCGCCAAAGGACGGCGACCGCGACGCGGATGCATCGGCGTCGGCCAAGACGTCTGTTCCGCCCTCGGTTGTCTTCGCCAAGCCCGTTTCAAAGGCCCCCGCGGCCCCCGATACATCTGACGATACCCCCGATACACCGCCTACCGACACCGCCGAGCCGGCGGATGCCGCTGTCGCTCCGACGGAGAACTCCCCCAAGGTTCCCCTGGACCACGACTCGATGCAGCAGTTCATAGCGGGCTACACCCGCGAGGCCGATGAGGTGGTCCTGGCCAGCAAGGGGCTCGCCGACTTTCTGTCCAATCTGCTCCCCGTCGCCCGGGACCTCAACGACGAGCTCGTAGAGTATCAGAAAGAGAGCGTCGGGTTGACGGAGAATCTGGCGTATCTCAAAGACGAGCTGGACGCCCTCGAGGAGAAGCCGAGAGCCATCAACATGACCTTCCGGAGGCTGGTCGACAAGCTGAACACCGAGCTGGCGAAGGACTATGTCGAGGGGGTCGAGAGGATCGAGGTCCCCCGGTACAATACCGCCGAGGTGCTCGTGGAGACGCTTGTGACGACCCGACGACAATTCTCGAACATGTTGCCGGCGCTCGAGAAGAGCAAAGAGGGCGCCCTCAAGATGCTCCAGACGCTGAAACCGGAGTCCAAGGCGTTCTCGCCCACACAGGAGCTGGTGGAGTTCTCCCACAACGGGATCGAGTGCGTGAATCAGTTCATCTCTCAGCTGAACGAGCTCGCCGGTGAGCTCGACGGCGCGATCGCAGGTTACTCCAAGAAGTCCGATGATTACTGGCAGATACTAACCACGAGCGAAGAGAACCGGGCCAAGAACGCCGAGCTCGCGGCGTCCATCAAGGGGATCACCGAGGCCTTCCACGAGTCCGGAGACCGTCTGCGGAAGCTCCTTTCGTCGTAAACCGAGACCTCATGACATGATGCGGGGGCGAAGCATCGCGACCCACCGGCCGTCCTTCCGGACGAAGCGGCCTCGCAGAATGGTCAGGACGATTCGGCGTCCGGCGCCGGCCTCGGACTTCGTCTTGATGCCGAACTGTTTTAGCTTCAGGTCGATGGACCATATGTTATCCGGCGCCTCTTCCGTCGGCGTCCGCTTGAGGTGAACCTTCCCCCGCTTCAGGTCCGGCACGGTGCTCGGCAGGTTTTCCCGTGCGACGGGGATGAGCGCGCGGATCGCCTCGTCCTTCGATATCTCCGCGTCCGCCGCTTCCGGAGCGGTCGGTGACGGTCGAGTGGCGGACGCTCGACCGTCTTTCACCAGCCGCGGCGATGGGGTGGCGGCCGCGGCGCGCGGCGGATCCTCCGGTCGTCGGACCCCCGCGGTCGGCGTCGTCTCCCGGCGCTCCGCCCGCCTCGCATCGGCCGGGGGCTTCTCGGCCTGAGGGGAAGCGGGCCCCCTCTCCTGCGCTTTGGCGGGCGCGGGTTTCGGCGTCGTATCATGTGCGGCGCGGGCGTCGCCACGGCTGCTGCATCCGCAAAGGCCCACCCCAAACAGGATTCCCCAATAGCGTAACTGTAGTCTCATGAGACGGATTGTAACCGATATCGGCGGCCGAGGGTACTCGCATTAATCATGTTCGCGGCGCAAAGAGAACGTAAGGTTTAAGAGATGACAGGAAATGATTGGGCAAGATGGTCGGCTCAGGGCATAGACGCCAGACCAGCTGAACGTCCGGGCCGCCATCGACATTTCACCCGCAACGCGCGCTCCCCGCATTGGGTTTTGAATGCGCGGGGCGGGTACCGGGGTCGAGAGGCGGGTACCGGGGTCGGGCCAAGACATAAGACATTTTACATGATAGACACTACTCTGACCACCCTGGCGCGTCGAGGCGGTGGAGAAGATCGACTGAGGCCAGGCCTACAGAAAATGAGGCTCACTCGACCGTAAACGACTGGTTCAGACGGATGTCCGCGGAAGAGCTGCCCACCTGCGCCTCGAAGGCACCGGGCTCCACCACGAACTCGTTGGCGGCCGCGTCCCAGTAGCCGAGATCGCTTATCGACAGCGGGAAGCGCACGGTCCGGGCGGCCCCCGGCTCCAGCGTGACGCGCTTGAACCCCTTGAGCTCTTTTACGGGCGTCACGAGGGAGGACGCCTCGTCGGCGATGTAGAGTTGGACGACCTCGTCTCCGGTCACGTCTCCCGTGTTCTCGATATGCACGCCGACGGTCAGCGACCCGTCCGCGGCGACCTCGGTGGCGCTCAGCGACAGGTCCGAGTAAGCGAAGGTGGTGTAGCTGAGCCCGTAGCCGAACGGATAGAGCACGTCGCCCTCGTAGTACAGGTAGGTGCGGCCGGTTACGCCGTCGTGGGGGCGGATATTGTAGTCCTTGATGTTCGGCAGATCGGTCTCGGACTGATACCACGTCATGGTGAGCTTGCCCCCGGGATTGACGTCGCCGAACAGGACGTCCGCGATGGCGGTGCCCTGGGCCTCGCCGCCGTACCATGCCACCACCATCGCCGGGACGTTCTCGTCGGCCCAGTTCACGCTCAACGGGAAACCGTTCACCAACACCACCACCGTGCGGGGGTTGGCCGCGTAGACGGACTCGACGAGCTGGTTCTGGACCCCGGGCAGGTCGAGGCTCGCGCGGTCCTGCTCCTCGTCCGACACGCTCTGGTCGGTGCCGACCACCACCACTGCGATGTCCGCGTCTCCGGCCACTGCGGCCGCCGCGGCGATTTGGGACTGGTCGGAGCCGAGGATCCCGCACCCCTTGGCGTAGGTGACGGTCGCGTCGGCGCCGACCTTCTCCCGGATGCCCTCCAGCGGGGTGACCGTGTACGCGGGGGTTCCGCTGTAGCCCCCCAGCACCGCCTCATCCGCGTTGGGACCGATGACCGCGATCTCCTTGTTTGAATCTCCGTCGAAGTCGGTGATCTCCGTCAGGGGTAACAGGTCGCCCTCGTTCTTGAGGAGCACGATCGATCTCTGGGCGACCTCGAGGGCGAGCGCCGCGTGCTCGGGGCCCGCCAGCCTGTCCGCCGGGATGGTCGAGTAGGGTACCGCCGCGGGATCGTCGAACTCTCCGGTCAGGAACCGCGCCGAAAGCGCCCGGTACAGGGCCCTGTCGATGTCCGCCTCCGTGAGGTGTCCCTGCGACACCGCGTCGTTCAGGTTGTTCTGGTAGTTGCTGCCGCAGTTGAGGTCGGTGCCGGCCAGTATGCCCGCCGCGGACGCCTCCGGGCCGGTGCCGACGTAGCGATGGTTATTGTAGATGTCGCCGATGGCCCCGCAGTCCGACACCACGAAGCCCTGGAACCCCCAGGTGTCCCGCAGGATGTCCGTGAGCAGGAGGGAGCTCGCGGAGGCGGGCACGTGCTCGTTCGTCTCTCGGGGGAACTGGGTCACCGCCGGGTCCGCGTCTTGAATCGTCAGAGCGTTGTACGCCGACATCACCGAGAAGACCTTGGCCTCCTCGACGAGATCGCGGAACGCCTTCAGATAGTACTCGTGGAAATTGCGCTCATCGATCTCGGCCGCGTCGGCGTGCCGGTTGTTCTCGTGGTTGTTGGCGATGAAGTGCTTCGCCGTGGCGACGGTCTTTATATATTTGGGATCGTCGCCCTGCATGCCGCGCACGAAGGCGACGCCGATACGGCCGGTCAGGAAGGGATCCTCGCTGTACGCCTCCTCGCATCGCCCCCATCGGGGATCGCGGGCGAGGTTGATGGTGGGGCTCCAGTAGGTCAGGCCCCGGCCGCCTTCGTTGTGCTTGACGCGGGCCTCGTCGGAGATCGCCGTGGCCATGCGGTGCACCAGCGCCGGATCCCAGCTGCTGGCGAACCCGATGGCCTGGGGAAACGAGGTCGCCAATCCCTGCCGCGCAACCCCGTGGAGCGCCTCGCTCCAGTAGTCGTAACCGGGGATCAGCACGTTCCCCCCCGCTCTGTATTCGGGGGCCTTGTCGCCCAATTGGGCGACCTTGTCGGCGAGGCTCATCCCGTCGATTATCGCCCAAATCTGATCATCCCACTGGGTCGGATCCCAGGTGATCGGCGTGTCCGTGTCGGCGTCCGTGTCGGCGTCCGTGTCGGCGTCCGTGTCCGCATCCATGTCAGCGTCCGTATCCCCGTCGGTATCCGTATCGGTGTCGGTATCCGTATCTCCGTCGGTATCCGTATCGGTGTCGGAGTCGGTGTCCGCATCGGTATCCACATCGGTATCGGTATCCGAGTCGGTATCCGCATCGCTATCGCTGTCCGTATCTGAATCGGTGTCGCTGTCCGTGTCAGTATCCGAGTCACTGTCGGAATCGGTATCACTGTCGGTGTCCGCGTCGCTGTCGGTGTCCGCGTCGCTGTCGGTATCCGCATCGCTGTCGGTATCCGCGTCCGCGTCCGAGTTGATATCAGAATCGCCGGTGTCCAGGCCTTCCCCTTGTTTTCCATTTCCTTCTGCGCAGCCGGATATTACGTATAGACCCGCCAAAAACAGATTCAGTCGCATCATGGGTATTCCTCGCTCCCTTTCTCAAAGACCCTCTCGATTTTCCCTCTGCCCTCTTTTAACATCAACACTCTGATTGAGATAGTGGCTCATTCCTCAGCAACCGGGGGGATTGTGCGAGAGATTTCTACGGTGAGCCCGCCGCCGTCCATCCGCTGACCCATATCAAGGTGACAAAGACAAACTTCTATGTCGACGGGGAGTGGGCGACAGGGGACTCGCTGATCACCTCACCTCGTCCGCGCCGATGTCCGGGCTCGCGTCCCGCGGGTCGCCGTCGAGATCGTCATCGCAGAGCCCCGCCGCCAGGGGCTCGCCCTGATCGATGGCCTCATCCGCGTCCGGGGCGAGGTGGAGATCCCCGCCCGGTCCGTCCGCGAAGAGGTCGAGGGCGATGCCGTCCAGGTTTGCTGTCAGAGCGGCCGAGGCGTCCTCCCGCTCCCGCAGGGGGTGGGTGGCGAGGTTGTTGGCCACGGTAATGTCGACGCTGCCGGCGAAGCGCCACTCGATGGACGAGAAGTTGTCCCCGGTGGAGACAATGGTGTTGTGGACCACCCGGGCCCCGCAGGCGGACCAGAGGCAGACGCCGCAGTCGAAGCCGTACTCGGAGGCGAAGAGCCGGTCCCTGGAGGCGAAGAGGGCGTTGTTGCGGACCACTCCGCCGTAGTGTCCCACGTAGCCGTCCGCCGGACAGTCGTCGTCGTCGTAGGTCCGGGCGTCGCCGCTGCTCGCCAGGCCGAACCCGACCCCGCGGGCGTTGTCCACCAGCACGTTTCGCTCCACCACCGTGTCCCGGCACCCCCGCCACAGGTGGATCGCGTGCTCGGAGAGCCCCTGGTCGCAGAAGAACCCCTCGATATGGTTGTCGCGGATGGTCCACCCACGGGACCAGTGGGCGTCCACGCCGCCGGTGTAGCAGTCGGCCACCTCGTCCCGACCATCATCCGTGAGCTCGATGGTGGAGCAGGCGATGAGCCCGTCGTCGGTGAAGCCGGTCCGCTCCTCGCCGGGGTTGATCTTGATGGCCTGCTCCCGCGGGTCGATAATGTGGACATTATAGACAACGGTGTTCAGCGTGTCCGAGTCGGCGGTTGAGACGACGTGGATGGGGTGGGTAAAGGCCCGGGTGACGGTCACCTCGGCGATGGTCACATCGGAGGCGGCCACGGTGATGATCTCGCTACCCTGATAGCCTCCGTCGATGATCACCGCCTCCCGATCGCCGGTCTCGGATCGGAGGGTCACCGAGGGGGTGTCAATCCAGAGGTACTCCCCGTTGAGATCGTAGGTGCCGTCTTCCAACAGGATGGTGTTTCCCGCCGCCGCCGTGTTCACCGCCTCCACCAGCTCGGATACCGTGCTCACCGTGACCGTAGGGTCTTCAGGAGGAGGCATCGGGGCGCACCGGAGTCCCGTATCCGCATCGGCGTCGGAGTCCGCGTCGGTGTCCACGTCAGTATCCGCGTCGGTATCCGCATCGGTGTCCGCGTCGGTGTCCACGTCGGTATCCGCATCGGTGTCCACGTCGGTATCCGCATCGGTGTCCGCGTCGGTGTCTCCATCAGTATCGGTGTCTCCATCAGTATCGGTGTCTCCATCAGTATCGCCGTCGGTGTCTCCATCAGTATCGCCGTCGGTGTCGGCGTCGGTATCCGCATCGGTATCCGCGTCCGCTCCGCCGGCGTCCGGGGATGGATCACTCCCATTCGATCCGCAGCCTATGGCGAACACCAGGCTGTACGTGCCAAGAAACAAGACTCTTTCTTTGAACATCTCTCCCTCCGGTGTGTGCGTGATGATCCCACAATGGGCAGGATATCAGAAAACGAGGAAGCCGCCAGATGTTCTCCCGCCGGCCTTATCTTTTTTGTGGTCAACCGTTGTAAGATCAGAGGGTCTCCCACCACAGGATGTCGAAGTCGCTCCAGGAGATGCCGACCACGTCCGGACGCTGGTCGCCGCTCAGGTCCGCGGGCCAGACACATGTCATGTCCTCCCGCGCGGCCACGCTCTCCAGACGCCACTCCACGGCCCGTCCTCCGACATTCAGCCAGACGTCGATGAGCCCGTAGCCGGCGCCCACACAATCCAGATCCCCGTCATTGTCCATGTCCACGGCGTACACCACGGTGGCCTTCGCGCGCCCCTTGGCCACGCTGTGCTTGGTCCACTCGGAGCAGTCCCCGACGTGGTTCTCCCACCAGGCGAACTCTCCCCCGTCCCACGCCGCCCCGAGGATATCCATATCGCCGTCGCCGTCCAGATCCCCGGTGTGGACGAAGTAGGGGGTGTAGAAATAGTCATCAACGAGATGCCCGGGGGCCGAAGGAGACCGCGTTGATATCGTTGGCCGCGTCTGAGTTCGAAACAGCCCTGAACATCAAACCTCTCCAGAATATTCTGGCGGATATGTTCCCCGGGAATCCCCTCGGGGGGTTCAGCCGGGGACGCGCTTTATCGTGCCGTCGGCGATGAGCGCGTTGAGCTCGTGGAGCAGCCGCTGCTCGTCATCGTCGACCTGGCCGTCCGCGTGGGCCTGGGCCATGATCTCCTCGTACTCGCTCATGGTGAGCTCCAGATCGGCGATGGCCTTCTTGATGAGCTTCTCCAGCTTGTGACCTTCTTCGGTGTGGGTGGGTCGCATTTCCGACTCCTTTGTGGCGGCCGTTGGACGGTGGCCTGGTCGGAATTGTATACGATTTACCGGGTTTGGTCTCGCTCTTTCAGATAGTTGGTGAGCAGCTCCCTCCGGAGCTTGGTGACGGCGACTCGGCCGGAGCGCGTGAATTGGCGGATGTTGAAGTCCTTGAGCTGCTCGAAGAGCTCCTGGGTCTCGTTCTCATGGCCGGTCTTCTCGATGATGGTGTACTCCTTCTTGATCTCCAGGATGCGCGCGTTGTGCCGGCGGATGATGTTCTCCAGGTCGGTGCTATTCAGGAACTCCTCGGTGGGCACCTTGTAGAGCGCGATCTCCTGATACACGATCTCCTCGTCGGGGTGGTAGAAGGCCTTGAGCACCTCCACCAGCTTCTCGATCTGGCTGACCACCTTCTCGACCCTGGAGCGGGACTCGCAGACCACGATAGTGAACTTGTGGATCCCCTCGATGGCCGACGGCGACACGGTGAGGGTCTCGATATTGACCCGGCGCCTCGTGAAGATGATGGTGATCCGATTGAGGAGGCCGATCTGGTTCTCCGAGAACGCGGTGATGGTGTACGACTTCTTAGTGTCTTGTGTGTCTGTCATTTGTTGTTCGGTTCGAGCATAATCTCCGACACCGCGGCCCCCGCGGGGATCATCGGAAATACGTTGTTTTCCTTCTCGATTTCGACTTCCAGGAGAAAGGGGCCGTCGTGCGTCAGCATCTCCTCCACCGCGCCGTCAAGCTCGGATCGCTCGGTGACCTTGCGTCCCTTGATCCCGTAGCCCGCCGCCACGGCGATGAAGTCCGAGTTCTGCAGGTAGGTCTCGGAGTACCGCTTGTCGAAGAAGAGCTCCTGCCACTGCCGGACCATCCCAAGGTAGTTGTTGTTGAAGAGCACGATCTTTACCGCCGCCTCGGTCTGGCGGAGGGTGCCGAGCTCCTGGATGGTCATCTGGATGCCCCCGTCCCCCACCATGCAGATCACCTGGCGATCCGGCGCGCCCATCTTGGCGCCCAGGGACGCGGGCAGCCCGAAGCCCATGGTGCCGAGCCCGCCGGAGGTGATGAAGCTCCGGGTCCGCTTGTGGCGGCAGTAGCGCGAGGCGAACATCTGGTGCTGTCCCACGTCGGTGACCACGACGGCGTCGTCGCCGGTCTGCTCGTTGATGCGGCGGATAACCTCGCCGTTGGTCAGCCCCGGCTTGTCCGGGTGCAGATCCGACCGGATGACCCGCTCCCGCTCGACGGCCTCGAGCTTCTTGAATTCTTCGATCCAGACGCCGCGATCTCGCTGATCGACGAGCTGGGTCAGCAGGGGGAGGCTCTCCTTGACGTCGCCGAGCACGGTGATATCCGAGCGGACATTCTTGTTGACCTCCGCCGGGTCGATCTCGAGATGGATGATCGTCGCCTGCTTGGCGTACCGGTCGAGATCGCCGGTTACCCGATCATCGAATCGCATGCCCACGGCGATGAGCGCGTCGCACTCATTGGAGAGCAGGTTGGTGCTGTAGTTGCCGTGCATCCCGAGCATGCCCATGTTGAGGGGGTGGTCGCTGGGAAGGGCCGAGGCCCCCAGGATGGTCCACGCCGCCGGGATGCCCGATTTCTCGAGGAACGCCTGGAGCTCCGCTTCGGCGCCGCCGAGGATGACCCCCTGACCGAAGATCATATAAGGCTTCCGGGCCTTGTTGATGATCGTGGCGGCCTGCGAGATTCGCGAGGCGTCGACGGCAGGGGAGGGAACATAGCTGCGCATCTGGGTTCGCCGCTCGTACCGGAAGTCCAGCTTGCCGAACTGGGCGTCCTTGGCGATATCGACGAGCACCGGACCGGGGCGCCCCGACTTGGCGATGAAGAAAGCCCGAGCCAGGACCCAGGGGATCTCCTCCGCCCTGGTGACGAGGTAGTTCCACTTGGTGACCGGCATGGAGATGCCCACCACGTCGCTCTCCTGAAACGCATCCGAGCCCAGCAGGGGGGACGCCACCTGTCCCGTGATGCAGACGATGGGGGTGGAGTCGATCATGGCGTCCGCGATGCCGGTGACCAGGTTGGTGGCCCCCGGCCCAGACGTGGCCATGCAGACCCCCACCTCGCCGGTGACCCGGGCGTAGCCCTGGGCCGCGTGGACGGCGCCCTGCTCGTGGCGGGTCAGGATGTGCTTGATCTTATCCTGGTGGGACATCAGTGCATCGTAGATGGGCATGATGGCCCCGCCGGGATAGCCGAAGATATATGGGGCGTTCTCCTCGATGAGGGAGCGGATGGTGGCCTCGGCGCCACTGATAATAGTGTTACCTTTCATAGAGTGGTTTGTACGTGGGATCCGTTGTGAGAACAACTTCAAAACGGCATTTTTTTGCGGGCCGGCCGACTCTCCTTTGAACTCGAACACCTGGGGGAGAGGGGATAGGCCGTGCGAAGCTTGGCCAGCTCAAATTTGGCCGGAGGGGCTCCGAAATCAACGGGCCAATCTGTCCGAGGGGATCGCCGCGTCGTCAGAACGGATATGTGGCTCGAACTCGGAGACATTCCTGGAGCGGCTTCGAACCGAAGGGAACGAACCGTAAAATACGCAGTAGAAGATTGTTTTTTTTTGTGAAGCCTTGGCGACTTTGGACGACGCTAGTTGGCCAGGGAGAACATGTGGCTGATCTCGCTGTCTTTGTATCTGTCCTTGATAGCGAGGATTTCCTCCTCGAGGGAAAAGAAGGCATCCACAACATCGGGATCGAAGTGGCTTCCGCGCCCCTCCCGGATAATGGCGTAGGATTTCTCAAGGGAAAACGGCTCCTTGTACGGGCGCTTGGAAGTGAGCGCATCGAAGACGTCCGCGATTGCGGTGATCCGACCCGCGATGGGGATCGCCTCGCCCTCGAGTCCGCGCGGATACCCGGAGCCGTCCCACTTCTCATGATGAGTCAAGGCCACGATTTCGGCCAGCCTCACCACCTCTGATTGGGAGCCGGCCAAGATGTCGGCCCCTATCTTGCTGTGGCGCTGCATGATATGCCATTCGTCTTTGTCGAGCTTGCCGGGTTTCAGGAGGATCCGATCCGGGATACCAATTTTTCCAATATCATGCATCGGGGCTGCCTGAAGCAGGTTCAGGCAGTCCGTATCATCGAGCTCCAATTTATGGGCCACTAACTCAGCGTAGTGGCTCATCCGGAGCACATGCGCGCCGGTATCGTCATCCTTGTACTCTGCGGCCCGGGAGAGGCGGACGATGGTCTCGAGGGAGCCTTCTCGGATCTTCTCAAGCGCGTCGTGGAGCTGCGCCGTTCTCTCCATGACCCGTTCCTCCAACAGCTGGTTTTGCGATGACAGCGCCTCCCGTGCCCGCCGCAGCGCCATATGCGTCTCGATACGCGCCTTGACCACGGCCGGTTGGAACGGTTTGGTGATATAGTCCACGGCGCCTAACTCGAACCCCTTCGTCTCGTCCGATACCTTCCCGAAAGAAGTGATGAAAATAACAGGAATATCGCATGTGGCGTCATCCTGCTTGAGCCGCCGGCAGACCTCGAAGCCGTCCATGTCTGGCATCACAACATCCAACAGGATAACATCGGGTTGCGGTGTCTGAAGGGCGCGCGATATCGCTGTCTCGCCGTCAATAGCCGCGATCCGTTGATACTCGGATATCAGCCCGCCCAAGATCTCGATGTTTTCCGGCGTGTCATCTACGATGAGCACGCAACCCCGATCTTGCCCTGCCGTTATCATGAAAATTCCCCTTTCTCCGCGCGCTTCAAGACCAAGGGAGCGATGTTCCATTGCATGCTGTGGGTTACCGCCTATCCTTTCTCTATAGATGGTAATCGACCCGACGCCCCAAGACTTAACCCATGGATCGACCAGCATCAATGCCGAGACGGCCGGAGGTGGAATTTGTCTTACGATGAGATGACCAAGGTCGAGCTCATCGAGCTGCTTCGAGAGCGGGACGCGACCATCGCCCGAGCGGGGGGGGCTGGGAGGGAGAGCAGAGACTCCGGACAGGTCGAAACCGATATTGCGGAGTACAAGCAGCAGCTGGAAGCCATCGTGCTGAAACGCACCCAGGATCTCGCCCTCGCCAACGCCGCCATGCGGGGGAGTGAGCAGCGGTCCCGGCTTCTCAAGGATGTAGCGAAGGCTTCGAACGAGGCGACCGATGTTTCGGAAGCCCTGTCGATTACCCTAAAAGGGGTCGCGGAGTACACAGGCTGGCCGCTCGGCCATGTCCTGAATGTCAATCGCGGCGGGGAGCTAGTGACAACTGACTTCTGGTATTATAAAAATTCAGAACGTTTCCGGAGTGTTCGACTCGACTTTGCACGGGCTCCCTCCAAACTCGGTGAGGGGATGCTTGATAGGGTTCTCTCCGAGAAGACCGCCGATTTCTGTGATCTCTCCTCCGAGAAACCGCCGCACAACAAAGTCGCGCGCGATGCCGGATTGAAGGGAGCCTTCGGCTTTCCGGTGCTCATCGGAGGAGAGGTGGAGATGGTCTTGGTATTCTTCTCCGAGGAAACTGGCGCACCGGACGACGCATTCGTCCGCCTGATGGAGCAAATCGGAGTCCAGCTCAGCATCGTTATCGCGCGGAAGAAAGCCGAGGATGAGCGCCGGAAGCTCTCGAGGGCTATCGAGGCCAGCCCGGTGGTGGTAATCATCACCGATCGGGAGGGCGTCATCGAGTATGTCAACCCGCGGTTTACAGATGTCACCGGTTATACGGCGGAGGAGACGCTGGGGCGGAGCACGCGTATCCTGAACTCGGGGGTCCACCCCCGGTCGTTTTACACATCATTGTGGCAGACGATCCTCGGGGGACGGGAATGGCGAGGAGAGTTCTGTAACAAAAAGAAGAACGGAAAGATCTTCTGGGAGCACGCCTCCATCTCGCCGCTGAGAGACGCGAGCGGCGATATCACCCACTTCGTGGCGGTGAAGGAGGACATCACGGAGCGCAAACGGACCGAGGAGGCCCTCAAAGAGCGAGAGAGACAATACCGATTGCTCATCGAACATCTCCAGGCCGGTGTGGTGGTCCACGCACCGGATACGGCAATTACCCTACACAACCAACGGGCCTCGGCCCTGCTTGGACTATCCCCAAGTCAGATGCTCGGGAAGACTGGGGCCGAGTTCCACAGGCGGTTTGTCGATGAAGAGGAGAACCCCCTCCCCCACGATCAATTTCCCGTCAACCAGATTATCAGGACACGGGCGCCGCTGGAGAGCTTCGTGCTTGGTATCGTCCAGTCGGATACGGAGTACGTTACCTGGGTGATGGTCAACGGCTATCCGGTCGACGACGACGCGGGAAAACTGGATCATGTCGTCATCATGTTTATCGATATCAGCGCTATGAAAGACGCCAAACGATCCGCGGAGGCGGCGAACCGGGCAAAGAGCGACTTCCTGGCCAATATGTCTCACGAAATCAGGACACCGTTGAACGGCGTGATAGGCCTCTCACACCTGTTGACCGAGACCCGGCTCACGGAAAAGCAACAGCGATATGTCGACAGTCTTCTACGCTCCGGGAGCGGCCTGCTCAGGATCGTCAACGATATTCTCGATTTCTCCAAGATCGAGGCGGGGCGTCTCGATTTGGAAGAGATCGAGTTCAGCCTCTCCGAGCTGATCGATGACCTCGCCACGCTCACCGGATGTCAGGCCAGCGAGAAGGGCCTCGAGCTGGTGATTGACGCCGCGCCGGAGATCCCGGACCGTCTGGTGGGGGATCCGTTGCGGCTGACCCAGGTGCTCCTCAACCTCCTGACTAATGCCGTCAAGTTCACCGCTAAGGGGCAGGTCATCCTCCGTGTCGAGAACCTGGAGACCTCTCCGGAACTGGCCCGGCTCGGCTTTTCCGTGTCGGACACCGGCATCGGCCTCACCGAAGAGCAGCGATCGCACCTCTTCGATCCGTTCACCCAGGCCGACACCTCCACGACCCGGCGCTTCGGCGGCACGGGGCTGGGGCTCAGCATCTGCAACGCGATCGTAAGCCAGATGGGCGGCGAACTGGTCGTCGCCAGCACCCCGGGCCGGGGGAGCACTTTTTCCTTCGAGCTGAGGTTCGGGGTGGCCGCCCCGCCGGCGGCGAGGGAGATAAAAGATGTCTCGTCGATGCGGGTGCTCGTGATTGACGACAACGACGCGCTCCTCAAGGCGTTCTCACGGATGCTGAGATCGCTGGTATCCGAGGTGGTCGCAACAAGCGGGGCGGAGGAGGGTGTGGAGGCCGTCGCGCGGGAGGCCGAACGCGGGAGCCCATTTCATGTCGTATTTATGGACACCTATTTGCCCGACGTGAACGGTCTCGAGGCTACAAGGCGTATCTGCGCCGATTGGCGCTGCGGGGAGCCTCCCCGGGTGGTGCTCATGTCCGGCCGCGGCGACGAGCAGCTCCGACGGGAGGCGCGCGCGGCGGGGGCCTTTCTGTTCGCCCAGAAACCGATAACACGGAACGAGCTGCAGGCCATCCTACTGGCGGCCGTCCGCCGTCTGTCGAGACAGGGCGTATCCATTGCGCCGGTCCAATTCGAGGAATCGGACACATCGCCGCTCGCCGGCCTCCGGGTTCTGCTTGTAGAGGACAACGATATTAATCGGGAGGTCGCGGGGGAACTCCTCATGGCGAGGGGATGTATTATCGATACCGCGCTCAACGGAAAGGAGGCGGTGGATAAGCTGCAGGGACTCCATCCCTCCTACGACATCGTGCTCATGGATCTCCAGATGCCCGTCATGGACGGATTCGATGCGGTCCGCGCCATTCGGGCGCGGCTTCGGTCCGGGACGCCACCAATCATCGCGCTCTCCGCCGACGGCACGGGGGCGATCGGCGAAGAGTTCTCCTCAGCCGGTTTCGATGACTATCTCTCAAAGCCGATCGACCCGCCGGCACTGTACACGGTCGTAGCCAAGTGGACCGACGGAGCGCCCGCCGCCGGCCTGCCGAGCCCGTCCGAGGTCGCCTCTGCTGTCGCCGAGCCGTCCGTCCGTCCGGGCCACAACACCGAAACCCTCAATGTTCGGGAAGGGCTGTCCCGCGTCGCCGGAAACCGCGAACTATATCGTCGCGTCATCACTCGGTTCAACGCCCAGAACGAAGGCCTTCCCGAAGCGATTCAGGCACACCTCGACGCGGGGGAGGTGGTAGAGGCACGCACCTTGACGCATACCTTCAAGGGGGTCTCGGGAAACATCGGCGCCACACTGCTCCACCGCATCGCATCGGCGCTCGACAGACAACTGAACGCGGATCCCGAACACCCGGACATTGGCAGACATTTGGCAGCCCTAAGCGTCGTCCTCGCGACCACGATGGACGAAATCGAGCGCTGGTGTGGGCAAAACGACGCGGACGCATCGAACGCTCAGGCCGACGCGGACATCGAGACTCTGAAGGAGTTGTTGACGAAGTTTGCATCTCAGCTCAGCGCCGGGGATATGGACGCGCGGGATACAGGGACTGCGTTTATCAGCAGCGCTGCGGGGCACGGCGTGGAGGCTGACTTAAAACGCCTAGAGGACTTCATCAACGCCTTCGAGTTCGAGAAGGCGGGGAAGATACTCTCGAAGATCGGCGATGCCCTGATGTCCGATAAAGGGTAGAGTGTCGACGGAATTATTCTGCGGGCCTTCCAGAACGGACAAGAGGGGTTTCGGTGTCTTACTCCGCGCCGCGAATCCACTCACAATCGTCTGCTATCCCCAAAGAGCAAAGAGGACTTGTATCCAAACAGCAACCCCTGGTATAGGGCCCTTTTGAGAGACGAGGTCGTTGTCAACCGTGCAAACGGAAGGAGACATGTATGCTAGAACGACTTGAGATGGCGCCCCCGGACCCGATCCTCGGGCTCACCGTGGCGTTTCGGGAGGATCCGAACCCCAACAAGATCAACCTCGGGGTTGGAGTCTACAAGGACGAAAACGGGGCCACCCCCATCATGAAGAGCGTCAAGGCCGCCGAGAAGAAGCTGCTGGAGACCGAGACCTCCAAGGGGTATCTCCCCATAGACGGTTCCGCGGAGTACGGCAGCGCGGTACGGGGGCTAATCTTCGGCGCGCGGCACGATCTGCTGGGCTCCGGGCGGGCCGTGACCATGCACACCCCGGGCGGCACCGGGGGGCTTCGCGTGGCCGGCGACCTCCTCAAGCGGGCGATGCCGAACGCCGCGCTGTGGATGAGCGATCCCACCTGGGCCAACCACAATCAGATCTTCGGCGCTTCGGGGTTCCGCCTCGAGTCGTACCCCTATTATGACGCCGAGGCCAAGCGCCTCGATCTCGACGCCATGCTGGCGGCCCTGGCGAGAATCCCGGAAGGGGACGTCGTGCTCCTCCACGGATGCTGCCACAACCCCACGGGCATGGACCCCTCAGCGGAAGAGTGGAAACAGATCGCGGAGATCCTGGCCCGGCGGCGCCTCGTCCCCCTCGTCGACTTCGCCTACCAGGGGTTGGCGATCGGCCTCGAGGAGGACACGGAGGGGCTCCGGATTCTGACGGAGGCCTGTGATGAGCTGCTGGTGGTCAGCTCCTTTTCCAAGAACTTCGGGCTCTATCGGGAGCGCACCGGCGCCATGACCATCATCGCCAAGGACGCGGACGCGGCCTCCCGGTGCCTGAGCCACGCCAAGCAGATCGCCCGGGCCAACTACTCCAATCCGCCGGCCCACGGCGGCAACATCGTCCAGACGGTCCTGAACGATCCGGCCCTCCGCGCCGAGTGGGGCCGGGAGGTGGGAGAGATCCGGGATCGCATCCGGGGGATGCGGGCGCTCTTCGTGGACACCCTCGAGGCCAAGGGGGTCACCCGGGACTTCTCCTTCATCACCCGCCAGAACGGCATGTTTTCGTTCTCAGGGCTCACCCGGGAACAGGTGGACACCCTTCGGGAGAAGAGCTCCATTTACATCGTCGGTTCCGGTCGCGTCAACGTCGCCGGGATGACCCCGGGCAATATGGACGGTCTGTGCGAGGCCATCGCGGCGGTGCTCTGAGCTTCATTTTTTGTGGATCGTCATTCGCCGATCTTGTACCTTAGCATATAACAGCGACAGCATTCCAAACGCGTCGGCTCGCTGGATGATCGCGAAAGGATAGGGGAGAAAAATGGATCGCCTCAACAGCCGGACAGTTCTGATGTGGGCATTGCTCCTGTTCATAGGGGGATGCTATAGGACATCCGCCCACAAAGAAAAGAGCGAGAGCCGTTCCGACGAGTCCGAAATGGACCAGGACACGTCCGATCCCTACGGCCTTCCGTCCACCGAGGCACCCACTGATCAGGAGACGGATGCGCCCACCGATCGGGAGACGGATGCGCCCACCGATCCTTGGACAGATGCGCCGTTCGATACTTCGACGGAGGACGCCACGGATCCAGCGACAGATATGCCGACGGATCGGTCCACCGATGAGCCGTTCGATACCTCGACCGAGGAAGCCACGGACCCAACGGCAGATATGTCGACGGATCAGTCCACCGATGAGCTCCCCTATATCTTGAAGGTGGAGATGGAAGAAGTCGATGCGTTTGAAGCCAATCGTCGTATCTACCTGTACTGGTTCAATATCGAGGAAGACTATTTCCACATTCAGTATGATTTTCTCGACCATGATCCACTTGCAGATATGGATACGGATGGGGAAGATACGGACGGGAACGATGCGGATGAAAATTCCCGCAGGGTAGGGGCCGCGAGCCCGACCTATATGTGTCTCAACACCTTTCCCCCTGTCGAGAATGCGCGGGTAGGATTCGCCGTCGACCTGGCGCGGGATGACGGCGGTAACAAGATTCCCATGGATGTATCCCCGTATCGCGGTGTGGCGCTCTGGTTGGCGCGCAACGACGAGGGCTTCAACCTGGAGATCTGCTTCTCCGATGTCCACACCGATCCCGCCGGCGGTGAGTGCGGGGAGGAGACCCCCTGCCATTTGGATTGGTGTCAGATGATCACCCTCGAGGATGACTGGACCCTGTACACCATTCTGTTCGAGGATCTGACGAGCGCCGCGGGCGCTGATGTCCGCCGGCCCTTTGATCAGACACAAGCCTATACCCTGAAGCTCCAGAGCGAGACCGGTATCTTCATGGACTACTGCCTCGACGAGATCCTCTTCCTGGAGTAGACGCGCCTCGGCAAGGCCGATTCGGTTTCAGATCGGCCAGTCCGCCTTGGGCGCGAGGTCCATGGGACTTCGCCTCCCCTTGAGGAGGTCGAGGTAGCCGGCGTAGGCGATCATGGCGCCGTTGTCCGTACAGCGGCTCGGGGGGGGGACGTAGAGGTCGAGCCCCATCTCGGCGGCAACCTCCGTCGCGTGGCGCTTCAACCCCTGATTGGCCGCCACCCCGCCCCCCAGCACGATCCGATCGATCTGCTTTTCCCGCGCCGCGAGGGTGAGCTTCCTCACCATGATCTCGATGACGGACTGTTGAAACCCCTTCGCGATGGAGCGGATGAGCGCCTCGTCGGGAGGGGGGGCGCACTTCGCGACGTACTGCGCCACCGCGGTCTTGACGCCGGAGAAGCTGAACTCGTAGGAGCGGCGCTCTCTGAGGGCCTGAGGGAAGGTGACCCACTCGCCCTCGAGGGCGGCGAGCCTGTCGATCACGGGCCCCCCGGGATATCCGAGTCCGAGGAGCTTGGAGACTTTGTCGAAGGCCTCCCCTGCGGCGTCATCGCGAGTCGAGCCGAGGCAGGAGATGTCGTCCTCGGACCGCAGGAGGTAGATACCGGTGTGTCCCCCCGAGGCCAAGAGGGCCATATAGGGAAAATCGGGACGGCGGATCGTGTCGTCCTCGATACGCGCCGAGAGGAGGTGGCCCCGCAGATGGTTGACCCCGACAAAGGGGAGCTCCCCGGCGGCGGCGAGGCTCTTCGCGGTCTGGAGTCCCACCAGCAGCGCGCCCTTGAGACCGGGGCCGGCGGTGGCGACGATGCCGTCCAGATCGTTCAGGGAGACCGCCGCTATTCTGAGCGCCTCCCGGATGGTCGGAATGATGTCGGCCATATGGTGGCGGCTCGCGATCTCCGGGACGACCCCCCCGTAAGGTCTGTGGGCCGCGGTCTGACTGGCCACCACGTCGGAGAGGATGCGCCCGTCGGCGACCACGGCGGCGGCGGTTTCATCACAGGACGACTCAATTCCGAGAACTTGCATTGGGGTCTCCGTTCATCAGCTCTGCGACTTATTAACAACCGTCAAACACTATATCAAGATGACAAATCCGAAAGCCATCAAACCGTCAGGCGCCGCGCCCCTCGTCCGGTTCGTTCCGGGAATTCTTTTCCAAACCTGAAAATAGTATAAAAATCCCCGTAGACGCCGTCCTGTATGATATTATCCGTTTTATGATAATGGAAAGGTATTGCTCATGAAAGGATCCTCTATTGCAATTCTGGTGGCCGCCGTCTCTTTTTGGGGGTGCCATGATTCAAGGGTATCCCCCAAAGACGGAGGGCCGATCGATACCAGCTCCGACGCGGATACCGACACGGATAGCGACGCGGATGCGGATTCGGATGCGGATGCGGATGGCGACTGCCCTTATACCTGTGTCATCGGGTATATGGCGTGCGGAAACATGAATGGTCAAATCGCCGCGAACTACACCTGTCCCATTGCGAACCAGTACTGTTGTGTCGTCGGAGCGGGGGACGCCGACGCGGACTCGGATACCGACGCCGACGCGGACACCGACTCCGACGCGGACACCGACTCCGACGCGGACACAGACTCCGACGCGGACACCGACTCCGACGCGGACACCGACTCCGACGCGGACACCGACTCCGACGCGGATACCGACTCCGACGCGGATACCGACTCCGATACCGACACCGATGCCGATACAGATGCCGACACGGACGCGGACACGGACGCGGACACGGACGCGGACACAGACGCGGACACGGACGCGGACACGGACGCGGACACGGACGCGGACACGGATATATCAGGAAGGACGCTGGTAACCGGCCTCGACATCACCGCCGTGACCCTCAACCAGGCGGTTCAGATACCGTTGATGCGGGACTGGGCCGAGGTCGAGCAACGGAACGCGCCGGTGGTGCAACGACGGGAAGGGCTGCTGCGGGTCCATGTCTCCCGGCAATCCTCGTGGTCTCAAAGAGAGGTGGAGGCGTGGGTGGATTTTCAGTCCTCCAGTGCCTCCGTGGCCCCTCAACAGGTTCGCCTGCGGGTTGACGGAAACTCCGACGAAGGGGCGCTCGACTCGACCTTCAACATCGAAGTTCCCGGTGAATATCTAACGGGTGATCTGGAGTATCGAATCTCTCTTCTCGAGGTGGATGACAACTCAGGGGAGGGTGATGACTCGCGCGCCCGTTGGCCCGAAGACGGGATGGCGGCCTTTCATGAGCAGGACCTCGGCGGCGGATTGGAGCTGGTGGTGATCCCCATCGCCTATAACGCGGACGGCTCGGGACGGCTTCCGTCGACGGATGAAAACCAGATGGAGATTTTCAGGGACTATCTGTATCGACACTACCCGCTTCCCAGGGATGACATCAACATCACGGTGGCGGATCCCGTGTCGTGGGACTATGAGATCCGAGCGGACGGTGCGGGATGGGAGACGCTCCTGGAGGCTGTCAACAACCTCCGGAGCGAGCGGGGGGCCACCAACAAAGAGTATTACTTCGGGATGTTCTCTCCCGCCGATTCAATGATGAGCTATTGCCGCGCGGGATGTGTGGTGGGGCTCGGCTACGTCCCCGAGGAGCCCGGCGGCGGGTGGTGGGGCTCCCTCTCGGCGATCGGGATCGGCTATTCGGGCGAGGAGGCGGCGCGAACGATGATCCACGAGCTCGGGCACAACCACGGCCGGCTGCACGCCCCCTGCGGCGTGGAAGATCCGGACCCGAACTACCCCTATTCCGGCGGGGTGATCGGGAAGTGGGGGTATGACCTGCAATATGGTGACCAATACCATCCGGAGATCTATACCGACTTCATGAGCTACTGTCAGGAGCTCTGGGTGAGTGATTATACGTACAGCGGGTTGTTCGACTGGATCGCGGGGACCAATGCGCTCCCCGCCAAGTTCAAGGTGTTGTCCACCTGGCGTTCCCTCAAGGTCCGGAGCAGCGGCGAGATTCTCCTCGGCGAGAGTTACGAGCTCGGGTTACCGCCGGGAGGGCGGGAGCGAAGCATCGATTTGCTCGACATCGATATGAACATTCTGGAGACTGGAACCGGGTACTTCATCGGATACGACCACCTCCCCGGCGGCGTCCTTCTGTTTCCGGAGCCGCAGGAGGAGGTCTTCTACGTCAGCTTCGAAGGTTCCTCGCCGATCCCTCTCTAGACCGCTTCGGATAGATCGACTCTCGCTTACCCTCACGCCCTGCTGCGTTGTCCTCGTCAGGCTTCAGGCGTCAGGGGCAGGGAGGTATCCACATCCTCGAGGGTTTCCTCGAGCACCTCGTCCATCCGCTTCACGAACACGAGGTTGATGTCGTTCAATATCTCCTCCGGGATATCGGGCTTATCCTTCTCATTCCTCAGGGGGAGCACGACGGTCTTGATGCCCGCCCGGTGGGCCGCGAGGACCTTCTCCTTGATCCCCCCCACCGGCAGGATAAGCCCGCGAAGGGTGATCTCCCCGGTCATGGCCACATCCGGTTTGACCCGTCGGCCGGAGAGCAGCGAGACGATGGCGGTCAGCATGGCCGAGCCGGCGCTGGGGCCGTCCTTGGGGACCGACCCGGCCGGGACGTGCAGGTGGATGTCGAACTTGTCCGCGAACTCCGGATCGAGCCCCAGCTCCAAGGCGTTGGCCCGGACAAAGGAGAGGGCGGTCTGCGCCGACTCTTTCATCACGTCCCCCAACTGCCCCGTAAGGGTGGTCTTGCCGGCCCCCTTCATCTTGGTCGCCTCGATGAAGATAATGTCGCCGCCCACGGGAGTCCAGGCCAGACCGGTGGCGACACCGGGGACCTCGCACCGCTCGGCGGTCTCGGGGAAGTATCGGGGCGGGCCCAGGATCTCCTCCACATAGTCGGAGTCGGCGGTCACGGGCTCATGCTCGCCCTTTTTCTCGGCGATCTTCACCGCGACCGCCCTGCAGACCCCCGCGATCTCCCGCTCCAGATTTCTCACCCCCGCCTCCCGGGTATAGGAGTCGATGATCCTGAAGACGGCGTCATCCTGAAAGGTGAGCCGCTCTTCGTCGAGGCCGTGCTCGTCCAGCTGCTTGGGGACGATGAACCCGAAGGCGATACGCCGCTTCTCTTCGCGGGTATAGCCGGGGAGGCTGATGACCTCCGTGCGATCCAGCAGGGCAGGGGGGATGGTGGAGAGGGTGTTCGCTGTACCGATGAACATGACCTTCGAGAGATCGTAGGTGACCTCGAGGTAGTGATCCGAGAAGGAGCTGTTCTGCTCGGGGTCCAACACCTCCAGGAGCGCGGATGACGGATCACCGCGGAAATCACTGCCCAGCTTGTCGAGCTCATCGAGCATGAAGAGGGGGTTGACGGTGCCCGCCCGCTTCATTCCCTGGATAATCCGGCCGGGGAGGGCGCCGACATAGGTCCGCCGGTGTCCCCGGATCTCCGCCTCGTCCTTGACGCCCCCCAGCGATATCCGGACGAACTCCTTGCCGAGCGCGCGCGCGATGGAGCGCCCGAGGGAGGTCTTCCCGACGCCGGGAGGTCCCACCAGACAGAGGATCGGCCCCTTCTTGTCCGGCTTCAGCTGGAGCACCGCGATCTGCTCGAGGATACGCCGCTTCACCTTTTCAAGATCGTAGTGGTCCTCGTCCAGGACCGTGCGGACGGTGTCCACGTCGAGCATATCTTTTGTGGACTTGCTCCACGGAACATCCAGCATCCAGTCCAGGTAGGTTCGGGTCACCGTATACTCCGCCGAGGAGGACTGCATGTGACGTAGCCTCCCCAGCTGCTTCTGCGCCATCTTCTCCGCCTCCTGCCCCATCCCCGCCTTGGCGATGCGATCCCGAATCTCATCGATCTCGTCCTCTTCGTCGTCGCCCTCGCCGAGCTCCTCCTTGATGGCCTTGAGCTGCTGACGAAGAAAATACTCCCGCTGGCTTCGTCCCATCTCCTCCTGAACCATCGAGGAGATCTCTTTTTTCACCTTCAGCATCTCCAGCTGCTTGGTGAGGAGCCTGAGACAGGCGCGGAGCCGCTCTTCGATGCCGATGGCTTCGATGACCGTCTGCTTCTCCTCTACCGGGACCGTCAGGTTGGAGGAGACCAGGTCCGCCAGGGTCCCGGGGTCGGAGACGTGATCGAGCACGCTCGCGGCCTCCCTGGGCAGGTTGGGGAGGAGGGAGATGAGCTGCCGCGCGGTCTCGCGGAGGTTCGTGGCGAGCGCATCGATCTCCACATTGGCTGAAGTATCCGGGAAGAGGGATTCCGTCTTGGCGATGAGGTAGGGCGTTTTCGATACCGGCTCGACCAGCCGAATTCGGTGAACGCCCTGCAACACCACGGAGTAGTTGCCGTCCCCCAGCTTGACCACCTTCAGAATCCGTGAAGCCGTCCCCACGGTATAGAGGTCGCTCCAGTCCGGATCTTCCGTGTCCGGTGAGCGCTGGCTGAACACCGCGACGAGTTGCTCGCTCAGGTTCGAAACCTTTTCGACAACCCTCACGGACTTTTCGCGTCCGACGTTTATCGGAACCACAGAGGCCGGGAACATGACAGAGTTTCTGAGCGGCAGTATCGGAAGCTCAGTAGTTTGTTCATTATTCGGTGTCTCGCTCATCCTTCACCTTTTCCCTCGTTTTGGCACATCTCGAAGCATGCTACCATCAAGCTTGGTCTATCCACTTTATATTTCAACCACCAGATAACGACGTCTCAAGCATGGCTCTGAAAAAAAAGCAATAAACTACTCGATTTGAGGTCGTAATTTCCTTGATAGTGAATATATATACAAACACGACAATCGGTACCAGGACGCCTTGGCGTGATATTCTTACCGGTGATGTCTTTTTCACTTGCATGGAGTCACTCCGGACTGTAAAAAATTGTGAATTAATTGACCACACACCTCATGTGGTATAAAGTATTACAAGGTAGTCAAGAGTAGGACACTAGCAACGGAAGGGTAAACCAATGATTCGTCTCGCCCCTATAGCGCTTCTGATTTTGGCGGTTCTCGTACCACTGTGCACAGGTACTGTCTGGGGAAATCTTCTCATCTTGCTCATTGTATGTGGGATCTTTTTCGGAACCGTGTCTCTTGGCTCCAAAGATTCATCTAAAGATATCGAAGCCTTGCCCGACAAATCGTAGCCATTTCATTACATTATCGAGCGCCCCAAAAGCGATCATTAATGAAACAATCTTTTGAGACACGTTATGAGCCCTATCACCCTCTCAACAAATTTTCCCTCTTCGATTTAGAACTCGTCAGAATCATTCTCCGCGGGGGAAGCGCCCTCGACTGGCATCGACTCAACCTCAAGCGGAACGAGATCAAAGCCTTCTTACGCGCCCATCTCATTCATATGGACAATCCCGATGATCTCGCCCTTGTCTCCAGAATCCAGAACGAGGCGGTGGTCTACCTGAGGGAGGTGCTCTCCTTTCCCATCCCCAAACCGGTTCGCAACGCATCACTCCCGGAGTTGCTGCTCATGGCGGGGGACAGGAAGAGCCGCCATCGCCAGTTCTGCGCCTGTGTGCTGCTCAAGGCGATGCACGCCATCAACCACTTCGACGCCAGCGAGGCCCGCCTGGCGCTCGCCATGGCGGATCAGGAGCTCTTTCATGCGGCGGAGCAGCGCATCTACCGTATCCTGAGCACCATGATGGCGGAGGGGCTCCCGGTGGTGGAGTTCTCCGGCGGCCGCAAGCAGCGGACGAGCATGGTGACGAAGCTGCTCTCCAAAGGAACGCCGCTCACGGCGCAGCTCTTCGACAAGATGCGGTTTCGAATCATCACCACCACCATGGCCGATATCATGCCGGTGATGAATTATCTGTCTCGAAACCTTTTCCCTTTCAACTACGGCCTCTCCAATGAGTCGTACAACACCCTCTTCCCCTTCGGGCTGTTCTGCGCGGAGCACCCGCACCTCGCCAGGCTGGCCAAGAACCTCCAGCTGGAAGCCGATGTGGAGCAGGGACTCCATCCCCATTCGGACAACCAGCATTCATCGCCGGACTATCGCGTCATCAACTGGGTGGCGGACACGCCGATCCGGGTCCCCCGTTTCAAAGAGGCCTTTCTCACCGACGGGATCGACCCGGTGCCGCGGCCGGTGCTCTATATCCGAACGGAGCTCCAGATTCTGGATCGCCAGACCCATCGCTACAACGAGCGTGGCGACGCGGCTCACTCCAAATACAAGGAGCGACAACGACGAACGGTTATCAACCGACTGAAGCTGGGCCTCGGCCGTCCAGCGGACATGTGAAATTGAGCCGTTTTTTCACTACGGAACGCTGCGCTCCTTGCCTTCACTGTAACCATGGGTCTATAAGAGACGCACTAAAGGAGTTGTGAACCTTGAACTTGAGATACGCGATCGGCCTGTTCTGGTACATCATCTGGTTTGTGGTGCTTCCCGCGACGGTGGCCTGGCATCTTGTAGAGGTGCTCGTAAGAAACTTCGGTGTGCTGGAGGAGTTCGAGTTCTGGCATGTGCTCCTGCTCTACGCCGTGCTCGTCTATATCATCTATTCATTTCGGGAAAGGCTCCCCTTCTGGAAGACCCCGGATCATCTGAATCCCTTCAAGAAACGCAGACGGCTGAAAGAGGCCAAGCGGCTGGTCGCCTCCGTCAAAAAGGTCCTCCAGAAGAACGGCAGCGCGGTCTCCAAGAAGGGGAGGGCGGAGCTCGAGCTGGCGGTGCAGGCCCTCGAGAAGTCCATGGAGAACGGATCCGACGAAATCATCCTGAAGGGGATTTCGGATTTGGCGGAGAAAGCGGACAAGCACCTCGCCTTCGCGAAGAAGGGGACCTTCCGCGAATACATGGAGTCCATCGGCGTCGCGGTTCTCGTGGCGGTCTTCCTCAGGCTCTTCATCGTCGAGGCCTTCAAGATACCCAGCGAATCAATGGTGCCCACGCTGATGGTCGGCGACCACATATTCGTTAGTAAATATCGATACGGTCTCTCGCTTCCCTTTATCCACACCCGCCTCGTCCGCTTCGCCAACCCGAAGCACGGTGAGGTGATCGTGTTCATCAAGCCGCCGCTCTCCAGTCGGGCCAAGCAGAATTTCATGGGATCCGAATCGGACATGACCGGGACGGCGTTTATCAAGCGCATCGTCGGTGTCGCGGGGGATCGGGTCGAGGTGCGCAACAACGTACTCTTCGTCAACGATAGGGAAATCCCGCGATGTCGCGTGGGGAAGAGCACGTTCCAGACCAAGGACGTCGGAGGCAACTGGCACAAAGGCGAGGCGGAGCTCTGGATTGAGAAGCACGATGAGTTCCGGTACACCGTCATACAATCTCTGGGGATACCGCCTTCACAAGGACTTCCGAGCAACTTCGGTCCTGAGATCGTCCCCGAGGACAAGGTCTTCGTGATGGGGGACAACCGGGACGATTCAAACGACTCGAGATACTGGGGGACCGTTCCCGTCGATAACATCAAGGGCCGGGCCATGTTCATATGGTGGTCCAACAAGCGCCCCTACGGCTTCGATTGGAATCGGGTGGGGACCTTCATCATGGATGATCCGGAGCTGGTGAAGAAGCAACAAGAGGCGCTGGCCCGTTGCCCCAACATGCGTTAGAGTAGGCCCATGTCAAACCGTCGTATTGTTGCTTGGATGATTGCCCTGGGGATGCCGGTGACCACCGTCTCTCTCGGTGTTCTCGCACAGGCCGCAGGTGACGCCGAGTCTTCAACGGTTATCGACGCAGACACGGAGACGACGCCTGATGCGTCGGATGCGGGGGTCGAGGCGTTGGACGGCGGAGCCGAATCGACCGCCCCCGAAGCGTCAGCAGCCCGACCGGCGGTATTGGATACGGAACAGCCCGAGGAGAGACCGGCGCCGCCAAAAGACCGGCGGGCCTGGCGAAGAGACCCCTCCTTTCTCCGCCATCCCGGCTCCTATCTGGGGGGCGGCATGGGATACCTGATGTCCTTCTCCTGGTTCACCAACGAGCAGCGGGATTTTTCCACGGACTACGAAATCGGCCCGGTGCACGGGACGAATATGAACCTGAGGGCAGGGGACGCGTTCTTCGAATGGCTGGCGGTGGGGTTTCAGGTCACCATCAACAACGGGGCGATTGACCAATCCGCTGATGAGAAGACCTCCGGTTTCGGCCTCTATCTGGACACTACCCTCTATCCGTGGCGCGGCTTCGGCATCAGACCCTCGGTCGGTCTCGGTTTCGGGTATTCCCAGGCCGGGACCGAATCCTACAAGCTCGGCTTCGGAGGTCCCCTGAGCCTCTCCATCTCCATGTCATACGAAGCGCGAATCACCCGGTTGTTCACCATCGGTCCGATGGTTCAACTCTCTTGGATAAGGGGAGACGAGTACGATGTCCTCTATTTGACTATCGGGATCGAATTCCTGAAATGGTTCCAGACCGCCGAAGGGTAGTTGTATCCCGTTGGATACCCTGATCGTTCCGATCATTCATCCAGAAAAACGATGGATTTTCCGTTGTTCCGCGCCTCGGATACCCTGTCCGAATCACTCTTTTGAATGGTGACTGTGTCTGGATTGCCATCACTCACGAATCGCTCCCGGGGGTGATTTTCAAAGTATTCGAGCCAGTCATATAGGCCGAATCTACCGGTATTGAGCTCGCTCGCCCGTATCCTGGGCAGGCGCAGGGGATCGAACTTTTTGTCTACCGGAGAGGGGGCGGGGCCCGCACCGACATTCAAAACGGCGATGTTCTCATAGGGACGGCCCTTGAAGACACCGTTTTTAAGGAGGGGATGCAACGCGCTTTTTCTGGGGCGCTGACCGAAACAGAGGGCAAGGGTGTTGACTCGATAGTCCTCATTTGAAATGAAAGACTCGAGTCTCTGAGCCTGCTTTCCGATTGCTTTCTGAATGATATCGCTACGTTGGTTTTCTTTGAGAGCCAAATTGTGATGGCCTGTGGTGTGATTTCCGATATCCATTCCGTGGTCGACAAGGAAATTGAGCTTGAACGCGACCCATTCCGGTTGCTTGAAAGGGTACTTTCCATTGAGGAAGAACGTCGCTTCAAGTGGGAAATCTTCATGGGTTTGGACGAAGCCCATAAAGATCCCGACAGCGCTCTGGGGAGACACCTGAGGCAAATCGTCTTGTACTGTAACTTCAAATTGCTGGGCTTTTCCATCATCAAAGGTGATGACAACGGGGGTGTAACCGGCGGGTGTTGTGATATGGTTGCGGACAAAGTCCGTCAGACTGATCGGGCGATATCCCTTGTTATATAAGGTTTCGAGATCTTTTTTGAAATTCTCCGGAGTCCGCATCCAGGTGGCCTCACGAGGACCGAAATCATGGTACATGAGAATCATCACTGTCCCCAGCTCGTTGGGCGCCGGCTTCACGGACTGTTCAGATGCAATCGGTGGCTTCACGGACTGTTCAGATGCAATCGACGAGATCGAGCTTCCCAGGACTAAGAGAAATGCCCAAGCTGAGATTCTATCGAACATACTAATATTTTAAGGCATTTTTGATGAAATGAAACTTCTGGGCGGAAAAACGATTTCCGCTTCGGTCAACTTTGTCGAGTACACATCAGCAGAAGAAGGTCTTGGAGGGGGGGCGAATGGGCGAATGCCGGGGGCGCGGTGTCGTTTTCAACGGATCGAGACAGATATGATTATGTCGCATAAGATATATTATGTAAAGTTTTGGACGCTAATCCATTACATTAGCCTATTTGGTCGTTGTATCTGTATTTACTATTTCTTTTTACGCCATAGCGCTGAGGGTCGGATGGATAGCGTCATCCAGGTATACAACTCGTTCCTGGCCTTCCTTCTGGCATATTGAGCGGTCCCCTTCATCTCGAAGAATCGCTCCCGACCGCCCATCAACCTTCCCAAATCGACGCCGAGCTCAAGGTTGAAATATGGCCCCAAAATGGTCCCGGTGTGGTCTTCGACGGTTTGAATCCTCTTCTGTCGGAAGACTGTTTGATCATCGTAGGGATCTTCCGGATCTCCAATATCCAATCCCGGTTCCAGCAGATCGTAATATCGGGCGGTTGAGGTGACCACCATCATGGAGAGCCCGACACCCGTCCCCGCCGTGAAAAAGGACCACAAATAGTTGTATTTTAACCCGATATCCACAATTCGATATTGTGTTTCCAGTAAAATCTGCTCCGAGCCGCTCCTCAAATGAGGCATGGGACTCATGTAACTGGCCGGTATTATGAGGAAATGGGAATCATTATAGGAGAAGACATCGACCTCCACCTCTGTTCCGAGGGTGACAAGACCATCAAAGGCATCGGCGACGGCCTTTTCCAGAAAGGTCCCGCCAATACGAAAACCAATACCGAACTCCGAGAACAGCTTGAAATTCCTTTTTGATTCAGGGGGGGCTACCGTTCCCACCGTGTCCGTTGTTCCTGCTCTTGCATCGGGAGTAACCATCGACAGATTGGCAATCAGCACAAACATGAGTTGATGTCGTCGCCCAACACCCCGAAAACAAGACCTATTGCCAGGGTTCAGTCGCATCAACAGCCATCGACCTCGTCAAAATGCATCGCATATCGATTTTCTATGATATCGCACACCGTTTCTCGATCCGATGCGTCGACCTTGCTCACGAATATCGACATGATTTCCCATATCTCGAAGGTGTCCTGACCACTGAGGTGGGGTCCGAGTGCTTCGATGGCCTCGAGCAGCCATCCCGCCACTTTCAGGAGAGCCTCCCTCTTCGGTCTGTCCTGGTCGGATGAGTCCAAGGCATCGGCGATTTCATAGAGCATCGCCGCCCACATCAGCCCGATCTCGTAGGGACAGAAATTGGAGGGGTCCGTTCGCCTGGCCCAGAGATCCATCATTCGGGTGTAGTCCGGACGCTCGGGATTGGAGATGTCTCTGCTCAGCTCCATGCTCGGAGAGCCGTTGCACCTCGACACCTCGAAGTAGCCTTCGGGAATGGTATGGGACATATAATGGGGATCTCCGGTTCTGACAGCGGCCATGAAATCCGCGGTCCCCTCGTTGATGGAGAGAAGGAAGTTGTCACTCTCAGGGGTCAATCCGGCCTTTTTCTCCAAGACCAAGCGATCAAAGACGTAGTGGGTGTACTCATGGGTGAGGATACCCCCGTTCAATGACATTGGAATCCACTGGAACAGCTTGTGGTGGACGACGAAGAAGGCCCGCTCGCTATTGGTGATTTTCATATAGAAGGCGTTGTCCTTCTCCAGCATCTTCTCGCCGTCGCCTTCAATCAATACCACTTTGGGCCTGTAGTAGGTCGGAAGGCGCTTCAGTATCCCCTCGTCAATCCCCAGCTCGTCCCGAAAAAAGAGGAATGATCTCTCGATGTTGTAATATATGGAGGCCATGGCGAGGGAGTCGTAGTTCTCCGGTATGAGGACACCTCCTTGCTCGAACGCGCTGAAGTTGACGGGGTGACCGAGCTCCTTCCAATCGAGCTCTCCTTTCTGGTAATCGATTTCAATGGAAAGCCCCCCCCTCAACACTGTGGCACTACCGTCTAACCTGCTTATATCATTAATTGTTTCCAGTGAAACGTCCTTGAAACCGTAGCTGTCGATGGTTTCATCATAGACCAGCAGGCGCATCTTGACGGGGGACTCCTCGCAGGCCAATGCCCATACCGACAATATCAAGAGAAGTATCCGCCCTCCCCTATCATGGAAAGACTTCATGCCCTCAGAATAGCACATTTGGCGGGAGACGCTCAGATGCAGATGCCGCAGTCTTCGGGGCAACTACCACAGTCTTCAGCTATCCAGTCGCAGATGCCATCGCCGCAGTTTCCGGTACAGTAGCCGCAGTCATCGGGACACCACATGCAATCCTCACCGGCCGGTCGATCGCAGTAGCCATCCCCGCAACAGCCCTCCCAACAGTCCTTCGGACAGCTCCAACAGCTCTCGGTCTCGGAACAGAACCCGTCCCCGCAGACGCTGCAGGCACCGCAGTCCTCCGAACAGGAGTTGCAATCCTCATCCCAGTCGCAGCGGCCGTCTCCGCAGAGCGCACACTCGCCGCAGTCCTCCTCACAATCCTCGCAACTCTCCCCTATCCACTGCTCACAGATCCCGTTCCCGCAGATCGTCTCGCACTCACAGTCCTGCGGGCACATATAGCAGTCTTCCATCCTGGGATCGCAGATACCATCCCCGCAATACTCCTCACAGTCGTTGCAGTCTTCGGGACACCACCAGCAGTCTTCCCAGGCATCCCGATCACAGTTCCCGTCACCGCAAACCGGACACTCGCCGCAATCCTGTACACAGCTCCAGCACTCCTCCTCCGGATCGCAGACATTGTTGCCGCAGAAGGCGGGGCATATCCCGCAGTCGTCCGAACAGTTGTCACAGGTCTCGGTGAATCCGCAGGCGCCGTCCCCGCATTCGTCCGGGCAGAGGCCGCAGTCGAACGGACACCCCACACAGCTCTCGTTGCTCTGACAGGTCCCGTCACCGCAGCTTTGGCAGACCCCGCAATCCCTGGGGCATCCCGAGCAGTTTTCGTCTTCGCTGCAGAAACCGTCACCGCAGAACGGACAATCTCCGCAATCCATAGAGCAGGTCCGGCAGTCCTCCTCCATATCCTCATCGCAATATCCGTCTCCGCAGTAGAAACAGTACCATCCGCAATCCTCGGGGCACCACCAGCAGTTCTCGTTGAACCAGGGATTGCAGAAACCGTCGCCGCAATAGCCGTCACAGTCGCCGCAATCGGCGGGACAGGTCGTGCAATCCTCTTCGTGCGCCATCTCGCATTCTCCGTTGCCGCACTCCTCTTGACACTCTCCGCAGTCCTCCGAACAGGCATCGCAGGTCTCCCCCAGGGACTCATCGCAGGTCCCATCGCCGCAGTATCCCGGACAGACCCCGCAGTCCAGCGGACAATTTCCGCACTCCTCCTGCGACGGATCACAAATGTCATCACCACAGAAGCCCATGCATCGGCCGCAGTCCTCGGGACACCATTCGCAATTTTCGTATGTCGCCGTATCGCAGACACCGTCGCCGCAATACTGTTCACAGGATCCGCAGTCGGTTTCACAGGAGAGGCAGGTCTCGCCCGCCCCCTCCGTGTCACAGCGTCCGTCGCCGCAGGCGACACACTGGCCGCAGTCCTCGGGGCACTCCCGGCAATCCTCCCCCTCGCTGTAATTGCAGGCACCGTCCCCGCAGGATCCGCCGCATCTCCCGCAATCGGCGACGCAGGTGTCGCAGTCCTCGGCGTGCCACGGGTTACAGACGCCGTCCCCGCAGCATGTGCCGCAGTCCGAAGGGCAGAAGGTGCAATCCTCGCCATCCTCCGTATCGCACTTTCCGTTACCGCAATACGCCTGGCATTCGCCGCAGTCGACCTCACAGTTGGCGCAATCCTCTTCCCCCGCGCTGCAGACGCCGTCCCCGCAGGATATCGGGCATTCGCCGCAGTCCGAGGGGCAGGTCCGACAAGTTTCGAAGCCGTTACAGTCCCCGTCGCCGCAGATGTCCGGGCAGGCACCGCAATCCGAGGGGCAGGTGTTACAGGTTTCGTTGTCATTGCAGGCGTCGTCGCCACAGAAGGGATTACAGTCACCGCAGTCCTTGGAACAGGTCTGACAATCCTCCCCGATCAGGCTATTGCAGACGGTATCGCCACAACAATCGCCGCAATCCTCCGGACACTGACTGCAATCTTCACCATGATCCGCCTCGCAAACAGCGTCACCGCAGATCACCTGACACTCTCCGCAATCGTGAGGACAGGTCCTGCACCCCTCCCCGATGTCGGGCATGCACACCCAATCGCCGCAGCAGGTTCCGCAGTCCTCCGGGCACGTGTAACAGAATTCCTCATAGACCGTATCGCAGACGCCGTCACCGCAGCACGCGCCGCAATCCCATGGACACGAGGAGCAGTCTTCGCTGTCATCACACTGTCCGTCACCGCAGAACGCCTCACAGACCCCGCAATCACCGGGGCACGTGTCGCAGGTCTCGGTGCAATTTCCGTCGCCGCAGAAGCTCGGGCAGGCCCCGCAGTCCTCCGGGCAATCGCCGCACTGCTCCGTCACGCCACACACTCCGTCGCCGCAGCTGTCTTCGCACAAACCACAATCAAACGGACAGGAGGAGCAGGTCTCGCCGTTCTCACAACTCCCGTTGTTGCAGCCCTCGCAGAACCCGCAATCCCGCCAGCACGAGAAGCAGTCCTCGCCGGTGTCACAGTAGGCATCTCCACACACGATACAGCTGCCGCAATCCGCAGGACACTGATGACAATCCTCTCCTATCGAGAGGTTGCAGAGTCCGTCTCCGCACCCTCCTGTGCACTCCCCGCAATCCCAGGTGCAAGAACGACAATTCTCATTGGTGAGGGGATCGCAGTGTCCGTCCCCGCAGTACGACTCACAGTCGTCGCAGTCCTCGGGACAGGTCTCGCAGTTCTCGGCGATGCTTTCATCGCACACCCCGTCTCCGCAACATACGCCGCAATCCGACGGACAATTCCAGCAGGTCTCCTCTTCTATACACTCACCGTCACCGCAGAAGGATTCACACGCCCCGCAGTCCTGAACACAGGTCTCGCAGCTCTCATCCGCCGCAGCATCACAGCGGCCGTCTCCGCAGTGTTCCTTTTCGCAATCTCCGCAGTCTTCCGGGCACTCCTCACAATTCTCATCGGGTTGGCACTCCTCGTCTCCACAGCGGTCCGCTTCACATTTTTCGCAATCTTCCGGGCATGTGTTACAACTCTCCCAGGAATCACACTTACCGTTGCCGCAATCTTTACACTCTCCACAATCCTCCGGACAAGCGGTACAGCTCTCCGAGGGAGAGCACTCCCCGTCTCCGCAGCTGTCGCAAATGCAGTCCGATGCACATGAATTGCATGTCTCGCCAGTCTCACAAATGCCGTTTCCGCAGTCCTGCCCGTCTGCGCCGATCTCATCGCAGTCCTCCGGACAGCTCAGGAAGTTCTCGCCCTCGTCACAGGTTTCATCTCCGCAGACCCCGAGGGAGGACTTCTGAGTACACCCCACAGCCAACGCAGCTCCGACCAAGAGAAGGAGCATCGGGTGATAATCATGGAAGTTTTTAGTTTTATCGATGCGCGATGCCATTGAGTATCTCCTTATACTTTTTTCATTTCATGAACGTGAGGAAAACTTACATGACCCGACCGTCCTAAAAGAATAAATTTTACACCTGTCGTGGTTATTTCTGTCACAAAATAAATTTAAGCTATTGTTCATACCGGAAATCCTCAATTTCTGTAGAAAAAAATCGCAAAGACTTGCGATTTTCTGATCATTTTCCTAACATCGTGCGTTGATTAGGCGGAAGTTTCAGCCACTTTTCACATGCTCACTATGAGCTGTAGAAAGGAAGGAGACAAGGATGAAAAAAGTCAAATATATCCTATGGATAGCACTCATGGCCATTCTCGTTGCGGCGTGTGGTGGGAAGCAGGAGAAGACCCGGACCGAAAAAATGATCGAGAATGAGGAAGATGTGGATTTAGTGGCGCACCTCACCGGGATCAATGAAGGCACCCCTGTCGCCTATGATGAACAGAGTGAAGAGCAACCCGGCGCCGAGCAACCGAAGTCGGAGCTCGCCTCCACCGATGAGGACAATATCGGCGGGAGCCAAGGGGCGTTCATCGGCACCATGAAGATCGGTGAGGAGGAGGTCCGAGGCACGTTCACCGTTCGCAAGGCGACCGCCTCCAATGAGGTAGTGATGGAGAATGTCCGATCCGGAAAGGAAATCCGGCTGGATCCCGGCCAATACGACTTTGTGTTCACGACGGACAAAATCGTGGGAAGCCCGGAGTTCACTCTCCGAGATGTCGAGATCGAGGCCGGTCGTCGCATCAAACGTCCGGTCCGGATACCCGTGGGCGAGATCAAGCTCGTCACCGGTGGGCGATGCGCGAAGAAACCCATCAAGATTCGCTTGAAAGGGGCTACGGACTGGTACCCCGGCAAGTTCTACACCTGCCAGAAGCTGAAGCTGATGGCCGGTGAGTACGACGCGGAAATCGTCAGCGGCCGCCACCGGACCCCCATTTCAGGGATCCAGGTGTATGACGGCGGGACGCGGGACGTCCTCATTCGGAATCAGTAGTATTCCCTCCCTTTTCCCTTGAGCTCCCAATAAATCGACGACCCGCTCCGGTGTCGCTCGCGTCAACGCATGCTATTGACGTTTTCAGAGCTCATTTCGTGGAGAGGGGTCGACACACCAGACCCCTTTTTGTAGAATCTTCCTTGCGACCCCTGCTCGAGGAGACACGATATGTTGGAAATCGACCTGCACACCCACTCCTTCTTCAGTCATTGTGGAATTCATACTCACCTCGAGATATTGGAGAGAGCCAAGTCTCTGGGAATGAAAGCCGTGGCCATAACCGATCACGGTCCTGCCCTAACCCCTCGGTTCTCCAGTCCATTCTACGATCGACTCAACCACCCGGTGGAGGGAATACGTCTGCTCAAGGGGATGGAGTGCAATCTGGTGGGGGAATCAGGGGAGATCGACCTTCCCGAAGAGAGACTGCCCTATCTCGATATCGTGTTACTGGGAATCCATCCCAACACCCCGAAAAACCTCGGAAAAGACCGATATACTCAGATGTTGGTGGCGGCAATCGAGAACAACCCGGCGGTGGATATCATCACACACCCCAATGATATCACGTACCCCGTGGATTTCGAGGTTGTCGCCCGGGTCGCCGCACGGCACGGCGCCGCCGTGGAGCTCAACAACTCCAAGACCCTGCTGAATCGCGTCCCTGACGAAATCACGAGAGACTATGTCGGCGCTGTCAAAGAGAGTGCTTGCCGACTCGTGGTGACCAGCGACATGCACGCGATGGAGGAGCTCGGAAGGGATGATTCCGTGCTCCCGTTTTTGGAGGAGGTCTCCTTCCCGGTCGATCGCATCCTCACGACAAGTGTCGCCGCGACCCTTGATTTTATCGAAGCGCGGCGGGAGCACAAAAAACCCCCTGTCTTTGAAAAATATCAAACAAAATTATAGACTGGATGTGTTACGACATCCTAATATATCTTTCTAAATTAGCGTCTGTCGCTTAACGGTTACATAATCCATGTAGATTTGTCTGGTCAGATTCTGCTGAGAGGAGCCAATGCAAAAGCTATTAACTACCTCGGCTGTTTTCTTTGCGTTTTTCATCTCTTTGAGCTCTTCTCAGGCTCAAGACAAGGCCAAGAAGCCTGTCGCGTCGGCGAGCAAAGAGAAAGCATCCGCAAAGAAGGCCAAGCCGACGAAAAAAACGAAGGGGAAGGTCAAGCCGGGAGCCGGAAAAAAGAATCCGTCAGGCTCGAAAGCCAAGACAAAGAAGGCCCCAAAGAAAACGGCGCGTCAGCTCAAAAGAGAGGCGAAACAGGCTGCAGAGGAATCGGCTCGGCAATACGAGGAGGCCGTTAAAAAGCTGGAGAGCGGCATCCCCAACACCATACTGGAAGGCGTGCAGGCGCTCGGAGAGACTGGAAAGAAGGAGGCGGCCGCTCCCCTGATGACGCTGCTGAAAACCGGACCCAGAAGTGACATTACCGATGCCACCCTTTTCGCCCTCGGCGAGGTCGGTAATGACGACGCCGTTCCGTTACTGCTGCCGTATCTCAACCACCGCCGCCCGGACGCCCGGATCGCCGCCCTGTTCTCCCTCGAGAAGCTCAAGGGAGAAGCGGTGACCCAGGCCATCGAAACCGCGCTCAGGGATTCTGATCGGCAGGTCCGCGCGAGCGCGGCGCTCGTGTTGGGAAAGCGGGGTGATGTCCGGTCGGTGCCGATACTCTTTACCGCATTCGAGCGGGGAGTGACCGATGCGACAATCGCGATCGGACAGCTGGGGTCTCCGGACGATGCAAAGCGGCTGCTCTCATATCTCGGCAAGGAAAATGTCCAAGTGCTGCTTTCCGGCTTCGAGGAGTTCCTCCACCGGGAGGAATTTCCGGAAAACGCGAAGCTCAACATCCTCAACCGCCTGTTCGATCTCGCGGGTCCCGAGGTGAAGCGCTTCGCCGAGAGTTACAAGGAGTCTTTCCCGCCGGACACCAAGGAAGAAGAGAACAAGATATATCGGTTGGTTTGTCGGATGGCTCGCCAGATTAAGGACAAGTGATGATGTGTAGGGACAAGATGATACAGCGCATACGCGCCGTCACCCTCTGCCTGCTGGTGGTGTTCTCCTTCGGCGCCACAGGAGAGATTTGCGGTGTGTTCTTCGAGAAGACCGAGGCGGTCTTCGGGAACAAGTTTCCGGACAACAAGCCGAAAGATATCCGCGCCGTAGTTTCCCGAATAGAGAAAGCCGGAATCCCGGTCGGAAAGCCCGGAAACTCCCGGGGGATCCCCGTGGCGGTGGTCGTGGTCAAGGCAAATCCCCGTGCGATCATCGGTGTTGATTTGAGCGCCGACAAGCAACTCTGGCGAGTGGACACCGCGGTGAGCTCCGCCATCACCATCGCCGGGGATCTGTTCCTCTTCAAGTCCGGGAACCGCGTCGTGGCGTACGACGTCCTCTCGGGAGAGAAACGGTGGGACTACAAGTTGGACGAGGGATGGGACTACTTCGGCGCTGACGCCGATGGTCAGTGGGCGGCGCTCTCCATCGGGGTCGGCGGGACCGAGCCGGGGGGATATGCGAACTCGAAGATCGTCGTACTGAACGCGTCCAACGGTCTGATGCTATGGGAGCATAGCGGGGGGAGCGGGCTCCTCGGCAACCCCCTCGTCATCAAAGATATGGTCTTCGCCCCCTGGGATCGCCAAAAAATCGTCGTCATCGATATCCCGAATGAGAAAGAGATCTGCCGGATCCGCGCGGAGGACTACGCCGTCAATTTCCTGAGGAAGTCGTCGGGCGGGGTCTATATCGGATCCTCCGCGTCGAAGAAGCAGATGGCCTCCCTCTATCGGGTCAACGAGAGCTCGGCGAACGGTCGACGCGAAGGGGTCACCATGCTGATGCCCGACCTCGTCCCCATCCCCGGCGTGGCCCATTTCGGGCGGGACACCTTTCAACGGCGGACCGGCGGCCGCTCGACAGACGAGAAGATCCAGTTTCATTGGCACGCCCGGACAGCCCCGAGCTCCGACATCGCGCTTTCCGGCGACCAGTTCTTCCTCCACTACTGGCGCTACGTCATCGCCTTCGATGTGAAGACCAGCGCCGTCAACTGGACGTTCATCTCTCCCACGATAATCGAGAGCGTCTCGGCGTTGTCCGGCGGGGGGGTGCTCGCCGCGGACACCCGCGGGGGGCTGTTCTATATCGACGGAAAGACTGGGCGAGAAGCTTGGCGCACCGAGCTCGAAGAGGAGGTGCTGACGGCATACTTCGACGCCGACGGTTTCATCCAGAGCAGTGGAGAGAAGGCGGAGCCGCCGGAGGTCGGGCTGCTTCGCCTCATCCTGGACAACGACAACCGGATGCTCCCTATCCGGGCCTATTCCGCGCTCCTGTTGGGACAGATCCCCAAACCGGAGATCACTCGGGATCTCCTCAAGATCTATTCCAGCGCGGGGACGCCGAAGCTGTTGAAGAAGGCCGTCGAAAAGGCCGTGGAAACCCGCACCACCGGCGCGGAATACATTGTCAAAGCGCTGGACACCACCTACGATTATCTCGAGAGAACCGAGCCGCCGCCGATGAAGATTGTCGCGCCGACCTTGAGCAACATGGACGCCAGGGACTCCGTACCGGGGCTGCTCAAGCACCTCATGAATCACGAGACGCCCATCGACAGCCTCCCCTATATCCTGGCCGCCATCCACAAGCTCGGAGATGCCTCCGTGGCCGCCGATCTCAGGCAGTTTTTGACCGTGTATCACGCGGACAGCTCGTTCATCAAACACGAGCAGGTGCTCGCGAGCGCCGCCCACACCCTGCTGAAGTTCGGAGACAAGGAATCTTCGGAGCGGTTTATCGCCGACCTGAGGAGCGATCCTCAGACGCTGATAGACCTGAAGATCCTGCTGAAAAAGGCCCTGAATCCCCAAAAGACGGCGGAGGAGGAAGCGGACAAAAAGGCGAGAAAAGAGGCGGAGCGACTGGCCAAGGCCAAGGCCGAGCGGATCGCCAAGGAGGCGGCGCTGGTCCCCAACTCCCTGTCCCGTGAGCAGATACACTACACGATTCAGGAGAACCAGGAGCTCTTCAGACCCTGTATCATGGATGCGCTGAAGAAGTCGCCCACCCTGGAGAACATCAGGATGCGCTTTGTGCTTACCGGAAAGACGGGGATCGCGTCCAACGTGAAGGTGCTTCCCAACAATATTCCGGAGCTCGGGGAGTGTCTGGAAGAGGCGTTCGAGCTGATTCAGTTCAGGCATTTCAAGCTCACGCGTCAGACCTCGACATATACCATACAAATCAAGACGGCACCGTCTGCTGAAGAAGCCCCCGAAAAAGAGATCGCCGCGCCGTTCTAAGGTCTCACGAATAAGCAACTCCCGGTTTCGTGCGGATGCTTGATGCTTCAGCCTTAGCGGCATATATTTTTTTCGTATCCAGAACTTTTTTCGTAAGGTTTTATCTGTTAAGGGCGATGAAAATCTAGACGGAAAGCAGAGAGGTTTTTACTTTGAAGACTGCTTACAAAGACTATCCCCCCTCACTTATGCGACCTTCCGAGTACTACGACCAGCTGGTTTGGGAACGCTCCCCCTTTACCGGAATGCTCGTCTCACCGAGCAGTCGAATATCGGAAGCGTTGATCCGGGAGCCGCGTATCATCATCGATACGGACTACGCCGCGGAGGCCGCCACTGTCCCACAGGAGCGCCTGTTTTCTCGAAAACTGTGGAAGACTGTCGGGATCGCCGCGTGTGCCCTGCTCTTCGCGGGATGGCTCGTCAACAGTTGGAGCCCCCATCAGGCCGCCGCCAAGACCGCGCCGCCGCCCCACGCCAGAACCCCCGAGACGGCGAAGAGTGCGGCCGTTTCCGAGAAACCTTCGAAACCCGTTCCGCAACGCCCTGTCGCGGCTAAGAAGACGGCGGCATCGATCTCCGAACCGGAAGAGATGCCTGTAGAAGAGCCCGCTCCGCAACCCGCGAAAGCGGCGGCGCCCGCCGCGGCGCCCCCTTCTGTGGACGATAATGCGCAGTACCAGGCGTTGCTCGAAGAGGCCAAGAAGAGCTCCCAGCGGAAACAGATCAGGCTCCTCAAGGAAGCCATCGTACTGAACCCCGACGGGGATGAGGCGCTCGCCAAGCTCTCCATCCTGCTGATGGAGGCCCCGAAGACCCGCCGGGAGGCGCTGACCTTCGCCGAACGCGCCGCCGACGCCAACGAGCACAACGCCATGGCCTGGCTCGCCATAGGCTATATCCACCAGATGACCGGCAACCCCGGTCAGGCCAAGGCCGCCTACCTCAAGTGCGCCGCCGCGCCGGGCCCCAAGCGCTTTGTCAGGGATTGCCGCGGGCTTATCTGATTTTCCCCTTGCCTTTTTGAATCGAACCCATAAAAGAGACCGGGTGGGAACCGTGGAGAACGTCACCCGAAATAGAGCGCTTGTCCGTCGGGGGGGGCGATTCGTGCTCACCCTGCTCATCGCCGCGGCGGTGGCGACGGAGCTCGCTTTTCTGTTCAAGTCGATCTACACGTTGAGCTCCTCGAAGGATGTGCTCATGGCGCGGGACGATGACTCCGCCGTATTCTTGGAGACCACCGCGAAGACAACCTGGATAAATGATATCGACGCCCCCTACGGTCCGCTCTACTACCGGATCTCCGCGACGGTTCACCTGCTCGTCCCCATGCGACTCTTCTCCGACCGGGACAGCCCCACACCGAACGAGACCTACGAGAGCTATCACTTCGCCATGATGCTCACCTCGGCGCTCTCCCTGCTCTTCCTCTGCGGGCTCGTCGCCCACCGGATCGCCTCCGGCTGGCCGGAGCGCCTCGCGGTATTCGGCGTCCTGATGCTCGTTCTGTCTTCCTATAAGGTGTGGTCTCATCATATCTTCCGCGGCCATCCGGAGCTCCTCCTGACCGCCCTCGTCGCCGCCGCGACCCTGTTCTCGCTGAAGATCCCCCTCAGAGGATCCCGGCTACGGGATCGCAGCTTCTATCTCGCCGCGGTGCTCTGGGGGCTCGCCTGCACCACCAAGCAGAGCGCCGGCGCCTTCGCCCTCGGATACTGCATCGTGCTGCTCCTCCCCTACTCCGGGGATCGAAGCGCCCGATACTTCGACCCCCGCCGCCTGAAGGAGGTCGCCGCGGCCGGCGGACTCATGGTGTTCACCTACCTCGCCGCCGGGGCCCCCCGCACGCTGACCATCCTCTCGAACATGGCCTCCGCCTCAGCCTTTGTCTCCCGTAAGAGCCAGGGGTTTTCGATCGAATGGGCCTTTGAATGGCTGAAGGACTTCGGGGCACATCTCTGGCTGCCGGTCGGGGTGGTGTTCATCGCGGCGCTCCTCTTCACGGCCGCGAACCGCAAGGGCGACGGGAATCCAAAGCCCCCCTCCCCTGTCCTCGGCACGGTCTGGCCGACATTGCTCATCCCCCTGATTCCCCTCGCGATGATCCTCAAGACCCAGCTCGTGATCCCCACCGAGCACTACATGTTGACCCTCATCGGGGCCCTGTTGGTATGGCAAACCTTCTTTCAGGCCCCCCATGTCACCGCGCTGTGCGACATCATCACGCCCCGCCTCCCCGGACCGATCCGCTCCGGCGTGACTGTGGCGGCGATCCTCTGTGTCACCGCGGTAGTCCTCCGCGCGAAGGGCACCGCCGAGGCCTCCTCCCGTGAGGTAAACCAGCAG
>JBNLED010000223.1:0-22908 GCA_050304755.1 Polyangia bacterium | reverse complement strand
CTCCTCGTCGAGCTGGTGCGGAGCCCCAAGCCCCTCGCTGTGTTCCATGGCCTGGGCGTGACCGCCCGCTTTCTCGTGGCCGGCGACCCCCACTACGTGCAGACCGACGCCAAGGGGGCGGCGGCGGCGGACGCAGTGGCCATGGGGGTGTGGGCCTTCCGGAGGCTGGCCCCGGACAAGCTCGCCGGGTACGTCTCTACGGATACCTCCCGCCCGGCGGTCCCGACAAACCTCGTCGAGAACGCCTCCGGCCTGCTGGGCTCCCTGTGGCGGGACGGCCTCACCTCCGGCTCCCCGTACCTTATCGATCACCTGGAGCAGCTGAAAGGGGAGCTGCAGCGCGAGGCGTGGATCTGGCCCGCGGAGAACCTCGGTACCCTCAATCGGGAGCTCGTCCTCTACCAGCAACACGACAGCCAGTTCGATCCCGCCCGCGCCGTCAGAGCCGTGGGGGAGCTCAACGCCCGCGTGGACGCGCTGGTCCGGTTCACCGGCGCCACCCCGGTGCAGCTGGTCCGGGGCAGCGGATCGGACTCGCCCCAGGAGCTCAAGGCCCTCCGGCTGGTGGGGCTCGGGTGCGAAATCCGTCAGGTCAGAGGGGGGGTGCGGCTTCGGGCCTGCTTTCAGAGCGCGGGGACGGGACGGGCCCTGGTGCTGGAGCGCCGGTTCGCCGAGCCCGCCTCGGCGGAGCCCCCGAGACCCTTCTCCGTGCTGGCCCAGACGCAGCATGTGAAGGGCACCACCCTGCGGGACCTGGGCGCGGGGCAGCTGCTGGCGGCCTCGGCCAAGCGCTCCCCGCGGCTTACCCTCTCTTTCGGCCGGCGGGTCACGGTGAACCCCCAGACCTACGAGTGGGAACGCCTGGGGGAGCCGCTCCTCGTCTCGGACTTCGAGGAGCTGGGGGCGCGGCTCGGGGATCGGCCCCCCTCGGCGGTCTCCGCGCTGAACGCCGCGGAGGGGCTGTACGTGCTCGTGATCCGCGAGATTTCGGCGGCCCGTTTCGACCACGCCCTCCAGCAGGTGCAGGCCACCCTCATCGACGAGCATGGAAACGAGGCGCGGCTCATCCACCCCTACACTGATCGGGGGGCCACCGGCACCGAGTCGCTCCTCGCGCTGCTCGAGGGCCGCCCCGAGGCGGTGCGCTTCATCTCCGGCCGCGTACGCTACCGGACCCGCGGGGTGGTGGTCTCTCCCGTCGGGGTGGTGTGGGAGCGGTCAAAGGGGCGGGAGTTGCTTCAACCCTGGATCGACCGGCATATCGCCCTCGAGACCCCGCCGGTTTCACCACAGGCGGTCGACGGATCCCTCCCCCCGGATCCGGTGAGGCGATGGCTGGACCAAGTGGAGCAGGGGCTCGGGGAGCTGATGCTGCTCGGCCTAACCCACGTCGACTCGGAGACCGCCCGCCGCTGGCGGCAGCTGGCCCGGTCCGGGGCCGCCGTCGGCTTCGTCAGGCTGGCCCATCGGGTGGGGGAGCTCGCCGCGGTCCTGGAGCAGGGCCGGCACTACGCGAAGTGTCCCGCCGATCTCCTCGAGCGGGCCGTTAGGCACTCCATGGCGCTCTGCAAATGGTTGCGGCTCCTCCCGGAGGCGCTGGCGGCGTGGACGGAGTAGTGCCCTTTCAATCATACATTGACTCACTCATCCCGCGCCTTGAAGGCCTTCTCAAAGGCCGCTTTCAGCCCCAGGGCCAGCTCGGCGCCCCGGTTCTCTCCCCGGGCGGTGACGACCCGCGTCTCCCCGTCGCCGAGGGAGAGCTCCAGCCCCAGGGCCCGGTCCGGCCAGAGGTCTTCGAAGAGGTTGGACCACTCCACCAGGCAGACGCCGTCTCCGTCGTAGTATTCCCACAGGCCCAGCTCATAGAGCTCGTACGAGGCCTCCAGTCGATAGAGGTCCATATGGTAGATGGGGATGCGGCCCCGGTACTCCTTGATGAGGGTGAAGGTCGGGCTGCTCACGGCCACCGCCTCCGGGACCCCGAGGGCGTGGGCCACGGCGCCGGCGAGGAAGGTCTTGCCCGCGCCGAGATCGCCGGTGAGGCCGATGACATCCGCGGGGCGCAGCAGCCCGGCGAGGCACCGCCCCAGGCGCTCGGTCTCCTCACGGCTCGATATGGGGAGCACCACCTCGGTCATGGCGGATTCAGACCCGCCGGCGGCGGAGCCAGACCATGACGCCGACGAGGAGCAGGAGGAGCCATCCGGAGCGCCGGCTGCCCGTTCCCACCGTGGCGCAGTCACAGTCGCCGCCGACATCGAAGCTGTTCCCCCGGACGATAATGCGGGCGGCGGCCTCGGAGGTGAGCCCCACCTTGCCGTTCACCGCGTCCTCGAAGACCTGCCGCACGCGGACCCGCACCTCGTACGTTCCGGCGCGGTTGCAGGTGAGCACGGGCTCCTGTCCTTCGGTGTAGTGATACTCGAAGGGGGTGGAGTACCCGGTGGCGCCGGTCGGGTTGACCAGGCTGGCCGCCCCCAGATCGGGCTCCGAGAGGATCCGCCACTCGTAGCTCAGACCCGCGTTCTGGCGGTTGGCGAACAGGCGGAGGAGGATAGGGGTCGACGTTCTCGCGTTCATGATGTTGGGGGTGTCCACCCGGAAGTCTGCTTCGGGATCGAGGCAGCTCCTGCTTCCGGGATCGTTGTCAATGAGCTCGGGGACCACGAAACAGAAATCGTCGTCACAGGCGTCCCCCACCCCGTCCCGGTCCAGGTCGTTCTGATCTCCGTTGACCACGTCGGCGAACTCGGTGCACTGGGGCGCCGCGACGCCCCCGTCCGGGACCTCGGCGCCACAGGTGAAGCAGTTGTCCCTGCTGTTGACCACGCCGTCGCCGTCAATGTCCGAATCGCAGGCGTCCCCTAAGCCGTCTCCGTCCAGATCCGCTTGGTCGCTGTTCTCGATGGTGGGACAGTTGTCCAGCCACGCGGTCCCGTCCGCCGAAATCTCGAAGTCGTCGACCCCGTCGCCATCCGAATCCCGGTTGCAGTCGATCGCCTCGAAATCGGGGCCGATAACACCGTAGGGGCAATCATCCTCGAGGTTGGCGATCCCGTCCCCGTCGATGTCCGGATCGCAGGCGTCTCCAGTGCCGGCCCTATCGCCCACCGGAGCGGGATCGCCGGCATCCGCGCCGGCGTCCGGAAGACCGCCGGCGTCGACATCCCCGGCATCTGAAGCCGCGGCGGATCCGGTCTCCGAGTCCGGCTCATCCGTGTCCACCCCCCCATCCGGGGGATCCGCCGCGTCGCCGTCGAGATCCGACTGCGTCGGGTTGAAGATCAGCGGGCAGTTGTCCAGCCGATCCAGCACCGCGTCCCCGTCGTCGTCGTTGTCGCAGAGGTTTCCGATGCCGTCTCCGTCCAGATCCGCCTGGGAGGGGTTGTGGCTGCTCGGGCAGTTGTCGCACACATCCCCGATCCCGTCACCCGTCTCCTCCTCCTCCGATCCCACGTCCGCGTCCGACTGGGACGGGTTGATGAAGAAGCGGCAGTTGTCCTTGTCGTCCGCTACGCCGTCATTGTCGTAGTCATCGGCGGACTGGTAGCGCCATTTCCCGGTATCGTCCCCGATGGAGACCGTCGCCGGGGGGGTGCAGTCCTCCACGAGATCGTCACAATACATCGACGAGATCGGCGCCTCGGCGTAGGTCGCGGACGGCAGGCCCAGGAGGAATCCGGCGATGATGGCCCCCAACAAATAGTTTTGAGTTCGATTCACTTTAATATTTTCCTCTCAACGTCAGCCAGCGCATTCTAGGGGAAATTAGATGACATGGAAAGGCGCTCCGAGCGCTTTTATCCCCCCTCCTTTCGCTGCGCCCCCGCGGCAACTTGACACAGGGGGGCGCATGTTACATACCGGCCCAGTGAACCCGTCGTGGGCAGGAGGCGATCGTGACATCCAATAAATCAGAAACCAGCGAGAAACAATTGGTCTTGGGTCTCCCCAAGGGGAGCCTTCAGGAAGCCACCTTCCGGATGTTCGAGAAGGCGGGCTTTCGAATCCGGGCGACGAACCGGAGCTACTTTCCGAGCATCGACGACCCGGAGATAGAGGTCATCCTGCTCCGGGCCCAGGAGATTCCGGTCTACGTTCAGAACGGCGTCCTGGACGTGGGCATCACCGGGCACGACTGGATCTGCGAGACCGGATCCGATGTGGAGGAAATCGCCGAGCTGGTCTACGCCAAGCAGGGGCTCCGGCCGGTCCGGTGGGTCCTGGCCGCGCCGCGGCATTCGGATATCAAGTCTGTCAAGGACCTGGAGGGTAAGACCATCGCCACCGAGGCGGTCAACCTCTCCCGGGACTATCTGAAGAAGAACAACGTGAACGCCAAAGTGGAGTTCTCCTGGGGGGCCACCGAGGCCAAGACCCCCCGGCTCGTGGACGCCATCATCGAGATCACGGAGACCGGCTCTTCGCTGAAGGCGCACAGCCTGGACATCATCGATACGGTATTGCATTCCACGACGAGGGTCATCGCGAATAAAGAGCTCTGGAATCGCGAGGACGAAGGCGGCGGCAACTGGAAGAAGCAGAAGACAGAGGAGCTCCTGATGCTCCTCCAGGGCGTCATCGTGGCGGAGACCAAGGTGGGGCTCATGATGAACGTCCACATCGACACCCTCGACGCCGTCCTCGAGGTGCTGCCCTCGATGAAGACCCCGACAATTACCCCGCTCAGCAACAAGGAGTGGTGCGATGTCATCGCCATGGTCAACAAGAAGGACATCCGGGACCTCATCCCCAAGCTCAAGGCCGCTGGCGCCCAGGACATCATCGAGTATCCCCTCAACAAGGTGATCTACTAATCCTCTCATAAAACCGATAGTCGGAATTCACCTCTACAGCGTCGGTCTCCGCTGCGCACGGACGCCGGACCCGGCGCGGACTTTCAACCAGCGGACAAATGATCGCGGAATGCGTTCCACCTCGAAAAGTGAGGCCACGAGCATCCGGTCGTCGCCCTCGAAGATGGCCAGCAGTTCGCCGTTTTCGAACAGATGGATCCGCCGCCAGAACTTCGAATGGACCGGATCCGTCCGCCCCGGGAATTTCGCCCACGCCTTCTCGAACGGGAACCGCCACTCGTAGGGGGTCCCCTCGAGATCCGCCAGGATCGCCGCCGGCGCGTGCCCTGAGGTGTAGAGGTTCAGCCCGGGTTGTGTCTTTTTTCGGTCGAACGTGGTGACGCCGGCGATGCCTGAGGCCGTTTGTGAGCCCTGGACGTAACCGAGGGCTTCGAGCTGCTCGAGCTGCTTCTGCTGCCAGTCGGGGAGCTCGGCCTCATCCAGAACCGCCCGGGCCCCGGAGGGTGGAGAATCCAAATCAGTCGCATTCACTCAATATCCCCGCGAGACGGACCGCGGACCAGCATCACCCATCCACGTCCACATCAACATCGTAGGCGTCGGCATCCGTGTCCACGTCCGTGTCGCCGTCCGCGCCGGTATCCAGGGGCACATCGTAGGCGTCGGAGTCCGAGTCCGCGTCCGTGTCGCCGTCCGTGCCGGCATCCAAGGGCACATCGTAGGCATCGGAGTCCGAGTCCCCGTCCGAGTCCGCGTCGGCATCCGTATCCGCGTCCGTATCGACATCCACGTCCGTATCCCCGTCGGTTCCGGCATCCGGGGGCACATCGTAGGCATCGGTCTCCGCGTAGGTCTCGGTGTCGATTTCAACGTCATAGGCTTCTGCCGTGTCCCCGTCGGTATCCGAGTCCGAGTCAGCATCGGCGTCCGTGTCGGCGTCGGCGTCCGTGTCGGCGTCGGCGTCCGTGTCGGCGTCTGTGTCCGTGTCGGCGTCAGCATCCGCGTCGACATCCGTGTCGGCATCCGTGTCGCCATCGGCGTCGCTGTCGGTATCACCGTCTCCGCCGGTGCCGGTGTCGTCCGTTACGGACGCATCCGCCGCCGCCTCGGTGTCCTTGCAGCCGGTCGCGGAGGCGCCGATGAGGGAGGCGAGCATCGCGGCGGCCACGGGCTGAAGGGCCCGGGCCCGCGACTCCTTGAGCGCCCGATGCACGCACATGGTATTCTCCTCGCCGTCCCCGGAGGCGGCCATGTTGGATCGGCACCCCCCCCGGCACGCCTCGGCGTGGGCACAGCTGCGGCAGAACCCAGCGAGATCATCGATCCGCCACTCCCGGTTGTAGGAGAACGCTCCGGGCCGGTTCCAGATCTCCACCAGGGAGGTCTCCCTCAGGTTGCCCTCCACGTAGTCTCCTTCCCGCGCCCCACAGCCGGGCAGGATGGAGAGGCACCCCTTGACGTTGCCGTTGGACTCGATGCCCAGGGTGCGGGTGCCGGCGGCGCACCCCTTGAACCGTTTCACCTTCTGGCGATAGCGCAACGTCCGCTCGTTGGGGCCGAAGTAGCCGAGGGAGTTGCACGCCGCGATGCGCATCCGGTTCAGCCGGATGAGCTTGGCGAGCCCCGCCTCCAACGCGACCAGGTCCCGCGGGCGCAGCTTGAGCTCCGGGTGGTCCAGGGAGTTGCCCATCTCCGTCAGGGGCTGCACCTGCCACGAGTAGGCGCCGAGGCCCTGGACGAAACCGTAGATCCCCTTGAGCTCCCGGAGGTTCAGCCGATTCACCGTAGTGATGATCGAGAAAGAAAGCCCCGCGGCCTTGGCCGTGTCGATGGCGCTCCTCAAGGTGTCGAAATGGCCCGCCCGGCCGCGGATGCGATCGTGGGTGGCGCCGAGGCCATCGATGCTGAAGCCGACGGTCCTGAGCCCCGCGGCCTTGGCCTCCCGCGCGGCCTCCCGATCGAACCGGATGCCGTTGGTGATGAGGGCGGTGTGGAGCCCGGTCTCCGTGGCCCGTTGGATGAGGTCGATCCAGTCCGGTCGCACCGTGGGCTCCCCCCCCGAGAGGGTCACCCGTCGGCACCCCAAGGCGAAGAGGTCCGAGAAGAGGCCCCTGGCCTCATCCAAGGAGAGCTCATCCGGCCTCGGCCGGCCCGCGCGGGATCCGCAGTGGCGGCACCGGAGGTTACATGCAAGGGTTGTCTCGTATACGCAGCGTTCCGGGGTATAGGTCTGGGTCATGATCTCTCCTCTCTAAAAATTTTTACCTTTTCCGAGCATAATTTATACCAACCCCCTGTGACCCTTCTCTGATCTCGAAACTCATCGATTTCATACCAGTATACGGAAACTTTCCAAAACCGGGGCCAGTTTTTTATGACACAACTCGTGCCCACTCGACCATTTGTTGTCAGCGCTTCGGTGAGATGAACCCGAGCATCCGGCCGCAGGTGCCTCCGCTTCGTCGGTAGGAGAAGAGGGTCTCGTCACAGACCGTGCACGCGGGGATGCGGTCCACTCGAGCGGTGGCCACGCCGGCGATGAGCAGGGAGACCTCGATGGCGTTGGCCAGATCGAGCAGGAACTTGCCCGGCTTTTTGCGGATGGGATCCGCGGACTCCGGGAGCCGGACGGCCACCTCCTCTCCGACCTCATAACACTTCTCGCAGATACAGGGACCGATGACGGCGATGAGACGTCCCGAGGACGCCCCCAGCTCGTCCATCCGCCGGACCCCATTTCGAATCACCCCCGCCGCGGTGCCGCGCCATCCCGCGTGAATCGCCGCGACGACCCGGGTCTCGGGATCCGCGAGGAGCACCGCGGCGCAGTCGGCGGTCTGCACGGCGATGACGGAATCCTCGGCGGTGACGATGCCGTCCGCCTGGCGCACGGGGCGGACAGTCCAGTCATTCGATTCGATTCCCGAGGCGGAGACCACCTTGTTGCCGTGGACCTGATCGACCCGGGCGAGGGGGGCCTGAACCCCCAATTCCCTCTGGAGCAGGCTCAGGTTTCGAGCCACCCGGTCGTCCTCATCACCCACATTGTAGGCGAGGTTCAGCGATTCGAACGCCCCTTGGCTCACACCGTGGGATTTTTGGGTGAAGCCGTGCACAGGGAAGCCGGCGCTCTCCAACCGCTCTGATTTCAAGAAAGGGATACTCATGAGGTTTGCTCTAACACACATTGAGGTGGACCAACAGGTTCCGGACCACGACCCGGGCAACTCCCCTGACCGAAGTGTATCCGAAGGGTCGGTCCCATTTATTTTAAGCCCCGCCCGCTTGAAAACAGCACTGTTTTACAAATGTCGGAAAAAGGGTTTTAGAGACATGGTATTTTATCAAAATACCTGTTGCTTCAAACCCTGTTTCAGGTTTACCTTAGAGTTTCTAAAGGTAAAAAGGGTGGAAAATGTTCAAAGCCGAAATTCGAGGAATAGGGGACACTGCGAGAGTATCAGGCGTCAATGAGATGAGTGTCGAACCGAACCCGGGGGCGAATTCCGTGGAGGTCGTCGAGGAGCTCGCTCAGGAGCTGATTCGTCAGCTGGATCTGTTGAGCGGCAGTAAGATACAGGAGGACATCTCCTACGGCCAATACAAGGTCATCTCGGTCATCAACAACCACAGCCCCATCTCGGTGGGGAACCTCGGCCGACTCGTGGGCTCCGCCCAGAGCACCACCTCGGAGATGATCGCGAGGCTCACCAAGGCCGGCCTCGTCTCCAAGGTGCGGGGCCCCTTTGACGGCCGGGTGGTGATGGTGGAGCTGACCGAATCCGGTGCGCGGCTGCTCCGGCGGCGAAGAAAGCGGGTCAGGGAGGCGTACCGAAAGCTGTTCGAAAAGCTCGAGGACCGGGATCAGATCCATTTTGTCACCGCAGTCCGCACGCTGAACGATATTCTGAACAAAGTCTCCAAATAGCCGCTGTTGAAAAAAAGGTGACGCGGGTCGTCAGTCGGGAATTCCGGGGGCGGGGAAGGCCTTCAGCAGCTCCTTGACCTCGTCGGCGATCCGCTGGAGGGCGGCCTCGTCCTCGAGGTTCTTCGCCACCTGATCCATCCAGTCCGCGAGCTTCTCCATCTCGGGCTCGCCCATGCCCCGGGAGGTCATGGAGGGGGTGCCGATACGGACGCCGCTGGGGTCGAACGGGGGCCGGGGATCGAAGGGAACCGTGTTGTAGTTGCAGACGATGCCCGCCTTGTCGAGGGCCTGGGCAAAGGGCTTGCCGGTGGTCCCCCGCTTGGTGACATCCACGAGGATGAGGTGGTTGTCCGTCCCCTTGGACACCAGATCGAATCCCTTCTCCATCAGGCTGCCCGCGAGGTGCTTGGCGTTCTCCACGATCTGCGCCGCGTATCGCTTGAACTCATCGGTGGCGGCCTCCTTGAGGGCCACGGCGATGCCGGCGGTGGTGTGGTTGTGGGGCCCCCCTTGGAGACCGGGGAACACCGCCTTGTTGATGGCCTTTCGGTGCTTCTTCTTCATCAGGATCATTCCCCCCCGGGGACCGCGGAGGGACTTGTGGGTGGTGGTGGTGACCACATCCGCCAGGGGCACCGGCGAGGGGTGAACGCCCCCGGCCACGAGCCCGGCGATGTGGGCCATGTCCACGACGAAGATGGCCCCCACCTCCTCGGCGGCCTCCGCGAAGGGCTTCCAGTCGATGATTCGGGGATAAGCCGTGGCGCCGGCCACGATCACCTTGGGGCGCTCCTTCCGTGCCAGGTCCCGCACCATGTCATAGTCGATGAGGTGGGTCTCCGGGTGGAGCTGGTAGCGCACCGGGGTGAAGAAGTCGCCGGTGATGCTCACCCCCCAGCCGTGGGTGAGGTGCCCCCCGTGATCGAGGGCGAGCCCCATGATCTTGTCTCCCGGTCTACAGAAAGCATAGTACACCGCGAGGTTCGCCGGTGAGCCGGAGTAGGGCTGCACATTGGCGGTCTCCGATCCGAACAGCGCCTTGGCCCGCCGGATGGCGAGGAGCTCGATCTGGTCGATGAACTGCTGGCCCTCGTAGTACCGCTTCTTGGCGTACCCCTCGGAATACTTGTTGGTGAGCACGGATCCCGTGGCCTCCAGCACGGCGCCGGACACGTAGTTCTCTGAAGGGATGAGGCGAATCTTGTCCCGCTGCCTATGGGTCTCCTCCACAATCAGGCCGGCGATTTCTGGGTCGGTCGCTTCGAGGTTTTTCATGGTACGCTCCTTTGCGATGATTTTTTCTCAACCTATCAAACCCGGCTTCCTTCTTACAACTGAAAGTCGCTCAGGGGAACACTCGTTTCGCGGTGAGGGGCCGAATGACCGAGCGGGAATACGGTGCCCGATCACGGCCATGACGGCGCGAAGCTCCGGTAACATCCCGGGGTTGCGCCCACTCACCCAGGCGCTGTATTATATCCCGCACAAAATAGATGACTTTTCCGGCAAAAAAGGCGAATAGAGCAAGGAAAGGAAGAATCGATGTATAAGTATTTGACCGGCCTTCTAATCGTGACGGGGTGGGCATTCGGCTGCGGGGACGATGTTAAAATTGTGGAGGTGGAACCCGTGAACATCTCCTTTACCAGGCCCGCCCAGAGCGAGCATATCAAGGCAAAGGCCCAGGATATCCGCGGGGGCGAGATCACCGGCATCAGCTTTACGTATCGGTCGGAGGACTCTACCGTCGCCACCGTGGACGCCGACGGGACCGTCAAACCGGCGGGGAACGGCAGCACCGCTATCGTGGCGGGAACCCCGTCCGGGGTCAACGGGGAGGCCTTCGTCAAGGTGTGCCTGCCCAAGGAGATCAGCTGCGATCCCGCCGACAAGCTGATGCTGAAGGTGGGGGTCAGCGCTCCCATCAAGTGCGAGGTGACGGACTGCAACGACAAGAAGATACAGACCCGGGCTTCTCTGACCCAGGCGGACAAGGCCATGCTGCTCAAAGAGGGGGACGATATCTTCATCGGTCTGAAAACCGGCGACACTTCGGTCAAGGTGGAGGCCTTCGGGATGGAGAAGACGGTGGCGGTTCACATCGACGAACAGACCTTCCTGCCCGGGATGGAGCCGGGCTCCGGCAAGGGCCGCGGGGGAGGCGGGGGCGGCGGCGCCAAGCAGGATCCCTATTCGAGCGGCGGGGGACGGTTCGACCACATCCTCAGCAATATGAAGTTCGGCAACTGATTTTGGTCTCCACGTGACCGCCAGGGACACCATCCTCATTGTCGGAAACCCCTCTTCAAGGGGAGGCAAGGCGGCCAAACGGATCGAAAAGGTTCAGAAGCTGATGTCGGCGAAGGGCATCCCCTTCGAGTTCCGCTCCACCCTGCCCAACCGGGAGACGGTCACCCTGGTGGCGAGCGCCGTCGCGGACGACGGGTTCCGCACGGTGGTGTACCTCGGCGGTGACGGGACGTTCTACGAGGTGGCCACCGGGATCGTCCAGTCCGGCATGGCATCGGAGGTCCGGCTCGGGATGCTCCCATCGGGCACCGCCAATGATCAGGGGAAGTCTTTCGGTGTTTCGTCGGCCGCGAAGGCCCTGGAGGAGAACGTCAACACGATTCTCAAGGGGTACACCACGTCGCTCGACGTCCCGGAGGTGACGGCGTTCTCGGACGACGGCCTGGTCCTCCGGCGGGACCTCTTCTACGACTCCCTCGGCTTCGGCCTCTCGGCCTCCATCCTGGCACAGCGCAACCGGGATTTGGAGAAGACCCGGTCCGTGCCCGTGCTGAAGCACATGTACCGGGATCACGTGGTCTATGTCCGGGCCGCCCTCCAGGAGCTGGCGGTCAGCCTGGTCTCGGGGGATCGGTTCACCGCGGAGGTTCGCGTCGATGAGACGGTCCACCAGCTCACCAACCTGACCGACCTGCTGGTGAAGAACACCCTGATCTTCGCGGGAGACTGGATCGTGGACGTGGACGCCCGACACGATGACGGCATGGTGGAGATCGCCACCTTCCGCGGCATCGGCGACTGGACGAGCCGGGTCATCGTCAACCACAAGAAGTTCCCCCTCAAGAAGGACGCGATGGAGCGCATCGGGATCTCGCCGCCCACCCCGCTCCGGGGCAGGTCGATTCACCTCCAGCTCCTCAGGCCCGCCAGCGAGGAGAAGATCCCGTGTGAGTTGGACGGGGAGGAGTTCATCGCGGCGAACTTCTTCGAGATCAAGGTGCACCCCAGGCTCCTCACGCTGATCGTTCCGGAGCATCCCCATTGGATTTAGGCATTGATATCTGAGCCACAAAAGATATGAACAATAAAGTGGAGAAGAGACAACACTACCGCCGCTATGAAGATCGACGGGTCGCCATGATGCTCGCCATCTACAAGACCCTGTTCGATGAAGCCCCCGGACCGCCCCGGGAGGAGAAGCTTCTCGGCGCGATTCTGGAGAATTTCAAGGTCGATCGGGTGTTACTGATCGATTTGGCGGACGGCGTCCGGGTGCGGGCGCTGCGCGGAAAGGACCCCGGGAAGCCGCTCTCCATCGGCGGCGCCGGCTTCGGCGAGCTCCTCGCCCTGCACCGGATCAACCCGGGGGCCCTTTCCTTCGAGCGGGTCCGCAAACCCGAGCTGTTCACCTCGGATTCATGGAACAGCCTCTGGACGGAGGGGATGGGAACGTCCGCCCAGGCCCTCATGAGCATCCTGATCACCCCCGCCGGCGCTCCCCGTCAGCTGCTCTGGCTTCAACAGCTGAGCTCTTCCCGCGAGTGGGGGAGCCGGGACCGGGATCTCATCGAGGAGGTCACGGGGGTGCTGGCCCAGGCCGCGGACAAGGCGTTGTCTCCCAAGTGAGCCGCGGTCTCCGCCTCCTCTCGATGGCGCTCGTCGCGGCGCTGCCCCACTGCCGAACAACGATGTCTCCCGAACCCGCGAGAGGCGCCGGGGATTCATCCAAGGCGCTCAAAGACCCCGAGCGGCTCGAGCCCTTCCATGTCACGGCCACGTCGGATGACGGGAGCGTCGCAGTGGATGTCTACGACGCGGGGGGGCTCTTCGACCGGGCGGTCGCGGCGTTCAAACGGGCGCGGTTCGAGGACGCGGTGGCGCTGTACGAAAAGATATTCGATGAGTTTCCGGACTCCTCTTATATCCCCCTGGCCCGGTACAACAGCGGCCTCGCCAAGGAGCGACTCAAGGACTATCAAGGCGCCATCGAGGATTACCGCAGGATGCTGGACCGCGATCCGTCGTCCCCTGACGTGAAGGACGCCCTGTTCCGGATCGCTGGCGCATACGAGGCCCTCGAGGTCTGGAAGGACGCGGTGAAAACCTTCGATCGCCTCCTCGATGAGCGGTCCGATCTGGAGGGCATCGAACGTGTGGAGTGCTTCGCCCGGAGGGGGGCGGCGCTGATTCACCTCGGCGAGCCGGCCCGCGCCACGGAGAGCCTGAAGCGGGCCCTCTTCCTGTTTCGGAGCGGCACGGGGATCTCGCCCTCCGAGTCCACCTACTACTACGGGATGGCCCGGTTCAAGCTCGGCGAGATTTTGGAGACGGAGATGCAGGACATCGCGCTCCCCGCGGACGAAGCCCTAATGGCGCCCGCATTGGAGCGGAAGTGCCGGCGCCTCCTGGACGCCCAGATCGAGTACACCCACGCCATCCGCATCGCCCACCCCCACTGGGCGGCGGCCGCGGCCTACCGCATCGGGAACCTCTACCGGGCCCTCTGGGACGACCTCCTGGCGGCGCCGATGCCGGAGGGACTGGACGCGGAGGAGCGGGTGATCTACCTCGATATCCTGAAGCAGCGCATCCGCGTGCTGCTCACCAAGGCTGTCCGTCAGTGGGAGCGGGTGCTGAAGATGGCGGAGCGGCTGGACCTGAAGAACGAGTGGGTGGATCGCACCCGGCGGGATCTGGACGAGGTGCGGAGGCTCCTGGTGCTCGATCCAAGGGGGGACGATTGAGTCTCAGGTGCCTCAGGGGGCGCAGTAGGGACCGATGATGAGCATGTTGTTGGGGAGCGTGGCCTGGAGGGTCTCCATCTTGCTCCCGAAGACGATCTCCTTGATGGCGCCGTGTCCGTAGGCCCCCACCACCGCGAGGGCGTCGGAGGGCACCTCGTAGAGCAGCCGCCTGAAGCGCCCCTTGGGGAAGAACAGCCACTCGTCGGCCGTCTCATTCAGGGCCTCCAGGAGTCCCTCCTGGTCGAGGAGCTCCTCGTAGTGGCTTCGGGGCTTCCCGGCGCCCTTGGTGAACAGCTGGAGGGGCAGACCGCACGCCCGGTGGAGCTCCAGGGCGGCCCGCACCGCCGCCACCGCGTTCCGCGATCCCCCGAAGAAGACGACGATGCGGTGCCACTCCTTGTAGACCGGCGTGGGGATGAGCACGGGGAAGGCGGCGTTCTGGACGATCTGCCGCACCTTCGGGCCGATGTACCCCATACCGATCTTGGTGGAGAGGTCGCCGACGGAGCGGGGCAGGCACATGTACTTGAAGGTCACCGGGATGTCGGGGAGCTCTAGGGCTGTGAAGTCCGTGGGGGAGAAGATGTCGAACCTCACCCCGTGGGCCTCCAGCACCTCACAGGCGTGCGCCTCGGCGGTCTCCGGCGCCTTCAGAAACCCCCGGTCGAGATCGACGGTCACCGCCTTCCGGGCGAAGTACATCAGGAACTGGATGTGCCTCGGGAGGTAGAGGGTGACGGGGATGGACAGCTTGTCGGCGAAGTAGGCGGACTGCAGCAGCGTGTCCCGTCCGAATGGGGTGTTGCGGAAGATGTGAAACAGCGATTGGGTCAGCATTTGAACGCTCCTTTGGGTCTGCGGGCTAGATCTCCTCCTGGGCGGCCATCTCCCGGCGGTAGTGGTCGAGGAGGCTCCCCTTGGATATCATTCCGATGAACCGGCCGTGCGCCACCACCGGCAGGCTGTAGCGGCCGTGGTGATCCATGAGGGCGACGATCCTGGCCAGCGGCTCGTCCGGCTGGACCGCGGGGACGTCGTCATCCATCAGCTCCTCGACGAGCAGCGAGTCGTACAGGTGGCGCTCGAAGAGGAACGGTCGAACGTTGTCCATGGTGACCATGCCCAGATACTCTCCGGTGTCCGGATCCTCCACGGGGAAGTGGTTCCGCTTGGATCCGGAGACCAGGGCGATGAACTCCCCGAGGCGCAGGTCGGGGGTCACCTTCTTGAAGTTCGTCTCGAGGAGCTCCATCACCCGCATCTCGGACAGGACCCGGGCGTCGGTGCGGCTTCGGAGCAGCAGCCCCCGGTGGAGCAGCTCCCGGTGGTAGAGGGAGTCCGGTTCCCAGACGCTCGAGAGGCTCGCCGAGATGACGGAGACGAGCACCACGGAGGCCAGCACGTCGTACCCGCCGGTGATCTCCACGATGAGGAAGATCCCCGTGAGGGGCGCCTTGAGCACGGCGCTGACGATGGCCGCCATGCCGAGGAGGGCGTAGTAGCCCTGCTCCGAGAAGACCACCTCCGGGAAGACTAGGCCGAGGGCCTCCCGGTAGAAGAGCCCGATCATGGCGCCGATGACGAGGCACGGGGCGAAGACCCCGCCGACGCCCCCGGCGCCCGTGGTGGCCGCGGTGGCCACGATTTTCGCGAGGACGATGGCCCCCACGATGGCGATGTGGGGTGCGAAGGAACTCTCCAGTACAGCGCGGATGCTGATGTAGCCCTCCCCCAACGCCTCCGGAAAGAAGAGGCCGATGCCCCCGACCAGGAGCCCGCCCGTCAGGGCCCGAAGCCAGACCGAGGGGATCCGGCGGCTCATCTGGTCCCCGATGATCCGGAGGGCGCGGACGAAGAGGACGGAGACCCCCGACGCGAGCACTGCGAGGCCCAGGCAGGCGGCGAGATCGATGACGCTGATGTCGAGGGTCCGGTGCTCGAAGGGGATCTGGTTCCCCTTGAGCAGGCGGCTCACCTCGGTGCCTACGACGGAGGCGATGGCCACGGGGATGAGGTTGAGGTGGGTCCACTCCCCGATGACCGCCTCCATGGTGAACAGGATGCCGGTGACCGGCGCGTTGAAGATGGCGGCGATGGCCGAGGAGGCGCCGCAGCCGACGATGACGATCCGCTGCCGATCCTTGAGGTGGAAGGCGCTCGCGATGTTGGATCCGATGCTGGCACCGCTGATCACCACCGGCGCCTCCGGCCCCGCGGACCCGCCGCTCGCCAGGGTGACGAAGCAGGTGATCAGCCGGGAGAACGCCGTGCGGAGGCGAAGCAGCCCCCCCCGCTTGGAGATGGCGTAGATCACCTCGGGCACCCCGTGCTCCCCCTGATCCCGGAACACCAGGCGGAACAGGGCCACCGCCAGCAGAATCCCGCCGGCCGGGAGCAGGGCGATGATCCAGTGCTCCCGGAGAGGACTCAACCAGCGGGCGGCGGTGTGCAATCCGAAGCTGAGGAGGAGGGCCGCCAGCCCGCCGAAGACCCCCACCACCACCGCCATAACCGCGAGCTGCAGCCGAATATCGAGGTGCGTCAGGAGTCTGGAGATCCGTGCCATTTTTCGAGTCAGCGGGACTCCTGGAATCGCGCATCCAGCCGCTGCATCAGGGAGAGGAAATCCGCCTCGTCGTCACACTCTTTGAGGTTCGGGATGAACGACGGGTCGTGCAGGCAGAAGGTCAGACGGGCGAGCATCTCCAGGTGACGCCGGGTCCCCGAGCTCAGGAGGATGAAGAGCGCGGAGACGGGCTTCCCATCCACGGCGCTGTAGTCGATGGGCGCCTCAAGAAAACAGATATTGATGATGCCCTCGGCGGGGACGTGATCCATGGGCTGACGGGGGTGGGGGATGGCGACGCCGTATCCGATCCCGGTGGAGGTCATCGTCTCCCGCTCCAGGAGCCGCTTCAGGAGCTCCCCCCGATCCATGGATTCCGGCAGCGTGGCAGCGGCCACCGCGTTGCGGAGCACCCCCTCGACGTCCGCGCCCCGGATTCCGAAGTGAACCCCGCCCCGCCTCAGCGCGCTTTCAACGCCCTGCGGCGCGCCCTCCGGTTTCTTTTCATCGACCCGCTCGAGATGAAGCGGCATCTGCCGTCGCCGCGCCCACTGCTCGAGGGCCTTCTGCTCGAACAGGTAACGACCGTCTCTCTCTTTTACGGGGATGACCCCCTGTCGAACCCACCGGAGCAACATCTCTCTGGAGGTGCTCAGGGCTTTGGCTGCGGTGTCCAGGTCTACGGACATGATGGCTCCTACCCTTCATTGTGGGGGCTTTTTCCGCGATGACAAGCGGAACCGGAAAAACCCCGGGCTCACAGGGGCGGGCATAGATCCTTTGACCCATTAATGCAATGTCTCATTTGAAAGTAAGTTGTGAGGCGGGCGCTCAGTTCCGATTCTCATCATCCGGCAGCAGGCCGTAGTCCATCTCCACGCCGTATTCGAGCACCGGGGTGGTATCGGGCTCGACCCCATAGTCCGGCATATCGGTCAAGGTGTCCTGCTCGCCCCCGTCCGGCTCGACCCCGTAGACCGGCGTGTCCGTGGCCCAGACGCCGTAGTCCACATCCGTGGGCCAGATCCCGTAGTCCGCGTCCGCGTCGGTGTCGACATCGGTATCGCCGTCCCCGTCCGCGTCGGTGTCTGTATCGGTGTCCGCATCCGTATCGCTGTCGGTGTCGGTATCCGTATCAGTATCAACGTCAGTGTCGGTATCGGCATCCGTATCTGAATCTGAATCCGCGTCAGCGTCGGTGTCCGCGTCGGTGTCGGCGTCGGTGTCGCCGTCAGCGTCCGTATCGCCGTCCGCATCGGTGTCGCCGTCTCCGTCCGCATCGGTGTCGCCGTCTCCGTCCGCATCGGTGTCGCCGTCGCCGTCCGCATCGGTGTCGCCGTCGGCGTCTCCGTCCGCATCAGAATCCCCGTCAGCGTCTCCGTCCGTGTAGCCGCTGGCGGTGGATTGGTCCGTGGCGTCGTCACCGCCGTCGGCATACTTCTGCGGGCTGTCCGTGCACCCGGCGTTCACCGTCAGCATCAGCGCGGCGGCGGCGGCGGCCGATTTCCCCACCGCCACCCACGGGAGCTGCTCCTGCTCCCCCGACTGAAGGTAGTAGCAGTAATCATCGTGAGTCGTGGTGCCGTCCATGGCGCTCGAGATGCAGCGGGCGCCCCCGCGGCACAGGGCCGCCTGCCGGCACCCCTTGCAGTCGTGGGTCAAGTCTTCGATGGAGAATTTGCGGTTGTAGGCGAAGGCGTCCTCCCGATACCAGATCGCCTCCAGGGAGGACTCCCTGAGGTTGCCCTCCACGAACGGATCCTCCGCTCCCCGGGCGGCCTGCATGGAGAGGCACCCCTTGACATCCCCGTTGGCCTGGATGCCGAGGGCCATCATTCCGGCCTGGCAGCCGCCCCACCGGGTACGCTTCTTCCGCCAGCTCCACTGCCTGAGCACCTTGTCCGGCTTCCCATAATATCCGAGGGAGTCACCGAGCCGGATATCGACCCCGCCCGCTTGCTTCATCCGCGCGAGCTCCGGGAGCAGCGTCCCGATCTGCCTCGGATCGAGCACCCAGTCCCGGTGATCGTCCATCGTGCCCATGGGCTTGGCCAGCTGGAACCTGAGGGTCCTCACACCGAGCGCCATGGCCAGCTCGCGGACCTCCCGGAGGCGATCCACGTTGAGCTTGCTGACTGTGGTCATCATGGTGACGCTGAACCCCTCCGCCAGGAACGCCCGGATCGACGCGGTGGTCTTGTCGAAGGTCCCCGGGCCGCGGACGGCATCGTGGATGTCCGAGGGCCCGTCGATGCTCACCCCGGCGTTGCTCATCCCTGCGGCGAGGGCCCGGCGGGCCACCTCCGACGCGGTCACCCCTTTCCGGTACACGCCGTTGGTCACCATGTTCACGTACATGTCCCGGTCAGCGACCGCGCGAGCGATCCGGTCCCAGTCGTCCCGGAGGGTGGGCTCCCCGCCGGAGAGGGTGATGAGCTCGCACCCAAGCCCGTGGAGCTGCTCCACCACATCGACGCACTCGTCCGTGTCCATCTCGTCCGGCAGCGCCCGCCCGGCCCGGGAGCCGCAGTGCCGGCATCGCAGGTTGCACGCCAGGGTCAGCTCCCACACCACGCTCCGGGGCTTCCACCCTTTATTGTCCACGATGCTCTTTATCCGCGTATCCGTTCTGTCCATGGCTCTTCTCCTGTTAAATTAATAGTATAGTTTTCCTGTCGGACCATATCGATTGTCTCACACCTCGACGCCGGGTTCCACTATCGAGTGCGCGGCGCGGCGATCCGCTGCTCAATCGTGACGCGCTCGTATCCCGGCTATCGTCTATTACCCGGGGGCTTCGAAAAATGGGAAGGGTGCCGGGGCGTCCGCGCTTTCGCTGGGCGCCGGTCTCGTCGGCCTTGAAGAGGCGGTCAGTGGAGGATGCGGCTGACCCCGCTAGAGCTCTCGCGAATCTCCTTCAGGATGTGGAAGGTATCTCCCTCCGCCATGCTGAGGTAGAAGACCCGCTCGCCGATGCGCAGGGGGGTCACCGAGAACAGCACCTCGCCGCTCCGGGTGTCGAGGGTGCCGTGCCACGGTTTCATCCCGTCCGCCAGCTCGGGCGACTGGGCGGCCATCTCCTCACAGATGTCGCGGTTGCCGCCGGTTGCGAAGACGAACCCGTCCTCGTCCGCCAGCACCACGGCGTGGAAGCCGGCCCGTTCGGCGGAGGCCGCCAGCTGAAGGGAGAGGGCGACGTGGATATTGTCGCTTCGGTTGATTCTTCTTTCTGTTTTTTGAGTTTCCATTGTTGTCTCCATGTCGTATTTTTGCCTACACCATACGACATTATCCCTCCTGACACAAATTTTCGGACCTGTTTTTGCCGTCGGGCCTACCGCTCCGCCGCTGATGGAAAAATAGGGTATCGTCTCAAATCGAATGGGATCTCGTGGTATGGTGGGCTCGATGAAGCGCGATGAGCCCCTCGACGGTGTGACCAAGTTCACCGCAAAACACGTCACCAAGCCCCTTTCGGACGAAGGCCTCATGGGGCTGGCGGCGCGGCTCGCCGGGTGGCGGCAGGTCATGGTGCGGCTCGGCCACATCGGACAGGATCCCGCCCGATACGACGGCATCGGCTTCGGAAACGTCAGCGCCCGAATCGATGCCGATCCCGCCCCCCCCGGGAGCCGCCGGTTCATCATTACCGGGACCCAGACCGGCGGACGGCCGCGGCTCGGTCCCGATGATTTCTGTGTGGTCCAGAGCTACGATCATCAGAGAAACGCCGTGTCCAGCGAGGGGGCGATCTCCCCGTCCTCCGAGTCCATGACCCACGGCACCGTCTACGATTGTCATCCCGGGATTCGCGCCGTGATGCACGCCCACGCCCCCGAGATCTGGCGGCGGGCCCGTCGGCTCGGCCTACCGACCACGGACCGGGCCGTTCTCTACGGGACCCCGGAGATGGCCCGGGAGGTCCGGCGGCTCTTCGACGGGTCCGATGTCCTGGAGAAGGGCGCCCTCGCGATGCTGGGTCACGAGGACGGCGTGGTCGTATTCGGGGAGACGATAGAGGCCGCCGGCGCGCGGTTGGCGGCCCTCGCCGCGAGGGCGTACGAAATGGCGTGGCGCAACACCGCCGGCTGACGTTCCGCAAGCCCCGGATACCTTTCGACAAGCGCAAGAGCTCCTTGTATACTGCCGGCCATCTGCCGAAGGGCGACAAGAAAGGAAGATCCATGCTGAAGCGCATCACCCCCACCAAGACCAAGGCCTGGAAGAAGCTCCAGCGCCATTTCGACGACCTGAAAGACCGCCATATGAGCGACCTCTTCGCCGAGGATCCGAAGCGGTTCGACCGCTTTTCGCTGACCTTCGAGGAGATGCTCGTGGACTTCTCGAAGAACCGCATCACGGACGAGACCCTCGCCCTCCTCCTGGAGCTGGCCGCGGAGACAGGGGTCGAGGCCGCCGCGAAGTCGATGTTCTCGGGGGAGCGGATCAACGAGACCGAGGGGCGGGCGGTCCTGCACGTGGCCCTCAGGAACCGGTCCAAGGCCGCCATCAAGGTGGACGGCAAGGACGTGATGCCCGGGGTGCGGAAGGTGCTCCGCCAGATCAAGGCCTTCTCCACTGCCCTGCTGAGCGGCGAGTGGACCGGCTACACCGGCGAGCGCATCACCGATGTGGTCAACATCGGCATCGGCGGCTCCGACCTCGGGCCGGTGATGGTGACGGAGGCCCTCAAGCCCTACTGGCAGGGGATCCGCCCCCACTTCGTCTCCAACGTGGACGGCACCCACATCACCGAGATCCTCCGGAAGCTGAACCCGCGGACCACCCTCTTCATCATCGCCTCCAAGACCTTCACCACCCAGGAGACCATGACCAACGCCCACTCGGCCCGGGACTGGTTCCTCTCCGAGGACCGCACCCTCGCCCACGTGGCCCGGCACTTCGTGGCGGTCTCCACCAACAAGGCGGAAGTGGAGAAGTTCGGCATCGACTCGGCCAACATGTTCGCGTTCTGGAGCTGGGTCGGGGGGCGCTACTCCCTCTGGTCCGCCATCGGCCTCTCCATCGCCTGCACCCTCGGGTACGACCACTTCGAGGCCCTGCTCGGCGGCGCCCACGCCATGGACGAGCACTTCCGGAAGACCCCCCTCCAGGAGAACCTGCCGGTGATCCTCGCCCTCATCGGCCTCTGGTACAACAACTTCTTCGGGGCCGAGAGCGAGGCGATCCTGCCCTACGATCAGTACCTGCACCGGTTCGCCGCGTACTTCCAGCAGGGCAACATGGAGAGCAACGGCAAGTCGGTGGACCGCGCCGGCAAGCCCGTGGACTACCAGACCGGCCCCATCGTCTGGGGGGAGCCCGGCACCAACGGCCAGCACGCCTTCTACCAGCTGGTCCACCAGGGCACCAAGCTCATCCCCGCGGACTTCATCGCGCTGGCGAGGACCCACAACCCGCGGGGGGATCACCACGCCAAGCTCCTCTCCAACTACTTCGCCCAGACCGAGGCGCTGATGAAGGGGAAGTCCAAGGCGGCGGTGGAGGCCGAGCTGAGGGCCCAGGGCAAGAGCGCCGCCGAGATCAAGGCGCTCCTGCCGTTCAAGGTCTTCGAGGGGAACCGGCCCACCAACAGCATCCTCGTCAAGCAGATGACCCCCCGAACCCTCGGCGCCCTCATCGCGCTCTATGAGCACAAGATCTTCGTCCAGGGGGTCATCTGGAACATCTTCAGCTTCGACCAGTACGGCGTCGAGCTCGGCAAGCAGCTGGCCAAGGCCATCCTCCCCGAGCTGGAGGGAGACCGGGAGATCATCGCCCACGACAGCTCTACCAACGGGCTCATCAACGCGTTCAAGGCCATGCGGTAGCTTGCCCGGACCGAAGGCCAGGAGTAGCATACAGGGGCCCTTGTGGAATTCGGGATAAATCCTCCAATGGCTCTGTGTTTGGTAAATCTTCGAGCAAGTCCCGAGCATACAGACCATCCGCCGCCAATTCATCGTAACCGTGCTCGGAGATTCGCACTTTTCCTTCTTCCGCAAGTTGCTGTCGCACCTTCCACTTGTCGCCGATCGGTCAGACCAATCTAAATCGACTGAGCGGTTAAAACTCACGGACGGTTATTACCCGAGAATTGCGATATCATCCTCTGAAAGACCGGTTATCTCCTGAATCTGTGCGACAGGGGTGCCCGCCGCGAGCAGCTTCCTAGCCACCCGCTTTCTTTCCTCATATATGCCCTGCTCCCTCCCTTTAGCTTCCCCCTCGGCCAATCCCTCGGCTTTGCCCTCGGCCAATCCCTCGGCTTTGCCCTTGGCCAATCCCTCGGCTTTGCCCTCGGCCTTTATCTCATCGGTCCACTTCTCGATGCGCTCTTCCAGTCCCATTTCGATCTCCCCGAGGTCCATGTCCTCGATGGCCTCGATATCATCGAATAGTCTAACACCCCTTTGAGCCCGCAGAAACCAAACTATCCCCGCCCGCTTGAGACTGTCCTGCTGGGCGCCCGCCTTGGCGGTGTCTGAAGTGACCCGAACTCAAAAAAAGTGGGTACCCGACCCGTCTGAAGTGACCCGAACTCAAATAAAACGGGTACCCGACCCGTCTGAAGTGACCCGAACTCAAAAAAAGTGGGTATCC